>CAYTFW010000094.1:3615-24825 GCA_964437145.1 uncultured Rhizobiaceae bacterium
AAGCTGCGCCGGCCGGTGAAGTGGACCTGCGAACGCTCCGAGGCGGTGATGGCCGACGAACACGGCCGCGACAATATCGGCGACATCGAGCTGGCGCTCGACGCCGACAACCGGTTCATCGGCCTGCGCCTGCACATGCTGGCCAATATCGGCGCCTATATCGGCTCCGACCGCAACCTGCTGACACCGTTCGGCCAGATCGGTACGGTGGTCGGCGTCTACAACATCCCGGCGGCCTACGTGCACATCACCGGCCTGCTGTCGAACACCAATCCGACGGCGCCCTATCGCGGCGCCGGCCGGCCCGAGGCGATCTACCTGATCGAGCGCCTGGTCGACGACGCCGCGCGCGAGCTGGGCGTCGATCGCGTCGAGCTCAGGCGCAAGAACATGCTGCCGGCCTCGGCCCTGCCCTACCAGTCGCCGCTCGGCCCCTACTACGATTGCGGCGCGTTCGAGCAGAACCTCGACATGGCGCTGAAGCTGGCCGACGTCCCGGGCTTCGCCGCGCGCAAGGCCGAGTCGAAGACGCGCGGCAAGCTGCGCGGCCTTGGCATCGTCAACGCCATCGAGCAAGCCGCCGGTACGGTGCAGCCGGAATACGCCGAGGTGCGTTTCACGCCCTCCGGCACCGCGCTGCTGCTGATGGGCACCAAGGCCCAGGGCCAGGGCCACGAGACCATGTACAAGCAGATCCTCAACGAGAAGCTGGGCATCGATCCCGCCGACGTGAAGTTCATCGACGGCGACACCGACCGCGTCGCCTTCGGCATGGGCACGATGGGCTCGCGCTCGACAGTGATCGGCGGCTCCGCCCTGTTCCTCGCCGCCGACAAGGTGATCGCCAAGGGCAAGAGGATCGCCGCCCATATTCTCGAGGCCGGCGAGCAGGACATCGAGTTCGCCGACAATACCTTCACCGTGGCCGGCACCGACAAGAAGGTGTCGCTCAAGCAGGTGGCGATGGCCGCCTTCCAGCCCGGCCGCCAGCCCAAGGGCGAGGAGATGGGGCTGTTCGAGAACGCGACCTATCTGTCCCCGCGCGACACCTATCCCAACGGCTGCCACATCTGCGAGGTCGAGATCGATCCCGAGACCGGCGAGGTGAAGCTCGACCGCTACGCCGTCGTCGACGATGTCGGCACGGTGATGAATCCCATCGGGCTCAAGGGCCAGATCCACGGCGGCGTGGCGCAGGGCGTCGGTCAGATCCTGATGGAGCGCGTGGTGTGGGATCGCCAGACCGGCCAGCTCTACACCGCGAGCTTCATGGACTACGCCATGCCACGCGCCGACACGCTGTGCGACATGGAGATCAAGAGCAACCCGGTGCCGACCAAATTCAATCCGCTGGGCGCCAAGGGCGCCGGCGAGGCCGGCACCGTCGGCGCCATGCCGGTGGTGATGAACGCTGTCATGGACGCGCTCGCCGAGCTGGGCGTGCGCGAGCTCGACATGCCAGCGACCAGCGACCGCGTCTGGGCGGCGATCCAGAAGGCCCGGCCGGGCGCGTAAGCGCCACGCTCTCGCCGTACGAGCCGACGATCACCGACACGGCTTGACGGCGCGCCCATCGCGGTGGATCGATGGCATCACCACGAGGGAGAAAGCGACATGACCTGGCGGCGCAGCATCGAGATCGACGGCTTCAAGCACAGCAACCCGATTCCCGGCGCCAGCATCGTCGGCAACCTGATGATGTCGAGCATCATCGCCGGCCGCGACCCCAAGACCGGCAAGCTGCCCGAGACGCTCGACGGCCAGCTCGCCTGTCTGTTCGCCCATGTGCGGGCCTTCGTCGAAGCGGCGGGCGGCACGACCAACGACATCGTGAAGATCAATTTCTGGCTGCGCCCGCCGCACAAGCGTGACGCCATCAACGCCGAATGGGTGAAGATGTTCCCCCATGCCCAGTCGCGGCCGGCGCGTCACACCCAGGGCCTGGCGGGCGAGGGCGACGCGCTGGTGCAGTGCGACGTCACGGCGGTGATTACCACGCCCGCCCCGGTGACCAGCACCAAGTAGCGACATGCCAGCGCGTACGGGTAAGCAGTTCCTCCAAGGCCTGCGCGGCGACCGCGAGGTTTGGGTCGACGGCGATCGCGTAACCGACGTCGTCGACCACCCGGCGCTGAGCGGCGCGGCGCACGCGCTGGCCGAGGTCTTCGACCTGCAGCACCGCCACGCCGACGATTGCCTGATGCCGGATCCGGAGACCGGCGAGCCGATCGCGGTCAGTCATATGATCCCGCGCTCGCGCGCCGATCTGGAGCGCCGGCACAAGGCCTTGCGGCGCGTGTCGGAGTACTCCGTCGGCTTGATGGGCCGCACGCCCGACTACATGAACGTCACCTACGCGGGCTTCGCCGGCCGGCCCGACGAATGGGGCGCGAATGGCAACGACGAAGGCGCCGCGCGCCTGGTCGCGTACCAGAAATTCCTGCGCCGCCACGACATCTCGCTGACCCACACCATCGTGCAGCCCACGGTCGACAAGGCGCTGGGCGACGCGCCGCAGGCCGGCAACCAGCAGGCGCTGCGCGTCGTCGGCGAGACCGAGCACGGCATCGTCGTGCGCGGCGCACGCATCCTCGCCACGCTGGCGCCCTTCGCCGACGAGCTCGCCGTCTACCCCGGCCTGCCGCTGCCACCGGGCGCGGACGACTACGCGCTCTCCTTCTGCGTGCCGATGTCGGCGCCGGGCTTGAAGTTCCTATGCCGCGACAGCGTCAGTTCAGGCACCAGCCGCTTCGACCATCCGTTGTCGAGCCGCTTCGACGAGCAGGACGCCTTCGTGATCTTCGACGACGTCGAGATACCGCGCGATCGCGTGTTCATCGACCGCAACATGGAAGCCTACAACACGGTCATGCGCTCGAGCTGGCCGTCCAACATCATGCAGCAAACGATGATCCGCGCGGCGGTGAAGCTGGAGTTCGCCTGGGGCGTGGCGATGCGCATGGCCGAGGCGATCAACGCCGCCGATCCCGCCACCATGCAGATGATCGGCGAGATCTGGACCTACGCCGAGTTCACGCGCTCGGCCGTGCTCGCCGCCGAGGCCGGCGCGCGCGAGTGGGGCGCCGGCATGTTCACTTGCGACCAGCGCCCGTTGCACGCGCTGCGCTGCACCCTGCCGCTGTGGTTCCCGCGCGTGAACGAGATCATCCGCCTGATCGGCTCGCACAATCTCTTCGCCACGCCGACGGCGGCGCAATTCGCCGATGAAGCGTTGCGGCCGCTGATCGACACCTACCTGCCCGGCGCCAAGGGCATGCCGGCGGAGCAACGTGCGCGCATCTTCCGGCTAGCCTGGGACTACACCGGCAGCGCGCTGGCCAGCCGCAACGAGCAATACGAGCGCTTCTACCTCGCCTCCTCGGCGCGCAACCTCGCACGTCATCTCGTCTTCACCGACCGCACCGGTGCCGACCGGCTGGTCGATCGGTTCTTGAACGAGCCAATCTGACGATTTCGGCTGCACGTCACGGCGCGCGTCCACTGAAGCGTCGCGAGCCCTACCCATCTCCAGCTGGCGGACCTTGACCCGAGGATGGGAGCGCTTTCGACAAGACGCTGGCGCCCGTAGCGCGCTTGGCAATAAAATGAAACCAACAAGAAAAAAATGAGGACAGGGAGGCGACATGTTCGGGTCGGACTTCTTGGGAATCCTCGCGTGGGGCGTCGCCGCCGGTGGCGCCCTTTGGGGGATGATCAAAGGCTATAAGCGATGGGCCGGCCCCCGGTCGCACGTAGGTGGGGGAGCGGTCGTCACGATCGTCGAATTCCTCCAGTTCGTCAGAGAGAAGGCGAGGGGCCCTCACGTAACCATTTTCCTGGTGGCGACCGGAGGGACTGGAAAAACACAACTCATTCGCTCGCTCACAAACGACGAGAACGCGCAGCCACAGAGAAAAACGACGGTGGCGGAAATGTACTCGCATAGCATGAACTACACGATGGCTGGCTCACGGCTAGCGCTGCCTGTGACGATCAATGTTGTCGATCACGTCGGTCAATCCATGGCCACGGTGGCCGAAATAGCCAAAGGGATTCGCGACATACACATCGTCGTCTTCATGGTCGATGTCCGAGAGCCGCCACCAACATACAATCAGCAGGTCCAACCCTCACCAAATGTCGATGACGCCCGCATCAAGGTTCATCGCGATCTATGGGATGGGGACATGCTCAGCATGACCTATGGCACACTGAAGCGTGATAGCCTTTGCTACGTCGTTCTGTTCATCAACAAACTGGATCTGCTCACCGATCGATCCGAGGCGGTGATGAACCACGTCCGCGATCAATACAGCGGCATTCGCACGGAACTCGTGAACCTCACGCACGCTGAGGATCGCGTGGTTTCCATCTATGGCTCGGCGTTGAAGGGGGAAGGCGTGCCACTCTTAAGACAACTTATTCTCGCAGTCATGAAAGAGCGAAGCATCGCGTAGCCCCGCCATGAGGAGGGTATCGTGTCAAACTGGCGCGACAAGACAGCCGACGACTACAGCTCGCCGCTCAAGACCGCGGGCAAGCCGACCGCCTACAAGAAAGACGGTGGAGCACAGACTCCGACGACCGATTCCCCGCGGCCGGAGCCAGCTTCGGTGGAGCCCAACTTGAAACGAGAGCGTGCCGAGACGCCGCCGGCGTCATCCTCCCCGCCCGGTCGCCGCCGAACCATCGGAGTATCTATCGTCTTCGCGTTAGGGGTCGGATTGGGGGCCGGCCTTGGTTGGTGGCTAAAGCCCAGTCCTCCGCACTTGGTCGATATTCGTGAGTCCTTGGCCGCAATGAGCAAGCAGCTGCAGCAGACCCAGGCAACCAGCACCAACCTTCAGAACGAACTTCTCAAGGTGGGCAAGCGCCTAGCGGATATGGAGAGTTGGCAGCGTCGTGTGTGTCAGAAGCGCGCCCCTGGCGACTGCGACTAGACCAGATCTCCGCCGTGGCGAGCATGATGACCGTTCGTCCTAAGTCAGGAACACACCGCCATTGACGTGGATGGTCTGGCCGGTCGTGTAGGCGCCTTCCGGCCCCACCAGATAGCGCACGGTGCCGGCGATCTCGTCCACCGTGGCTTTGCGCCCAAGCGGAATGCCGCGATCGGCCAAGGTGGAAGGCATCGGGCCGGCGGTGGCGCCACGTGCGGTGTCGACCGCGCCCGGCGCCACGCAGTTGAAGGTGATGCGCTGCGGCGCCAGCTCGATCGCCAGCGCGCGCATCAGCCCCTCGAGTCCCGACTTCGACGCCGAGACGTGACAGCGGTTGGGCGTGCCGACGTGGGTCGAGATTCCCGACATCGCGACGAAGGCGCCGCCGCCGCGCGCGATCATCGAGGGTACCGTCGCCTTGGCGAGGATGAAGGCGCCATCGAGCGCGACCGACAGGATCTCGCGCCACTCCTGAAGCTGCATGTCGAGGAACGAGGTCTGGCGGCGCAGGCCGGCGTTGCTGACGACGATGTCGACCCCGCCCATCTGCGCGATCACCGCGCCCATCATCTGCTCGACCGCGCGCGCATCGGAAACGTCGCCCATCGCCGCCACCGCTCGGCCACCCGCCGCCGTGATCTCGCCCACCACCGAGTCGACGATGGCGCGATCAGCGCGGCCATTGACGACGATCGCCGCGCCATCGGCCGCAAGCTTCAGCGCGACCGCCCTGCCGATGTTCTTGCCCGCGCCGGTGATCAGCGCGACCTTGCCGTCCAGCGGCTTTGTCATGTTTCTCTCCCCTTTTTGATCAGTGCCCGCCGAGACGACGTGCCAGCGGTGCCGACAGTCCGACACTCTCCACCGCTGGCGTTTGCGCGAGGCTGCCGCGGCTAGCCTTGCCGACGCCGAGGCCTGCGAGCGTCAGCGCCTGACCGACAGCGGCGATGACGCCATCGACCAGCGGCACCGGCACGCGATCTCGCATCCGATCGGCGAGGCCGGCCAATCCCGCGCCGCCGAGGATCACGACATCGGCGCCCTCCTCGACCGCAGTGACGCAGGATTGCGCCAACAGCGCCAGCGATCCGTCGGGATCGCGCGCGATGTCGGCGCCGGTCGGCGCCACGGTGCGGATCGAGGCGACGCGGTCGGCGAAACCGCGCGCGGCGACGAACTCGCGCAGCATCGGCCCCCAGCGCTCGCCGCCGGTGACGATGCCGATTCGCGCGCCGAGCTGTGCCGCCACCATCAGCGAGGCGTCGGCCATGCCGACCACCGGCACTGGGCAGATCTCGCGCAGCGCGTCGAGGCCGGGATCGCCGAAGCAGGCCAGTACCACCGCGTCGAATTCCCCCGACGCGTTGGCCCAGGCGTCGAGCGCGGCGTGGCCGGCGATGGCGTAGGCGGCGCGGCTGGCGACATAGGCGGCGCCGAAGCGGCCGGTGGCGCCCACCAGCTCGACCTCGTTGCTCACACCCGCGCGCGCGACCGCCAGCACCTTGTCGGTCATCGCCTGCGTCGTGTTGGGGTTGATCAGCAGCAGGCGCATCAGCCGAGCTCGAAGGTGGTGACGCCGAACAGCCCGGCGGCGTCGATCGCGGGATCGGCGCCGGTGTACATGCGCGCGGTCTCGAAGGCCGGCACCATGCCCAGCGACTCCGCCAGATGCACCGCCGCGGTGTTGTTCTCCGGCACGTCGAGCGCCACGACGCCCGGCCCGGCCCGCTCGCAAAGAGCGCTGATCAGAGCGGCGGCGATGGTGGCGTCGGCGGCGTAGAGCGGCCCGATCTTGAAGCCGGCGCGGCATGGGCGGATGACACCAAGACCGGCCAGCGCGCCATCACTTATCGCCGCCAGCGCGACATGGCCGGGCGCGCCGATCCAGTTGGCGAGGAAGCCGTCGCGCGGCGCCGGGAAGAAGCGGCGGTCGTAGGCGGCGACACCGTCGAACGGCAGCGTCTTGGCGTCCGCGATAGCGATACCCGGCGGTGGCAGGCCGCGCGCGGCGGCCGGGCCCTGGTAACGGATGTTGCGCCAAGCAAGCCGGAATCCCGATTTGCGGTAGTTGTCCTGCTGCGTCGGCACGCCATCGAGGCCGATATTGCGGCCCTGAAGCCGCGCCATGCCGGCGTTCCAGAGCTGGATGCCGTAGCCCTTGCCGCGCGCTTGTGGTGTCGTGATGTAGAAGCCGAGGAAGGCGAAATCGCCGCCATAGCGCACGACCGACACGCATCCCACCGGCTCGCCGTCGAGCAGGCCGACGAGGAAACCCTGGGGATCGGCGATCTGGAAGGCGCGCGCGTCGTCGAGGCCGGGATTCCAGCCCTCGGCGGCAGCCCAGTCGAGCGCGCGCGCCAGGTCGAGCGCGGACATCACGCGAATGTCGAGCGGACTCACCACTGCGTCGACTCGCCGCCTGCGGGCACGCGCGCGATGCTCACCGTGACCTCGCCGAAGGTCACGCTGGTGCCGGCCGGGATCGGAATCGGCTGGCCCGGTGTCAGACGGCGGCCGGCGACGACGGTGCCGTTGGTCGAGCCGAGGTCCTCGACCGAGAGCATCTCGGGCGAGAGCTGGCGCAGGCGGAAATGCCGGCGCGAGACGCTGATATCGTCGATCGTCAGGTGACACTGCTCGGGCACGCGGCCGACGATGATGCCCTCCGCCGTGGCCAGCGCCGCGGCGTCCAGGGTGACATCGATCGGCCCGCCGTTGCGCCGACGACCCACGACACGCCAGCGCTCGCGCACAATATTGGTGCGCACATGACCGGCGGCGTCGACCGAGATCTCGTAGACGCGCACCGGCCGGGCGATGTTCTTCAGCGACAGATCGCCGCGATCGGTGAAGGCGTAGCCCTCGGGCTCGCCCATCTCCTCGCGCACCGCCGCCGAGACGAAGATGGTACCGGGCGAGGCCAGCGACTGCAGGCGGGCGGCGATGTTGACCGCCGTGCCGAAGATGTTGCCGCCGTCGACGCGCACCTCGCCGCGGTTGATGCCGATGCGGAAGGTCAGCCGGCGCTCGGCCGGCAACTCGCGCTGGCGCCAGGCGAGATCGGCCTGGATCTCCAAGGCGCAGCCGATCGCCCGGCGGGTGGACTCGAACTCGACCAGGAAGGCGTCGCCGGCGGTGTTGACCAGCCGGCCGCCGCCGCGCGCGATCGCCGGCTCCCAGACCTGGGTCTGGGCCCATTTCACGGCCGCGACGGTCGTGGTTTCGGCCGCCTCCATCATCCGGCTGAAGCCGACGAGGTCGCCGTGCAGCAGGGTGGACAGACGGCGGATCAACGGCGTGGTGCCCGGTGGTGGATCGGCGGAGCGCTGTCATACCACTCGCCGATTCCCCGCGCTAGAAAACCGCGGACGCGGCATGTACTCTGTCGACGGTCCCGGCGCGAGTCGGGTGGCGGCACGCGCCGCTCCCGCCGGAGAGCGGGTCGGGACACGATCGGATGAGCGGGACAACGAACGACGAACTGCCACGCGGTACGCCGCTGATGACCGTTCACGGACGGCGCCGGGGGCATGTCGAGAACCTCCTGGGGGCCGGGGGCCAGGGCGCGGTCTACGCCGTCGCCATCGAAGGCACGCGCTTCGCGCTCAAGTGGTATCACGACGACATCGCCTCGATCGACCGCACCTTGCGGGCGCGGCTGTCGCGCGCCATCGGCATCGGCCCGCCGACCGACCGCTTCCTGTGGCCGATCGATCTGGTCGAGATCGCCGGCTCCAGGAGCTTCGGCTACGTCATGCCGCTGCGCGACGGCGACTACAACGGCATGCGCGACCTGATCGCGCGGCCGCCCAAGCGCATCGATCTGCCGCTGGCGAAGCGGGTGATGATTTGCCTGCGAATCGCGCAGAACTTCCTCGAGCTGCACGCGCGCGGCTTCTGCTACCAGGACATCAATTTCGGCAACATCTTCTTCCATACGCAGAGCGGCGACATCCTGATCTGCGACAACGACAACGTCGATATCGACGGCATGGACGCCGCGGTGTTCGGCACGCGCAAGTTCATGGCGCCCGAGGTGGTGCGGCGCGAGACGCTACCCAGCACCAAGACCGACCTGTTCTCCATGGCGGTGCTGTTCTTCTACATCATCCATAGCTGGCACCCGCTCGACGGGCGGCGCGAGAACGAGGTCCAGATCATGGACTCCTCGGCCGAGACCAGCCTGTACGGCCGCAACCCTGTCTTCATCTTCGACCCGCAGGACCAGTCGAACGGGCCGGTGCCGGGCGTGCACGACGCCATCGTCGCGCGCTGGAACTCGCTGACCCCGGCGATCCGCTCGCTGTTCACGCGCTCCTTCACCGTCGGCCTGCGCCAGCCCGGCGAACGCGTGCTGGAACCGGAGTGGCGCACCAATTTCGCGCGCATGGTCGATGGCTGCGTCACTTGCCAGCATTGCGGCTACGACCAGGCGCCGCGCCAGGGCGTGAAGGGCCAGACCCTGATGCCCACCGTCTGCGTCGCCTGCGGCCGGCCGATGTCCCTGCCCCCGGTGCTGCTGATCGGCCGCGACACCATCACCCTGGGACCCGGTATCGGCATCGCCATCCACCACATCGATCCGGACCGGCCGGTCGACTTCACGACCATGGCCGGCATCGTCGAGGAGCACCCCACCAACAAGGGCGTGTGGGGTCTGCGCAACCTGATGCGCAACCCCTGGAAGGTCACCCTGAGCGACGGCAGCGCGGTGACGGTCGATCCCGGCCGCGCGGTGCGCATCATGGACGAGACAACGGTCGATTTCGGCCGCCGTGTCGGCCGCTTCGTCACCGGCGACACGGCCGCGCCGGCGCGGGAGCGCCCGCGATGAGCCTGGCCAACGGGGTATGGGCCGCCGGCGGCTCGTCGGTGCGCGGCGCCTCGCATGTGCGTCGTAACAAGCCCAATCAGGACGCGATCGCCTGGGCGCCGGCGGGAGCCGGTGGCAAGCCGACGCTGGACGCCGAGGCCTTCATCGCCGCCGTCGCCGACGGCCACGGCGCGCCGGCCTACGACCGCTCGGATGTCGGCTCGCGCATCGCCGTGAGCTGCGCCATCGAGGCCTTGCGCCGATTTGTCGGGGGTAACGGCGGCGGGGAGGGCGTCGTCGAGGAGATCCTCGCCCGCTGGCGCGAAGGGGTGATGGCCGACCACCAGGCCCGCGCCGGGGCCGGCGCCGACTGGGTCGAGGCCACCAGCGACGTGCTGGTCCCCTATGGCTGCACGCTGGCGGCGGTGGCCATGGCGCCCGGCCAGCTGCTGGTGCTGCAGATCGGCGACAGCGACGTGCTGTTCGGCTATCCCGACGGCCGCATCGAGAGGCCGCTGCCGGTCGACCACGGGCTGGTCGGCGAGCAGACCTATTCACTCTGCGCGATCGACGCCGCCCAGCGCTTTCGCGTGACGACCATGGCCGCCGATGGCGCCGCGAACTGGCCGGACTTCGTCATGCTGTCGACCGACGGCATCGCCAAGTCCTTCGCCGACGAGGCGGCCTTCCTGGCCATCGCCCGGCAATATCGCGACACGGTGCGCAAGGTCGGCCTGCCCGAAGTCCTCGGGCGGCTCGACGAGTGGCTGGCGGAGGTGTCGCGGCGCGGCAGCGGCGACGACGTCACGCTGTGCCTCGCCAACCGGACGGCGGGCGCCCCGGCGGCGGGCGACGATAGCGACTGGTAGCCATGACGGCGATGATCGGCCATCATCGCGGGGATCGAGGGGACGGGGCCGGCGCACGCCGGGACGAACACGGGAGTAGCCGATGACCGGCAACAACATGATGCCGCCGGTGCCGCGGGATCACGACGAGGCCTCCTTCTCGGAGATCGTCCCGATCCGGTCGAGCAAGATCAAGCTGTGGAAGAGCCCGCTCTTCATTTTCGGCCTGGTGACGGCCATCGTCACGGTCGCGCTCTTCGGTCTGATGAACGAGATGCTGAGCGCGAAAAGTCCGGAAGTGCGTATTGGGGTCTTCAGCAATATCAGCCTGGTCGTGACATTCTACATCCTGCTGATGACCGTCACGGCGCTCCAGGTGTACTCCCGCAGCGACCGGAAGCTCTGGTACCTCATCTTTCCGTTCGCCGTCGTCGCGCTGTTCCTCCTCACGCCCGTTGCCAGCGCGATCTTCTTCTTTTTCCGCAAGATCCTACCCGGCGACGTCGGCGCCTGGATGGCGGTAGTCATGCGCGGCGGACCGGCGCCGGGGTTCGGGCATCAGTTTGTCACCATGTTCTTCGGCGCTGGCATGGCGGAAGAGTTTCTGAAGGGCATTCCGATTCTTGTCGGTGGGGCGCTCACCGTCTGGGGCGTCAAGCTGCGTCAGACATTGTCGCCGACGCTGTACGATCTGCTTCGTGTCCGCGGTCCGCTCGACGCCGTGCTCATGGCGCTGGCCGCCGGTGCGGCTTTCATCCTGATTGAGACGTGGGGCGAGTACGTACCCCGCGAGGTCAACAGGATAATGCGGGCGACGCGGGGAAATGACTTTGGCGCCTATGGCGTCGGCCTGATGCTGCTGCTGCCGCGCGTGTTCAACGGGATCGCCGGTCACATCGGCTACTCCGTGGTGTTCGCCTATTTCATCGGCTTGGCGGTGATCCGGCCGAAGAAGGCGGTCCAGTTGCTGCTCATCGGCTGGGTGACCGCATCCGTGCTGCACGGCCTTTGGAACTCCATCGACGCACTCTGGCCTCCCCTGCAGTACGTCATCGCTCTGCTCACGGTGATCATCATGATCGCCTGCCTGCTGAAGGCGCGCGAGATCGAGTCCAGCATCTTCGGTCGTGGCGGTACCGATGGTGGCGGCTCGATCGTCGTCGGCGCGCCCGGCGCAGGTCCGATCCCACCGCGTCCTTCGCATGTGCCGCCGCCGATGGCCGCCGCGCCGGCGACGCCGGCTTGGACGCCCGCTGGTCCGCTCGGCTCGGTCGCCCCACCGCCGGCCGCCGCGCCGCCGCCCGCCGCGAAGCCTGGTGGCTGGGCGCCGGCCGGCCCGCTGGGCCAGGCTACCCCGCCGCCGGCGCCGATCGCCCCGACCGCGCCGGTGGCACCGGCGGCGGCCAGCATGCCGATGGCGCTCAACGTCGCCGGCATGAACATGCCGCTGACGCCAGGTGCGCGGCTCGATCTGGCGATGGTTCCCTCGCTGGCCGGGCGCGGCAACGGCGTGGTCGGCGAGGTCGCGGTGCATCCGCGAAACCCCGGCGTGATCGGCCTGAAGAATCTCGGCAGCGGCACCTGGTACGCGCGCATGCGCGACAACTCGGTGCAGCCGATCGAGCCCAACAAGAACGTGCGTCTGGTGCCCGGCATGGCGATTGATTTCGGCGGCGGTATCCTCGGCACCGTGACGGGCTGAGGCGCGCGGCATGGCGATCGACCTTCCCAATCTCGGGCAGACGGCGCTGGTCCGCCGCCAGCTCCAGGTCGTGCTGGCGCTGGATTGCTCGGGATCGATGACCGGCGACAAGATCGCGTCTCTGAACTACGCGATGCGCGCCGCCATCCCCGAGATGCGCGCCGCCGCCGCCGACAATCCCGAAACCGACCTGATGGTGCGCGTGCTGCGCTTCGCCTCGGGTGCGCAGTGGCACGTTCCCGACCCCACCCTGGTCGACGACCTCGAATGGACCGACCTCGCCGCTGGCGGCGAGACGCATATGGGCGAGGCGTTGTGCGCCATCGCCGACATCCTCAACCCCGAATACATGCCCGGCCGGCAGCTGCCGCCGGTAATCGTGCTGGTCTCCGACGGCCAGCCCTCGGACGATTTCGACATGGGCATGAAACGACTTCTCGCGGCACCCTATGGCCAGCGCTCCCTGCGCGTGGCGGTGGCGATCGGCGGCGACGCCGACATCGAGATCCTCGAGCGCTTCATCGCCCATCCCGACTTCAAGCCGCTGCGCGCCAACAACGCCCAGGACCTGGTCAACCGCATCAAATGGGCGACCACGGTGCCGGTGAAGTCGGTGTCCCAGTCGACAAACGCGCCCGATCCGCTGACCGTGCTGGCGCGCGACGCGGAGCGGCAGAAGAAGACGGCGAGCGACGTCGTCTGGTGAGCGCCGGGCCTGGAGTGACCGCATGAGCGACGACCCGCAGCGCATCGTCGGTTTATTCGTCGACGCGCGGCGACGTTTCGGCGACGCCGTGCTCAACGACCCGCGCCGGCTGGTGCCGATGCTCTCCGACCAGGCGCCCGATATGCGCGGCGCCATCAAGGCCGCCGCCGCGGCGCTGGCCGCCGGCGCCATGGACCGGTTGCGCGCCAGCCGCGATCCGGCCGCCGACATGCAGCGCATCGCCCAGGAGATCGCCGCCAGCGACGGCGTGAACCCGCATGACGCTATGGTCGGCGTGCATGTCGCGGCGCACCTGGGCGCCCTGGTCGGGCCGCCGGCCGCGCCAGCACCGGTCATGCCGGCGATGCCCGCGCCGCGCGCCACGCCGCCGGGTCAGACCGAATGGGTCGGCGTCTCCAGCGCCGTCGGCGCGCCCGCTGCACGACAGGCGCAGCCGGCGGCCGCCCCTCCACCATCGGCGCCGCCAGCGCAGCCCTACCCACCGCCCTATCCCTCAGTGCCCCCGCCGGCGCGCAGCAGCGCCGGTCTGAAATGGGCGATCGGCGTCGTCGCCGTGATTGGTGCGATCACCGCTTATCAGATGGGCGGTGGCGGCCGACAGAACGAGCCGCCGCCACGTCCGCCGCAGCAGCAACCTCCCCAGCAACCGCCGCAGTCCGGCCCACCGCAGCAACGTCCGCCCCAAGGTCAGCCGCCGCAGGGCCGACAGCCGCCGCCGCAACAGGGCGACCTGCCGATGATCGCCTCGCCCGACAGCGGCCAAATGCCGGCGCTGCGGGCCCTCGATGGCGGTCAGGCCTGGGTGTTCGTCTTCCTCGCGCCGGCCGGTCAGCAGCCGTTTCGCGTCATGGTCGGCGTCTCCAAGCAGGGTTGGGGCGGCGGTATCCTCGGCGTCTCGACGATCAACGCTCCGGCCGATCAGCCCGAGAGCATTTCCGTGGTCGCCCCGTTCCAGCGGGTGCAGCAGGGCAACGAGATCTTCCGTGTCCTGCAGCCGCAATGGCAGCGCGACGGGCTGAACGTCAGCGGCGCCTGCGCCATTTTCGCCGGCGGCGGCGGCCAGGACGTCGAGCTGCGGAACAGCCGGTTGTGCATCCTGTCGGACAATTGCCAGCGCATGATCGGTTGCGGCGTCGTGCAATGAATCGGTCACGCGAAATCGATTGCCTCAGCCTTCCGTTCACCGCGGCGGCACGGTAGAGAACGTCATGGCCGACGACCCATATGACGCGATCGCCAAGGTTCTGGCCGAGTTGCCGGGACGCTTCGGCGCCAACATTTTCAGCGACCGCCGTCGCGTCGTGTCGGTGCTTTCCGACCGCGTGCCCGAGGCGCGGCGTGAGATTCGCGTGGTCGGCAGCTGTATCGACGACGGCATTTTTGACGCGCTCTCCTCGACGCGGCCGGACCAGGTGGTGTTCGAGATCGACCGGCTGGCGGCGCGCATCGAGGGTAATCTCGGCGTCCGCAAGGATATCGCGCTGCCAGTGGTGCGCGCCTGCGCCCACGGCCTTGGCCGGGGCCCCCTGCCCTCGGCTTACGGTGGCGCGGCGCCGGCGGGTGCGATGCCGGCGATGCCCGACTCCAATGACGGCTGGGTCGGCGTGTCGGAACCAGCGCAGCGGCCACCGGGCGTGAGCCAGCCCGGCGCGCAACAGGGCTCGTGGGTCAATCCGCCCAGCAGCTATCCGCCCCAGGGCGTCGCCTCCCAAGGGGCGTATGGCCAGCCGCAACAGGGCTATCCCGCCGGGCCGGTTTCGCAAGGAAACTACGGCCAACCCCCGGGCTACCCGGCCGGGCCAACGTCCCAGGGGGCCTACGGCCAGCCGCAGCAGGGCTATCCCGCCGGGCCGACTTCGCAGGGAAACTACGGCCAACCGCAGCAGGCTTACGTGCCGCCGGGGACACAGCCGCCGCCCGGCGTCTACGTTCCGAGCGGTTCGGGCGGCGCGGTCGCGGCCCATACCAGCCGGCGCAACGCGATCATTCTCGCGGCGGTCGGCGGCGTGCTGCTGCTGATCGTGGCGATCTTCGTGATCGACTCCGTCATCCGGCCTGAGCCGAAGCCCGATCCCAAGCCGCCCGTCGTCGATCCCAAGCCGCGCGTCGATCCGAAGCCGGATCCCAAGCCCGATCCCAAGCCGCGTGTCGACCCAAGGCCCGATCCGAGGCCGGACCCCAAACCCGATCCGAAGCCGGATCCCAAGGTGCCGCCTGGCACCGTGACAGAGCCCGAGCCGGCGGACATGCCCGGCAAGGGCCAGACGCCGAAAGTGACCCAGACGCCGCCGCCGGGCGGGCGCGCCTTCGGCGACGAGACACGCGATTTCGGCGTGACGGCGCAGAGCACGCTGCAGAGCAACGTCGGCAGCCCGACGCCCATGACCATCCCGGTGGGCAAGGTCATCTCGACCGTGCTGCTCGAGGAGGAGATCCGCAAGGGCACGCAGTTCCTGCTGGTCGACGTGCTCGAGGGCCAACATCCCCAGACCATCGTCAAGTCGCGCTACATCGCCTATGGCGGCCGCGGCGGCAGCTTCAACGACCAGGTGCAGACCGCGCTCTCCAACGAGCTCAACCAGCTCACCAACGGCCGCAAGGACTTCCCGATCGTGTTCTTCTGCCAAGGTGTACGCTGCTGGGAGTCGTACAACGCCGTACTGCGCGCCTGGAACGCCGGCTACCGCAACGTCTATTGGTATCGCGGCGGCCTGCAGGCCTGGCAGGAAGCGGGCTTCCCGATGATGCCGACGCCGGCGTCGCGCTGAGCGATCGCGCGGCGGCGCCTATGGGGCCGATTTCAGCCCCAGCGATCTCAGATAGCTCCAGCGGATCGTGCCGTTGGCGAAGCGCGTGCCTTCGAGATACTGGCCGAGCGCGTCGTGGAGCCGCTCGCGCGGCACCGGCGGCGGATCGTTCCATCGCCCGCGCGGCCGGTCGGCGACGGCGACGACGTGGTTCCAGTCGGCGGGCCGCGTGATCGACACGATGGTCGAGGGTGTGTCGAGGTTCTTGTAGGTCCAGAAGCTCCAGCCGATGCCGTGGCGCTCCAGCAGCGTACGGAAGCCCTCGTTCCACTCGTCGGTCAGCTCGCCGGTCTCGCCGATGAACAGCGGCACGTCGTGGCGTTCGCTGAAGTTCAGGTGGCGCTGGATCGAGTCGCGCTTGGTGCTCGCCCAGAAGCTGTGGAAGGTATAGGCGAGATTGCGTGTCCACGGCGGCCCGAACATGTCGAAGGTCGAGCTCCACTGGCCGCCGGCGAGGAAGATGATGCGGTGCGGATCGACAGAGCGGATCGCCGCCGTGACCTCGCGATAGAACGGCTCGAGCTTGGGGTTGAGCCACGCCGTGTCGTGATAGGGCGCGATCGGCTCGTTGAGCAGGTCGTAGCCGAGGATCGCCGGCTCGTCGCGGTAGCGCTCGGCGATATGCCGCCACAGCGCGATGGTGCGGCGGCGGTGCTCCGGCACGTAGAACATCAGCGGATAGCCCGGCCCGTCGTCGTGGTTGATGCCGGTCTGGCCGCCGGGCGCGGCGTGGATGTCGAGCACGACGTAGAGGCCGTGCGCCTTGGCCCAGCCGACGGCGCGATCGAGCAGCGCCCAACCCTCGCCCTCGAAGCGCTCGCCGCGCACGAAGAGCTTGTAGTGCAGCGGAATACGCACATGGTTGAAGCCGACCGACTTGATGAAGGCGAAGTCGTCCTCGGTGATGTAGGTCTCGCGATAGCTGCGCCAGAAGCGCTGCGCCGCCTCGGGCCCGACCAGACGCTCGATCGCGCCCTCGATCTGGCGCGGCGCCTTGGCGCGCTCGAACTTGAACATGTAGCCCTCGGGCATCAGCCAGTTGCCGAGATTTATGCCCTTGAGCTGGATGGTCTTGCCGTCCGGCGCGACGAAGCGCTTGCCCTCGACGCGGATGAAACCAGGGTCGGCCGCCAGAACCGGGGGCGCCAGGAGGAGCAAGAGCAGCAGGACGAAGCGCGTCATCCAGCCGACCATAGCGCCCTTAGGGGGCAGCGTGGAACTCGACATACATGCGAACGGGACCCAGGGGCTCGACCTCGTGCGGCTGCTCCGGGCGAACCACCCCGGGTTTGCCGGGTACAAGCTCCATCTCCTCGAATGGCTCCAGGACACGAAAGCGCAGCCGCCCTTCGATCACGTGGATCAGCGCCCATACGCCGGGCTTGGTGCGATGCGCACGGCGTAGCCCGGCGGGCAGCGTATCCTGATCGAATACCGGTGTGCGCTTGTACGCCTCGAGACCGTCGGGTAGTCCGTCGCTCATGTTGCCATCACGCCTGTGGCGCGGAGCGCCAGTCCGCGCTGGCGGTCCGCCCGTGTTTGCCGCACCCTGCGGCCCGTCGAGACGGCCGGGGGATGAATGACGGGTCTATTGTACTGCGCCGCGCTGCTGGCGATCGCCGTCGTTCTGCTCGTCATCCTCACCGGCCGCTTTCGCCTGCACGCCACTCTGGCACTCGCCGGGCTGATCGTCGCCTATGGCTTCGCCGCCGACATGACCATCAGCTCGATCGGCCGCACCTTCAGCATCGGCTTCGTGCACACGCTCGATCAGGTCGGGCTGGTGCTGCTGGGCGGCATCATCGCCGCCACTTTCGTCGAGCGCTCCGGCGCGGCGGCACGGGTCGGCGCGGCGCTCGCGCGTCGGCGTGTTTCCACCGCCATCGCGGTGCCGATCGGCCTGGTCGCCGGCACGGGCGCTTCGCCGACGGCGGGGCTAGCGCTGCTGCTGCCGCTGGTGCGCGCGTTGCGCGGTCATTCGGCGCTGGTGCTGTCGCTGTCGCTGTTGGCGTCCTTCGCGCTGGTGCCGCCCTCGCCGATCGCCATCGCCGGCGCATCGGTGCTCGGTGCCGATGCCATGACGGTCTTCGCCATCGGCACGCCGCTGGCGGTGGTCATCGCGTTGGCCGGCTGGTTCTACGCCGGTCGGGCGTTGCCAACGGTCGACGACAACGACGCTGACGTGACCACCGAGCCTATGCGCAGCCGTGATGTGCTAACCATTGTGTTGCCGGTGCTGATCCCGATCGCGCTACTGATCGTTCAATCCGTGGCGCAGATTCCCAGCGAGCCGCTGGGTCGGGGCGGCATGCGCGAGCTGTTCACCGGCATCAGCCGGCCGCTGATGCTGATGGTCTTCGCCGCCGGCCTGGCGCTGCTGCTGGTCTGGCGCTGGGACGCCGCGGCGCTGTCGGAGCGCGGCTGGGCCGGCGACGCGATCACCGCCGCCGCCGGCGCGCTGATGGTCATGGGTATCGCCGGTGGCTTCGGCCGCGTGCTCGACGAGACCGGCGCCGCCGAGCTGCTCGGCGAGGCGCTGTCGGTGAAACGCTGGGGCGTCCTGACACCGTTCCTCGTGGCGGCGATCGTCAAGACCATGCTGGGCTCGTCGCTGACCGCGACGCTGACCACGGCCGGCATGATCGAACCGCTGTTGCCCGCATTGGGTCTCGACGCACCGACGGGCCGCGCACTGGCCGTCGCCGCGATCGGCGCCGGCGCGATGACCGTGAGCCACATCAACGACACGCATTTCTGGCTCACCGCGCATGCCCAGCGGCTGACACCATCGCGCGCACTGCTCACGCTGTCGGGCGGCACTGCCGTGCAGGGTGTCCTCGCGATCGTGATCCTGCTGATTCTCTCGGCAGTGCTGCTCTGACACGCTCCGTCGTCCTTCGCTGCGCTCAGGACGACGTGAGTTCCTCGCGCAGGGCCTCGAGCTCCAGCCACTCGTCCTCGGCCGCCGTCAGCGCGGCTTGTGTCGTCGAGAGCTTGGTCATCGCCGCGTTGAAGCCGGCCGGGTCGCGCGCGTAGAGCGTGGCGTCGGCGAGCTTGGTGTTCAGCGCGGCGATCTCGGCGTGCAAGGTCTCGATACGCCCAGGTAGGTCGTCGAGCGCGCGCTGCTGCTTGTAGCTGAGCTTGCGGCGGCTCTCGGCCCGTGGCGTCGCCGGCTCCACGCGCGGTGCTGAACGCGTGACGATGGCCTCCTTCGGCACGGGCCGCTGCAGCAGGTAGTCGCTGTAGCCACCGGCATACTCGACCGCCGTGCCGTCGCCCTCCATGGCGATGGTCGAGGTCACGAGACGATCGAGGAAGTCGCGGTCGTGGCTGACCAGCAGCACCGTGCCATCGTAATCGGCCAGCGTCTCCTGCAGCAGGTCGAGCGTGTCGGCGTCGAGATCGTTGGTCGGCTCGTCAAGCACCAGCAGATTCGACGGCGCCGCCAGCGCCTTGGCCAGCAGCAGCCGGTTGCGCTCGCCGCCGCTCAAGGTGCCCACCGGCTGGCGCGCCTGGTCGTCGCGGAACAGGAACTCGCGCAGATAGCTCATCACGTGCAGCGGCCGGCCGCGCACCATCACGTGGTCGTTGACGTCGGCCAGCACCTTCCACGGCGTGCTCGCCGGATCGAGCTGCACGCGGCGCTGGTCGATCACCACGGGCACCAGATTGACGCCCAGCCGCACCGTGCCGCTGTCCGGCGGCAGCTCGCCGATCAGCATACGCAAGAGCGTCGTCTTGCCCGCACCGTTGCGGCCGATCAGGCCGACGCGATGGCCACGCAGGATGCGCGTCGAGAAATTCGACACGATGACGCGATCGCCGAAGCGTTTGGCGATGCCCTTGGCCTCGATGGCGAGCGTGCCGCCCTGCTCGGCCGTCCCGGCTTCCATCTTCACCCGGCCGGTCTGCGCGATCTGCGTCTTCCGGAGCTCGCGCAAGTCCTTGAGCGCGCGCAAGCGGCCCTCGTTGCGTGTGCGCCGCGCGCGGATGCTCTTGCCGGCCCACACCGTCTCGCGCTCGATCAGCCGGTCGAGCTTGTGCCTCTCGGTCTCCTCGCGCTCGAGGATCGCGTCGGACCACGCCTCGAACTTGTCGTAGCCCTCGTCGAGCCGGCGCACCACGCCGCGGTCGAGCCACAGCACCGCCTTGGCCAGCCGCGACAGAAAACGCCTGTCGTGGCTGATCAGCACATAGCCGCCGCGCCACGCCTCGAGCTTGGCCTCGAGCCACTCGATGGTCGGCAGATCGAGATGATTGGTCGGCTCGTCGAGCAGCAGGATGTCGGGCTCGGCAACCAGCGCGCGCGCCAGGGCCGCGCGCCGCGCCTCGCCGCCGGACAGACTTGTCGGCTGCGCCGCGCCGTCGAGCCTGAGCTCGTCGAGCACCGTGGCGACGCGGTGATCGTCGAGGCTGTGCGCGTCATCGAGACCGGCGGCGACGTAATGCGCCACTGAGGCGTAGGGTGAGAGGTCGGGCTCCTGCGGCAGGGTGGCGACGCGCGCGCCGGGCTGGATGAAGCGCTCGCCGGAATCGGCCTGGATCTCGCCCGCCAGCAGGCGCAGTAGGGTCGACTTGCCGGCGCCGTTGCGGCCGACCAGGCACAGCCGCTCGCCGCGGCCGACGCCCAGCGAGGCGCCGTCGAGGATGACCTGATCGCCGATGCGATAGCGCGCGTCGGAGAGCGCGAGAAGTGGCGGGGGTGCCATGGTGGCGCGTCTCATGCCGGATGAGGCAGGCGCGGGCAAGTCCGCCGTTCGGGCCGCGCCGCTCCAGCGGCGCTCTTCGCCGCATCAGCGCCGCTGGAGCGGCGCGGCCCGAACGGCGACACGATTCGCCTCCGCGCCGGGGCTTCGCTATATGTCGTGCCCATGCTCCACGTGCTGGCCGACCGTCGTCGCATCGCGCGGGCCGTGCGCGTGCTGCGCCGACGGCTCGCCGGCCTGCCGGTGCGCGGCGTCACTATCACCTGGCATGGCGGCGGCAAGGCTAAGGGCGACATCGCCTGGCTGCGCGAGCATGGCTTCTGGTGGCGCCATGACGCGACCCATCTGCGCAATCGGCACTGGCTGGTCTTCGGCCACGCCCCCGATACACCGACACGCACCGAGACCATTACCTGCGAGATCAATCTGTTGCATGGCGGCGCCGACCGGCGTGCGGCCGCCCCCGCCCTGCGCGGCGAGGACGGCGCGCCCTACCCCGCCCATCGCGGCCAGCCCGCCGGCGCGCGCGCCGGCCAGCGCAAGCGTGCCTTCCGCGACTTCGCCGCGACGGGCAACTGGCAGGCGGCGCGCTGGCCCGACGGCTCGACCACCGAGCTGCTGGTGATCGGCCCACTCGAAGGTCCGCGCCTGCCGCGCCAGGTCGGCC
>CAYTFW010000095.1:0-24772 GCA_964437145.1 uncultured Rhizobiaceae bacterium
TGCCGCCGAAGGCGAAGATCGCCGCCGAGGTGTGCAGCGGCCGCAGCCGGCCGAATGTCGTCCACTCGAGATCGAGGTTGAGCTGCGGGATCGCCAGCTGAAAGGCGATCAGCACGCCAGCGGCAAAAGCGGCGACGCCCCAGAAGCAGGTCGCGATCACGAAGGCGCGGATGACGTTCTCGACCTGGTCCTCGTCCGCGGCGACGCGCGCCGGGCCGCGGAGGGCGGCGTCTGGGGTGGTTTCGGCAAGGGACATCGGCGCGCCTTCCGCGGGTGGACGGATGCCTCTGCGTCCCACGCCCGGCGCTTCGGCTCATTGATCAGGATCAAGGCGAGCGCCATCGACGCCGATCACGCTGCGGCGAAATCGCCTGGAGGATGCGCCGTGTCGGATCCCATCACCGCTGAAGAGCCGACGCCGGCGTCACGACCGGCGTTCAAGGGCGTCAAGCCGGACGCGGTCTGGCGCTGGTTGGAGCTGGGTTGGCGCGATTTCCGCCGCGCGCCCGTGATCGGCCTCGCCTACGGCATCGGCGCGGTGCTGGCGAGCTATGCCGTCTGCTTCGGCCTCGTACTCGGGGACAAGGCCGAGCTGCTGCTGCCCGCGACTGGCGGCTTTTTCCTGCTGGCGCCGCTGCTGGTCAGCGGCCTGTACGATGTCAGCCGGCGTCTCGAGCTGGGCTTGCCGGTGTCGCTGTCGAGCGCGTTGTTCGCCTGGCGCTCGTCCGCCCAGATCCTGTTGATGGGTGGCGTGCTGCTGTTCATCCACGTGGTCTGGATCCGGCTGGCGCTGTTGCTCTCGGCGCTGTTCCTGCACACCACGAATCCGAGCCTGGAGAAGCTGCTGCCTCTGGTGTTCGGCTCCAGTCGAGGGCTGGCGCTGCTCGTCGTCGGCACCGGGCTGGGCGGCATCCTGGCGCTGCTCAGCTTCTACATCACCGCCGTCTCCCTGCCGATGATCGTCGATCGCGACGCCTCGGTGCCGGACGCCATCGCCCGCAGCATCAACGCCGTCAACGAGAACGTCCACGCCATGGCGCTGTGGGCGGCGCTGATCGTCGTCCTCACCGGCATCGGCATCGCCACCGCCTTCATCGGCCTCGCCATCGTCGTGCCGGTGCTGGCGCACGCCACGTGGCACGCCTATCGCGAGCTGGTGCCTAGGCCCGCCTGAGCGCTAACCCTGTCATCCCGAGCGCAGCGAGGGATCCAGGCGGCTTTCCTAGCGCATCGAGCGGCTAATTGGACGCATCTGTCATTCCGAGCGCAGCGAGGAATCTAGGCATCGCCCCTAGATTCCTCGCTGCGCTCGGAATGACAGGGTGGCGACGATTTCAAGCTCGCCGCTCTAGATCCCTCGCTGCGCTCGGGATGACAGATGGTCCGATTGGCGGCTCAGGTCTCTAGTGAAGCAACCAGACGCCGAGCGCCGCGAGGTTCAGCGCCAGCAGCGGCAGGGTCAGCCGCCGCAGCCTCTCGCGCCAGCGGCGCGCCGCCACCGCGCCCACGCCGCCCAGCAGGGCCAGCGGCAGGGCGGTGCCCAGCGCGAAGGCGGCCATGCTCAACGCGCCTTCGCGCGCGCCACCGGCGCTGACCGAGGCGGTGAGCGCCGCCAGCACCAGGCCGCAGGGCAGGAAGCCCAGCGCCACGCCGGTCATGAGATCACCGGCGAAGCCCGGTCCTGGCACCAGGCTCGCCATTCTGCCCACCATTCCCTGCGTACCCGGCCGATGAAGCCGCGCCGAGCCGCCCAGGGCGCCGACGACCAGCAGCACGGCGGCGACGCCAACGAACAGCGCGCGCGGCCAGCCCAGCTCGGTGACGCGCGCGAAGCCCTCGGCCGCGCCGCCGGCGATCATGCCGAAGGCCGCATAGGTGAGCGTGCGGCCGATATGGTAGCCCGGCAGCGCCGCCGCGCGCATGCGGCTCCAGGCGCCGCCGACCTCGAGCGCGGCGGCGACCCGCAATGCGCGCGCCAGCACGAACGGCCCGCACATGCCCAGGCAATGCGTCGCGCCGCCGACCACGCCCATCAGGAACACCGCGACGTATAGCGCCAGCTCCGGCGGCAGGCCGGCGACCAGCGCGGCGACATCCCAGCCTTGATGATGCTCGTGCATCACCGGACGCCGGCGGCGTGACGCAGGGCGAAGATCGAGGCGATGCGCACGGTGTGGGTGTCGACCAGCTCGATAACGCCGGCGCGCGCGAGGTTGGTGACGGTTCGGCTGACGGTCTCGATGGTCAGCCCGAGGTAATCGGCGATCGCCAGCCGCTTCATCGGCAGCACGACGGGATTGGCCGGCAGCTGTCGCGACGCGGCGCGATCGGCGAGCAGCAGCAGGAAACTGGCGACGCGCTCGCGCGCCGTCTTGCGGCCCAGCAGCAGCATCTGCTCGTGCGCCGCCGACAATTCGTCGGCGGTCATGCGCAGCAGGCGCGCGCGCAGCGCGGGATGGTCGTCCATGTACGCCTCGAAGCGCGCGCGCGAGAAGCGGCAGACCTCGACCTCGGTGATCGCCTCGGCGGCGCAGGTATTGACCACGCGCGACGGCAGGCCGACGACATCGCCAGCGAACAGGAAGCCGGTGGTCTGTCGTCTGCCGTCCGGCAGCGACTTGTGCAGGCCGATCACGCCGCTCACGACGCTGAACACCCAATCGGCCGGCGCGCCCTCCTCGCTGATGGTCTGCCCGGCCGCGAAACGCAGATGGCTCGACAGGGCGGCGAAACTCGGCAGCTCGGCCTCGGCAAGCGCGCCGCAGACCGCGAACCGACGCGCGTGGCACATCGCGCACAAGCTCGCCGGTACCTCACCGCGCTTCGCCCCGTCGCCACACCGCCGCTGGTCCAATGCGCACGCCATCGAGTCACCTCACGCCGCTGGCAGTTTCGTCGCCGGCGGCCTGTTCGGACTTGATCTGGATCAATCGGGCGCCAGCCAAAACGCCGCGCTAAGCGGCCGACGGCCGCTCGCTGGACCGGGGATGCCCGCCGGTCAGCGGCACCACCCGCACGACCCGGAACGGCTGGAAAGCGCCGTGGCTGTCGCGCAGGCGCACGCAGCCGCCGACCTCGAAGCAGCACTCGTCCAGACCGTAGGCATCCTCGTCGTCGGCGAAGCGCGCGAGGCCATAGTCGATCGCCCACATGCCGCGACCCTTAGCGCCGGACCGGTAGACCAGCCGACCGTACCGGTGCGGCTCGCCGCGCGCGAAGCGGGCGACGCGCCACGGGCCGCGCCGCGCCTTGTACTCGGCCGGGTCGAGGAAACCGCGGCGATCCAGCGGCGCGTTGATCTCGTAGCCGACATCGTCGCTGCCCTGCGGCTGCCGCGGCGTCGGCGCGAGACGGAGCGATACGCGGCAGAGCATGGCATCGAGCCCTGGTGAGAAGGTTACAAACAAAGTCTCACAGCAGACGCCGGCGCGGCATTGATCTGCGTCACGGTCGGGCGCCCAGGGCCAAACGAGCCCGCTCGAGCACCAGCTCGGCATCGCCGCCGGCGTCGATACGATGCCAGTCGATCGCGCCGCTTCCCCGCTGCGCCTGTAGCGCGACGGTGTCGGCCCGCGCGTCGGAGGCGTCGTCCGTGCGTCGCTCGACTCGATCAACGAGATCACGCAGCGGCGCGTCCAGCCACAGGCCGTCGAACGCGACGCCCAGCCGCGCGGCCAGTTGGCGCAACGCCTCCCGCTCCTCGGCCCGCTGGTGGACCGCGTCGACGACGACGCTGTAGCCCGCGGCGATCGCCCGCTCGGCCTTGCGTCGGAGAATGTCGTAAACGGCGTCGCCGCTGCGCTGATCGTAGGCCGAAGCCGGCAGGCGCTCGTGCTCGGCGACGTCGAACAGCCGCTTGCGCTCGATGTCGCTGCGCAGGTGCACCGCGCCGGGCACGCGGCCGATGTCGGGCGCCAGGCGCGCGGCCAGTGTGCTCTTGCCGGTGCCCGAGAAGCCGCCGATCGCGATCAGCCGCGGCGCCGGCGCGGCGAGCGCCGATTCGGCGAGCGCGAAGTAGCGCCGCGCCATCGCCGCCGACCGGGGCCGCTCGTCGGGCGGCAGGTGGGCGAGGCCGGCGGCGATGACCTTGGCGCGGATCGCCGCGCGCACGCTGACGAACAATGGCAGCGCCGCCAGCCCGCTCAACTGCCGCTCGTCGCGCCATTCCACGAGGTAGCGGTTGAACACGAGGTTGGCGTCGCGGACCAGGCCGCGCTCGAGGAGATCCATGAGCAGGAAGGCGAAATCGTAGAGCACGTCGATGGTCGCCAGCGCCTCGTCGAACTCCAGCGCGTCGAACAAGGTCGGCGCGCCGGCCAGGTCGACGATGTTGCGCAAATGCAGATCGCCGTGGCAGCGCCGCACGAAGCCCTCTGCCGATCGCCGCGCCAGCAACGGCGCGACGCCGGTCAGCGCCTGGCGTGACCGCGCGGTGAGCGCCGCGACGCGGGCCGGCTCGAACAGCTCGGGCGCTTCGGCGAGATCGCTCGCGTCGCCGTCGATGACCGCGCCCAGATGCGCGGCGAAATCGACGCTTGGCCTGACCTCGGCGCGGGACTGCGACAGCGCGACGGCGGCGGCCATGCGCTGGATCATGGCCGGCGTCAGCTCGCCGCGATCGGCGATACGATCCAGGGTCCGGCGTTCGTCGAAACGCCGCATGTGCACCACCCACTCGACGATCTCGCCTGCGCCGCCCAGGCTGAGCGCGCCGTCACGGCGCACGACCGGGATCGCGCCCAGATACAGGTCGGGGGCGTTGGCGCGATTGATCCGCACCTCCGCCTCGCACGCCCGCCGACGCTTCTCGAGCGTCGAGAAATCCATGAACGGAAACTTCACCGCGCACTTGACCTTGTAGACATCCGATTCACCCAGGAAGACCGCGGCGCCATGCGTGTCGACGCGCGTGCTCGCGGCGCCGGCGGCGGAAGCGAGGAAGCGAAACACCGCCTCCTGGTCTTCGACGACATGGGCCGAGCGTGCCACGGCGTTGGAATCGGGATCGGCCACCACGCCTGGCTCCTTCGCGGAGACGTACCGCAACATCAATTCCGCCACGGTTACGATACGTCCACCTTGATCGCGATCAAGGTCGCCGCGCCGAAGCCGGCTCGCCTGTTAGGGACTCACCGCCGTGCCGGGTGTCTGGTACGCTTCATCCGGGGTTCACCATCGCACCCGAGGAATCGGCTCTATGGCGCCTATCCAGCCGCCCGAGACCCGCTATGCGCGCAGCGGAAACGTCAGCATCGCCTACCAGGTGATGGGCGACGGTCCGATCGACCTGATCATGGTTCCGGGCCTGCTGTCGCATATCGAGTTTTTCCACGAGCTGACCGGCTACACGGACTTCTTGCGCCGACTCGCCGCTTTCGCGCGCGTGATCACCTTCGACAAGCGCGGCCAGGGCCTGTCGGACCGGGTCGCCGGCAGCCCCACGCTCGATGAACGGATGGACGATCTGGACGCCGTGATGACGGCGCTGGGTATCTCGCGCGCGGCCCTGTTCGGCTATTCCGAGGGCGCGGCGATGAGCGCGCTGTTCTCGGCGACCTATCCCGAGCGGGTTTCACATCTCGTCCTCTTCGGCGGGTTCGCCCGCTTCACCAACTGCGACGACTACACGCACATGTTCACGCTTGAGCAGATGACACGCACCGTCAAGCACTGGGGCACCGGCGCGTCGGCCAAGGCTTTCGCGCCGAGCCTCTCCGGCGATCCTGAGGCGGTCAGGACCTGGGCCAAGGGCGAGAGGCTCATCGTCAGCCCCGGCGCCTACCAGGCGATGCTCGAGACGAACGCGTTGATCGACGTGCGCGCCATTCTGCCCCAGCTTCGAGTGCCCGCCCTCGTTCTGCACAGCGCGGCCGACCTGGCGATCCCGGTCGCCAACGGCCGCTACCTGGCGGCCCACATCCCGAACGCGCGCTACGTCGAGTACCCCGGCGGTGATCACCGGCCGTGGGCCCAAGAGAATATCGACGCCATCGTCGGCGACATCGAGGAGTTCGTCACCGGCCGCCGGGAGGTGGTCGTGGACGAGGTCGAGCGCGTGCTCGCCACGGTTCTCTTCACCGACATCGTCGACTCGACGAAGCAGGCGGTGAGTCTCGGCGACAGCGGCTGGCATCGGTTGCTCGATGAGCACGACAAGCTCGCGCGCCGCGCGGTCGAGCAGCACCGTGGCCGGTTGATCAAGATGACCGGCGATGGAATCCTGGCGACGTTCGATGGGCCCGGGCGCGCCATCAAATGCGCCGTGGCGTTGTCGGCAAGCGCCACGCGGCTGGGCCTCAGGCTTCGCGCCGGCCTGCACACCGGCGAGGTCGAGTTGCGGGGCGAGGACATCGCCGGTATCGCGGTCAATACCGCGGCGCGGATCATGTCCGAGGCGCGCCCCGGCGAAACCCTGGTGTCGCGCGTCGTGACCGATCTGGTGGCCGGCGCCGGCGTGACCTTCACCCCCCGCGAGCCCTGCGAACTCAAGGGATTGCCCGGACGCTGGGACCTCTTCGCCGCATCGTGAAACGCGCGGCGACTATTTCGCCGCCGGGTTGACCCGTATCAAACCACCACCGCTCCCCCCATGGCACAGGTGAGGCGCCAGGAGGGGCCCATGACCTACAAGACGATCCTCGTTCATTGCGACGACCAGCCGGCGGCGACGACGCGCATCAAGCTGGCGATCGACCTCGCCAAGCGACACGACGCGCATCTCGTCGGCCAGGCGGCGGTGCCGATACCGCAATTGCCCGTCGACATGATGGCGCCGCCCTCCGGCAATCTGCTCACGCTCATGGAGGAAAGCAACAAGGCGCGTCTCGACGGCGCCAGGGCCCAGTTCGAGCAGGCGACGAAAGCCGCCGGCGTGGCGGGCGAGTTCATCGAGCGCGTCGACGAGCCGATCGACGCCTTCGCCACCGCGCTGCGCTACGCCGATCTCGCCGTCGTCGGTCAGCGCACGTCCGACTCGATCGACGGCGACCTGCCCGAGTCGGTCGCGATCAGCTCGGGCCGGCCGGTGATCGTCGTGCCGTATATCGGCTACAGCAAGCCGATCGGCGGCAACGTGCTGCTGGCATGGAACGCCAGCGCCCAGGCGGCGCACGCCGCCACCGCGGCGCTGCCGCTGCTCGTCAAGGCGAACAAGGTGACCTTGCTGGTGATCGATGGCGTGGGCGCTCGCGCGCATGGCGACGAGCCGGGCGCCGACGCCGCGCGCTGGCTGGCGCGGCACGGCGTGAAGGTCGAGGTCCACCGCGAGGCCTCGGGTGGCGTCGATGCCGGCAACGTCATCCTGTCGCGTGTGCTCGATTTCGACGTCGATCTCATCGTCATGGGCGTCTACGGTCACTCGCGCTTCCGCGAGTTCATCCTGGGCGGCGCCAGCAACACGCTCCTGTCGTCGATGACGGTTCCCGTCCTGATGGCCCACTGAACGAGAGGGCGGGCGCATGTCGCACTACCATGCCATCGTCTGGCTCGATCATCTCGAGGCCAAGGTCTTCCACTTCACCGACGACGACGCCGAGCGGATCGCGATCCGCTCGCACGCGCCCGACCGCCATCTGCATCACCGCGCCGGAACGCGCACCGGCAATCGCTCGCCCGACGATCACGATTTCTTCGAAGCGGTGATCGGCGCGCTGCACGGTTCGCGAGAGTGGCTGGTGGTTGGGCCAGGCACGGCCAAGACCGCGTTCGTGGCCCATGTCCGGGAGCGCCATCCCGCCGAGGCGCCGCGTATCGTGCATGTCGAGACGGTGGACCACCCGAGCGACGGCGAGCTGCTGCGCCTGGCGCGCAAACGCGCCGCCGCCGTCGACCGGATGTTGCCGCCCTAACGGATCGACCAAGGCACGGCGGGCCGAACATGCGCGCCATGGTCCTGGATCAGCCGGGGCAGCCGTTGACCGAACGGAGGCTGCCGGACCCGAAGCCGGGACCGGGTCAGGTCCTGGCGCGGGTCGCGGCGTGCGCCGTCTGCCGCACCGATCTGCATGTCGTCGACGGCGAGCTGCCACAGCCCAAACTGCCGCTGGTGCCCGGCCACGAGATCGTCGCGCGCGTGCTGGCCTGCGGCGAGGGCGTGGCGCATCTGGCGCCGGGCACGCGCATCGGCATCCCCTGGCTCGGCTGGTCGTGCGGCGTCTGCGCGCATTGCCACGCGGGGCGCGAGAATCTCTGCGAACAGGCGCGCTTCACCGGCTACCAGATCGACGGCGGCTACGCCGATCGCGTGGTGGCCGACGCGCGCTTCTGCTTCGCCCTGCCCGACGCCTATGACGACCTGCACGCCGCGCCCCTGCTGTGCGCCGGGCTGATCGGCTGGCGCTCGCTGGTGCGCGCGGGCGACGGAAAGAAGCTGGGCATCTATGGTTTCGGCGCGGCGGCGCACATCGTCGCCCAGGTCGCGGTCTGGCAGGGAAGGTCGGTTTATGCCTTCGTGCGTGATGGCGATCACGACGCCGAACGTTTCGCGCGCGACCACGGCGCGATCTGGGCCGGTCCTTCGACCACGCCGCCACCCGAGCCGCTGGATGCCGCGATCATCTTCGCGCCCGCCGGCTTCCTCGTGCCGCTGGCGTTGCGGGCGGTGCGGCCGGGCGGCCGCGTGGTCTGTGGCGGCATCCACATGAGCGACATTCCGTCGTTTCCCTACGCCGCGCTGTGGGGTGAGCGCGAGCTGGTCTCGGTCGCCAATCTCACGCGCCGCGACGCCGAGGACTTCCTGCGCATCGCGCCCCTGGTTCCGGTTCGCATCGAGGCGGTGGCCTATGGCCTCACCGACGCGAACCGGGCGCTTGCTGATCTACGCGCCGGGACGCTGCGCGGCGCCGCCGTCCTCGTGCCCTGAGAGCCGCGCCGGGTCTCCGTTCCCGGCGGCCAACCCCGATCGGTGTGTCCCGAATGTCCGTGCGCAACCTGCCCTTTCTCCTCGCGCCGCGCTCCCTCGCGGTGATCGGCGCGAGCAACAAGCCCGCCTCGGTGGGCAACGCGCTGATGCGCAACCTGATGGGCGGCGGCTTCGGCGGGCCGATCCTGCCGGTGCACCCGCGCGACGCCGAGGTGGCTGGCGTGAAGGCCTATGCCGACCTGCGCGATCTGCCCGAGGCGCCGGATCTCGCGGTGATCGCCACGCCCGCGGACACGGTGGCGGATCTCGTCGCCCGCTTGGGCGCGCGCGGCACGCGTGCCGCCGTGGTGCTGACGGCGGATTTCGGCGAAGGCGGCCACGAGCGGGGCCTGCGCCGTCGCCAGCACGTGCTCGACGCCGCGCGGCCGCATCTGCTGCGCGTGCTCGGGCCCAACTGCCTGGGCCTTGCGGTGCCCGGCATCGGCCTCAACGCCACCTTCGCGCGCGAGGCGCCGCTGCCGGGAAGCATCGCCTTTCTCACCCAGTCCGGCGGCATCGCCGTCGCGGTGCTCGACTGGGCGCGGCCGCGGGGCATCGGCTTCTCCGCGGTGGTCTCGACGGGCGGCATGCTCGACGTCGATTTCGGCGACCTGCTCGACTACTACGGCGCCGATCCCGCGACACGCTCGATCATCCTCTACATCGAAGCGGTCACCCACACGCGCAAGTTCATGTCGGCGGCGCGACGCGCGGCGCGCGTGAAGCCGGTGATCGTCGTCAAGGCCGGCCGCGCGCCACAGGCCGCCAAGGCCGCCGCCTCGCACACCGGCGCGCTGGCCGGCGCCGACGACGTCTACGACGCGGCGTTCCGGCGCGCCGGCATGCTGCGCGTGGTCGAGATCGAGGAGCTGTTCGACGCCGTCGCCACGCTATCGCGCATCGGCATGCCCGCCGGCGACCGGCTGGCGATCGTCACCAATGGCGGCGGGCCGGGCGTCCTGGCCACCGACACCTTGATCGCCGAAGGCGGCGGCCTGGCGAGCCTGTCGGCCGAGACGATCGCCCGGCTCGACGCCGCGCTGCCCACGAGTTGGAGCGGCGCCAATCCGGTCGATATCATTGGCGACGCCGACAGCAACCGCTACGAGGCCTCGATGGCCGCGCTGCTGCGCGATGCCGGCAACGACGCGGTGCTGGTCTGCCACTGCCCGACCGCCATCGTCTCGCCGCGCGAGGCGGCCGACGGGGTCGTGCGCGCGCTCGAGCGGAGCCACGCCGCCGGCGAGCGCCGCAAGACGGTGCTGGCGAGCTGGCTGGGCGACGCCTCGGTGCGCGAGGGGCGCGAGCGCCTGACCGCGGCGGGCATCGCGCAGTACGACACGCCCGAACGCGCGGTGCGCGCCTTCATGCGGATGATCGCCTATCGGAACAATCAGGCGTTGCTGATGGAGACGCCGGCGGCGCACGCGATGCCCGGGCCGGCCGATGCCGCCACGGTGCGCGCGATCATCGGCGAGGCGCTGCGCTCGAACCGCGCCTGGCTCGACACGGTGGACGTGGCGCGTGTGCTGGCCGCCTACGGCATCCCCTCGCCACGGGCGGAGATCGCCGAGTCGGCCGCCGAGGCCGGCGACATCGCCGCGCGCTTCGGCGGATCGGTGGCGCTGAAGATCCGCTCGGCCGCCATCGTGCACAAATCCGACGTGGGCGGCGTCGCCCTGGGCTTGAGCGGGCGCGACGAGGTGCGTGTCGCGGCGCAGGCCATGCTCGAGCGCGTCGGCCGCGCCGTACCCGGCGCGAACGTCGACGGATTCCTGGTGCAGGAGATGGTGTCGCGGCCGCGGGCGATTGAGCTGATCGCCGGCCTCGCGGTGGACCGCACCTTCGGCCCCGTGGTGCTGTTCGGCGGCGGCGGCACGGCGGTCGAGGTGCTGGCCGACCGGTCGCTCGAGCTGCCGCCGCTCAACCAGACGCTGGCGCGCCGGCAGATCGCGCGCACACGCGTGGCGAAGCTGCTCGCCGGCTACCGCGACCGTCCCGCCGGTGATATCGGCGCGGTCGCCGACGTCCTCGTGCGCCTGGCCGAGCTGGCGGCGGATCACGCCGAGATCGTCGATATGGACATCAATCCCCTGCTCTGCGACGAGCGCGGCGTGATCGCGCTGGACGCGCGGATCAGGATCGAGCCCGCCGCCACGCGCGGCGCCGACCGGTTCGTGATCTGCCCCTACCCCAAGGAGCTGGAGGACACGCTCCAGCTTCCCTCCGGCGAGCGCTTGGCGGTGCGGCCGATCCGGCCCGAGGACGAGCCCGCCCTGCTGCGCCTGATCGAACGAACCGACGCCGAGGACCGGCGGCTGCGTTTCCACCATCCGGTCCGCACCCTGTCGCACCGCTCCGCCGCCGCGCTGTGCCAGATCGACTACGATCGCGAGATGGCGCTCGTCGTGGAGGCATCCGACGGCTTCGCCGCCGTGGCGCGCTACCACGCCGATCCGGACATGGTGAGGGCCGAGTTCGCCATCATGGTGCGCTCCGACCTGAAACGCCGCGGCATCGGCCGCGCGCTGATGCGGGCGCTGGCGCGGGTGGCCCGCCAGCGTGGTATCGCCGCGCTGGAGGGCGACGTGCTGAAGGACAACCATCCCATGCGCCATCTGTGCGGCGCCCTTGGCCTGCGCGCCGAGCCGCACCCCGACGATTCCAGCCTGATCCGCATGCGGCTGCCGCTGGAGTCGCCGCTGTGAATGAGGTCCAGGGCTCCCGTTTCCCCAAGGCTATCGCATAGGTCTTTCTTCCCTTCTCCCCGCGAAATCCCGCAGCGACGTCACTCCTCGAACGGATCGGTTTGCGTGCCGCTGGTCGACCGCGCGATGCGCCGGTACTGATCGCGCAGCTCCGCTTCGCTGAGGCCGGTCGCCTTGGCCAGCGCGGCGAGCAGCTTCGCGCTGGGCACGAAGTTGCCGGTGCCGACGAACGCCAGAAAGATCTCCTCGATGTTCTCCGCGTTCAGCACGCCATCCTCCATCAGCCGAGGGCATCCGTATCCTCCTCGGGAACGTCCACCGCCCTGATCTGCGTCAAGGGTACGCCGCAGCATCGATGACAGGATGCGACGATCGACGTCGTTCAGGAGAGCCCATGCCGATCGCGATGCTGGCCAGCGTGGTGCTGGTTCTGGCGACCATCCTGATCCACTACGAGGTGCTGCGCCTGGCGTCGAACCACGTGCACGATCTGCCCATCGCGCCCCGGCTGCGCATCATCCCGGTGGTGATCGCCGCGTTCATCGGCCACACGCTGGAGGTCTGGCTCTATGGCGTCGCCTATTGGGCGCTGACCGGCAATTTCGGGCTGGGCGAGATCAAGGGCACCGGACCGCTCGGCATCGAGGACTACGTCTACTTCTCCGTCGTGACCTACACGTCGCTGGGCTTCGGCGATCTGGTGCCGACCGGCCATTTGCGCCTGATCGCCGGCGTCGAGGGGCTGAACGGCCTCATCCTGATCGGCTGGTCGGCGTCCTTCACCTATCTGGCGATGGAGCGGTACTGGCCGTTGCACCGCGATACGCCGCGCAAGCAGCGCGGCGCGGCACGGCTGCCGCACGCCGCGGACAAGGGCTGAGCCCCGCCCCGCGCCGGCGGCGCTCAGCTCGCCGGCCGCACCTCGACCACGCGAAACGGGCGCTGCACGCCATCGTGCTCGGTGATCGATACGTACTCGCCGACCTTGAAGTGGTGCTTGTCGAAGCGGAAGATCGGCTCGTCGTCCTCCTCGCCGGGCTTGTACGAGAAGGCCCAGCCGGTGCGGTGATGCACCAGCCCGCCGCGTTCTTCGGGCGCGTTCTGCCAGAAGCGGCGCACCACGCATTTCGCCTTGTCCCGCCGCCAGCCATCGGCGTCGAGCAGGCCGTCGCGCGACAGCGGAGCGGTGAATTCGTAACCGCAGGCGGGATTACCGTCGGGAAACTCGGGTGTCCGGGCCAGTTCCAGTCGAATGTGCTTCAGGGCCAAGCGACAGCTCCTCGGGTAGGTGTTGCACCACTCTGCCGGGCGCGCCCGCCCCGGCATTGATCCGGGTCAAGGCATGGCGGCGCCAAGCATAGGATCGTCGCGCCGTCGTTGACCAGGAGCGTTGTTATGCCCTTGATGAAAGCCGCCGTCTTCGTCGAGCCGGGCCGCATCGTTCTCGAGGACAAGCCGGTCCCCGATATCGGCCCGCTCGACGCGCTGCTGCGTGTCACCACGACGACGATCTGCGGCACCGACGTGCATATCCTGCGCGGCGAATACCCGGTGGCGAAGGGACTCACCGTGGGCCACGAGCCGGTAGGCGTGATCGAGAAGCTCGGCTCGGCCGTGACCGGCTACCGCGAGGGGCAGCGCGTGATCGCCGGCGCCATCACGCCCAGCGGCCACAGCACCGCCTGCCTGTGCGGCCAGCATTCGCAGGACGGCGCCGGCACGCCGCACGGCTACAAGCCGATGGGCGGCTGGCGCTTCGGCAACACCATCGACGGCTGCCAGGCCGAATACGTGCGCGTGCCCGACGCGATGGCCAACCTGTCGCCGGTGCCCGAGGCGCTGAGCGACGAGCAGGTGCTGATGTGCCCCGACATCATGTCGACGGGATTCGCCGGCGCCGAGAGCGGCGGCGTGCGGATCGGCGATACGGTCGCGGTCTTCGCCCAGGGCCCGATCGGCCTGTGCGCCGCCTTGGGCGCGCGGCTGATGGGCGCGACGACCATCATCGGCGTCGACACGGTGGGCGAGCGCCTGTCGATGGCGCGCGCGCTGGGCGTCGACCACGTCGTCGATTTCCGGCGCGACGATCCGGTCGAGGCGATCCGGGCGCTGACCGGCGGGCGCGGCGTCGACGTGGCGATCGAGGCGCTGGGCACGCAGACGACCTTCGAGAACGCGCTGCGCGTGCTGCGCCCGGGCGGTACGCTCTCGAGCCTCGGCGTCTACTCGTCGGATCTGCGCATCCCGCTCGACGCCTTCCTGGCCGGACTGGGCGACCACCGCATCGTCACCTCGCTCTGTCCCGGCGGCAAGGAGCGCATGCGCCGCCTGATGAACGTGATCGCGGGCGGGCGGGTCGACCTGAGAGGCCTGGTGACGCACCGTTTCCGCCTCGAGCAGATCGAGGCGGCGTATGAGCTGTTCGCCCATCAGCGCGACGGCGTCCTGAAGGTCGCGATCACGCCGTAGACGCTGTTGTGCTAAGGTCCGCCCGCAATGGCGGACCTTGCACCTATGGCCGAATCCCAACCGACTGACGTGTCGCCACCGTCGGCGACGGCGCTCCTGCGCTCGATCCTGCAGACGGTGCCCGACGCGATGATCGTCATCGACGAGCGCGGCCGCATCGAGTCGCTCAGCGCCACCGCCGAGCGGCTGTTCGGCTATAGCCTGGCCGAGGTCGCCGGCGAGAATATCGGCAAGCTCATGCCCGCGCCATACCGCGAGCGGCACGACGCCTATATGCGGCGCTACCTCGCCACCGGCGAACGCCGTATCATCGGCATCGGCCGCGTCGTCACCGGCCAGCGCAAGGACGGCACGACTTTCCCCATGCACCTGACGGTCGGCGAGTTCCAGTCGGCCGACAAGCACCACTTCACCGGCTTCATCCGCGACCTGACCGACCAGCAACTCACCGAGAGCCGACTGAAGGAGCTGCAAGCCGAGGTCACGCACATGTCGCGCTTCACCGCGCTGGGCGAGATGGCCTCGACCCTGGCGCACGAGATCAACCAGCCGCTGACGGCGATCAGCAACTATCTCAGGGGCTGCCGGCGGCTGCTGGAGCGCATCGACGATCCGACGGCGCCGATGCTGCGCGACGCGGTCGGCAAGGCGGCGGACCAGGCGCTGCGCGCCGGCGACATCATCCGCCGCCTGCGCGAGTTCGTGACGCGCGGCGACAGCGAGCGGCGCATCGAGAGCCTGCCCAAGCTGATCGAGGACGCCAGCACTCTGGCGCTGATCGGCGCCCGGGAGAACAACATCGCGGTGCGCTTCCGCATCGATCCCGCCGTCGGCCTGGTCGTCGCCGACCGCATCCAGATCCAGCAGGTGCTGGTGAACCTGATCCGCAACGCGGTCGACGTGCTGGCCGAGTTCAACGGCCCGCGCGCGATCGAGATCGAGGCCCATGCCGGCACCGAAGGCTTGGTCCAGATCAGCGTCGCTGACACCGGCGGCGGGCTCGCGCCCGAGGTCGCGCGCCAGCTCTTCCAGCCCTTCGTGACCACGAAGCGCGAGGGTATGGGGCTGGGCCTGTCGATCTGCCGAACCATCATCGAGGCGCATGGCGGCAGGATCTGGGTCGAGGGGCGGCCGGCCGGCGGGACCATCTTCCACTTCACCCTGCGCGCCGCCGGCGGGCACGAGGAGAACGCGCGTGACGAGTAGCCAGGTGGTCCACGTCATCGACGACGACGCCGGCGTGCGCGATTCGGTGGCCTTCCTGCTTGGCACGGCCGGGTTGACGGTGCGCACGCACGAATCGGCGGTCGCCTTCCTCAAGATCCTGCCCGAGGCCGAGGACGGCTGCATCGTCACCGACGTGCGCATGCCGGAGATCGACGGCATAGAACTACAGCGCCGGCTGCGCACGCATGGCAGCACCCTGCCGGTCGTGGTGATGACTGGCCACGGCGATATCGCGCTGGCGGTCGCGGCGATGAAAGCCGGCGCGATGGACTTCATCGAGAAGCCGTTCGACGACGAGGTGTTGCTGGCCGCCGTCCGCGCCGCCCTGTCCCAGCGCAGCAGCGAGCGCGAGCGCGGCGCGCACAGTGCGGAGGTACGTACCCGGCTGCGCTCGCTGTCGGAGCGCGAGCGGCAGGTTCTCGACGGCCTGGTCGCCGGCAAGCCCAACAAGATCATCGCCTACGACCTGGGCATCAGCCCGCGCACCGTCGAGATCTACCGCGCCAACGTCATGACCAAGATGGGCGCCGACAGCCTGTCGGCCCTGGTGCGCATGACGCTGCTCGACGCCGCCGCGAAGTGAGCGCCGCGGCTTTGCGCTGGATCAACAGCCCGCTACCAGAAAGCTGATACTGAATATTCCTCCTATGCGGGGAGGAATGCGAGGCCATGGCCCAGTCGGCGCGGACCATCGCGGTCGTCGATGACGACGAGGCGGTTCGTCATGCCCTGAAGTTCGCGCTCGAGTTCGAAGGCATGCGGGTATTCCTGTACGATAGCGCCCATGCACTACTCGCCGACCCCGAGCTGATCCATCACGGCTGCCTTGTGATCGACTACCGCATGCCCGAGATCGACGGCCTGGAGCTGGTCGAGACGCTGATCGAGCGCGGCTTCGCCATCCCGGTGATCATGATCACCGGCCGCGCCAATAACGGCATGCGCGTGCGGGCCAGTCAGATCGGCGTCACCGCCGTGCTGGAGAAGCCGCTGTCCGACAACGCGCTCGCAGACGCCATCCGCTCCGCCCTCGCGGCGCGCTAGGGCGCCCCCCTCCGTAGAATCCCTTAGGTCGTTTCCCTGAATGGTGGCCTGGCGGCGCCCTCGGTACTGAGGCCTTGTCTCATACTTCGAGGAGCCACCGATGCAAGCCATCAGCCGCGCCGCCCGCCACTTCCCGCCGGCCGTCCTCGCGATGCACGGCCCGGCCACGATGCCGCGCCGCCCGGTGGCTGAACCGGGTGTGCGCCTGCGCTTCGCCAAGGGCGAGGCGGTCTACGCCGAGGGTGACGAGGCGGAACGCTTCTACAAGATCGTGTCGGGCACCGTGCGCATCTGCAAGGTGCTGCACGACGGCCGCCGCCAGATCGAGGCCTTCCACTTCGCCCGCGACATCTTCGGCCTGGAGCGCGGCGCCGAGCATCGCTTCACGGCCGAAGCGGTCGACGACGTGGTGGTCCTGGCGTTCCGCGCCCGCGGCCTCGAGGATCTGATCCGCGACGACCCCGACCTTGGCGGCGAGCTCATGACCTCGGTGCTGGCCAGCCTCGACCGGGCGCGCGATCATCTCGTGCTGCTGGGCCGCAAGTCGGCACGCGAGAAGATCGCCACCTTCCTGTTGAACGCCGCCGAGCGGCTGTCGGGCGACGACCACTTCGAGCTGCCGATGCAGCGCGGCGACATCGCCGATCACCTCGGCCTGACCATCGAGACGGTGTCGCGCACGCTGACCCGCATGGCGCGCGACGGCCTGATCGGCCTGCAGGCCTGCGGTCGCACCGTCGAGATCCTGGACCGCGACGGCTTGGCCGCGGCCGACGCCGGCTGAGGCCCGCGGCCCTGTACACGCGGGGCCATCGCAGGTGAGTACTAACCAAACATCCGTCGCCCTGAGCGCAGCGAAGGGCCTTGTCTCGACAATGCCCTCGCGCTTGTTGACGCAAGGCCCTTCGCTGCGCTCAGGGCGACGGGACTCAAGTACGGCCAATGGCCATATTCGATAGCCCTGCCTATACGCGGTAGTAGTCGCGGTACCAGCGGACAAACTCCGCGACCCCGGCCTCGATCGGCGTCGCGGGCCGGAAGCCGATCAGCGCCTCGAGCAGCTCGGTCGAGGCTTCGGTGCGCAGGACATCGCCCGGCTGCATGTCCATGTAGTTGCGCTCCGCCTTTTGGCCGAGCGCCTGCTCGATCGCCTCGACGAAGCGCATCAGGCTCACCGGATGGCCGCCGCCGATATTGACGATGCGATAGGGCGCCACGGGGCTCGCCGAATCGGTCGTCGCGACGCGCGCTTCGCCGCGCGCCGGCACCTTCTCGCACAGTCGCGCTATGGCCTCGACCAGGTCGTCGATATAGGTGAAGTCGCGCTCCATGCGGCCGTGGTTGTAGATGTCGATCGGCCGGCCGGCGAGGATGGCCTCGACGAACTTGAACAGCGCCATGTCGGGACGGCCCCACGGGCCGTAGGCGGTGAAGAAGCGGAAGATGGTGGTCGGGATGTCCCAGAGATGGGCGTAGCTGTGCGCCATCGTCTCCATCGACTTCTTGGTCGCCGCGTAGATCGTCAGCGGATGGTCGCTGGAGCCGGTCTCGGCGAGCGGGAACGTCGCGCTGGCGCCATAGGCCGAGCTGGTCGAGGCCATCACCAGGTGGCGCGGCCGATGCTCGCGGCACAGCTCCAGCACGTTGAAGCTGCCGGTGACGTTGGAGTCGATGTAGGCCCGGGGGTTCTCCAGGCTGTAGCGCACGCCGGCCTGCGCGGCGAGGTGGACCACGAGGTCCGGCCTGGCCTCGCGAAAGATGCCCGCCAGGCTCGCCCAGTCCTCCAGCATGCAGCGATGCGCCTGAAAGGCGTTATGGCCTTCCAGCAACGCGACCCGCTTCTCCTTGAGTCGCACGTCGTAGTACGGCGTCATGCCGTCGACGCCGACCACTTCGTGGCCATCGGCGATCAGGCGCTTGGCGAGATGGAAACCGACGAAGCCGGCGGTACCGGTCACGAGGCAGCGCATGGTGTCAGGCCTTGACGATGTGCCCGCCGACCAGGCCGTGGCGGGCGCAGACGTTGCGGGTGTCGATCACGAGCCGCGACCAGCGCGCGACGTCGCGGTAGTCGACCGCGTCGTGGTCGGTGCAGATCACCGTCGCGTCGATGGTGGCGAGCAGGGCCTCGCTCAAGCCGGTCGAGCGCCGCCCGGCGAATTCGGGATGCTCGCGGCTGGCGCCGATCTCGGCCACGTGGGGATCGTGGAACAGCACCTCGGCGCCCTGCCGCTCGAGCAGCTCCATGATGTGGAACGACGGGCTCTCGCGCGTGTCGTCGACGTTCTTCTTGTAGGCGACGCCAAGGATCAGGATACGCGCCCCCTTCGCCGCCCGGCCGGCATGCGCGTTCATCGCTTCGATGGTGCGCGCCGCCACGCGCCGCGGCATCGCGGTGTTGATCTCGCCGGCGAGCTCGACGAAGCGCGTGGCGACGCCGAACTCGCGCGCCTTCCACGTCAGGTAGAAGGGATCGATCGGGATGCAGTGCCCGCCCAGCCCGGGGCCGGGATAGAACGGCATGAAGCCGAAGGGCTTGGTCTTGGCGGCCTCGATGACCTCCCAGACGTCGATGCCCATGGACTCGAAGACGACCTTGAGCTCGTTGACCAGCGCCACGTTGACCGAGCGGAAGATGTTCTCGGTCAGCTTCACCGCCTCGGCGGTGTCCGGCGAGGAGACGGCGACCGTGCGCGGCACGATCTGGTCGTAGAGGGCGCAGGCAAGCCGCAGCGCGTCCGGGCCGTCGCCACCGACAACCTTGGGGATATCCGCCGTCGCGAACGCCGCGTTGCCCGGATCCTCGCGCTCCGGCGAATAGGCCAGGAAAAAGTCCCAGCCGGAGCGCAGCCCGCCCTTCTCCAGGATCGGCCGCACGATCTCGCGTGTGGTGCCGGGATAGGTCGTCGATTCGAGGACGACAAGCTGGCCGCGCCGCAGATGGCGCGCCACCTGCTCGCTGGTGCCGGCGACGTAGGACAGGTCGGGCTCGCGCTGGCGGGTCAACGGCGTCGGCACGCAGAGGATGATCGCGTCGACGTCCTCGAGCCGGGCGAAGTCGTCCGTGGCGTCCAGACGCCCCGCCTCGCGCAGCGCGCGCAGCGCGTCGGCGGAGACGTGGCCGATATAGGACCGCCCGATGTCGAGCTGGTCGATCTTCGCCTTGTCGATGTCGAAGCCGATGACGCGAAAGCCCTTTCTCGCGAAGGTGCAGGCGAGCGGCAAGCCGACATAGCCGAGGCCGATGACGCCGATCCGCGCAGTCCTATCGCGGAAGCGAGCGTGCAACATCGACGCGGGTGATGGGTCGGTGGTGGGGCGACCGTCCATCACGTGGCCATAGAGTCTGTCGTCATCACGAATCGAGGTCTCGACAAAGCCAGGATCGGCCGCGCTTGGCGCGCGGCCGTCGACGCGGATCGTATCACGCCACTTGTAGCTCGTCCCCGATATCGCGCGCGCGGTTGCTCAGATGAAGTCGCCGGTGGCCCAGTTGTAGCCGTTCGATGCGACGATGGTGTGGCCGTCCGACAGAACGGCGATGTTGGCCGTCGCGCCCAGACCGCTGAAGGTCACGCCAGTCAGGTCGATCTTGTCGCCCTGGCCCGCGTTGAAGTCGGTGATGGTGTCGTCACCATGGCCGGCGGCATAGGCGAAGATGTCCGCGCCGTCGCCGCCGGTCAGGATGTCGTTGCCGGCGCCGCCCGTCAGGGTGTTGGCCACGCCATTGCCTGTCAGCGTGTTGTTGAGCGCATTGCCCGTGCCGTTGATCGGCAAGGAGCCGGTTAGCAGGAGTTCCTCCAGCCCGTCGACCAGGGTGTGGCTCACCGAGCTCTCAACCTTGTCGATCTCGGCCAGCGTCGTGCGCTCGTGGCCGACGACCCTCCACTCGCCGACTGGCAGCAGGGACGCCGGCGTCGTCACCGCGGTGCGCGTCGCGCCGTCCATCTGCCACAGGCTGTTGCCGCCGGTGTTCGTGCGCCAGGCGATGTCAGCCTTGCCGTCGCCTGTGAAGTCGCCCACCGCGCCCACCTGCCAACCCGCCGTCGAACCCGCTGTCACCAGGTTGAAGGACACCGGCGTCGCGCCGTTCATCTGCCACACGCTCGTCAGACCCAACCCCGCGTGGCGCCACAGGATGTCCATCTTGCCGTCGCCGCCGAAATCGCCGACCCCGGCGATCTGCCAGTCGGCGCCGACCTGGATCGACAGCAGCTGCGGTTGAACCGCCGTCACCCCGTTCATCGTCCACAGGCTGGTCAGGCCCGCGCCGTCGTGGCGCCACAGAATGTCGGCCTTGCCGTCGCCCGTGAAGTCGCCCACGCCCTTGATCGACCAGCCCGTGTCGACCGTTCCGATCGACAGGTTGGCGCTGCCAATCTGCGCGCCGTTGGAGTTGAGATACCAGACCAGGTTCTCGCCGGTGAAGACGCTGCGGAACAGGTTGTCGACGTTGCCGTCGCCGTTGAAGTCGGCCCGGCCGGCCCACAGCCATCCCGCCCCCGGCCGCACCATCGCCGTCTCCGCGCCCAGGCTGCCCGTGCTGACGTCGAATGCCGACACCGCGCCCGTCACCATGTTCTGCGCGTGGAGCGTCTGTGCCACCGCGGCCGGGCCGGTGTTTTCGACGATCACATCGCCGAGGTCGTCGACGAAATAAGTATCGTTGCCGGCGCCGCCATGGAGCGTGTCGACGCCTGTGCCGCCATCGAGCCGGTCGGCGCCATCGCCGCCATAGAGCAGATCGATGTCAGCACCGCCGAAGAGACTGTCCCCTCCGGTGCCGCCATATAGCGTGTCGAGGCCGCTCCCGCCGTAGAGAAGGTCGTTGCCGGCGTCGCCATTCAAGACATTGGCCACGCCGTTGCCGGTCAGCACATTGTTGAGCGCGTTGCCCGTCCCGTTGATCGCCGAGGAGCCCGTCAGCAGGAGGTTCTCCAAACCATCGGCCAGCGTGTAGCTCGCCGAGCTCTGGACGAGGTCGTCCTCGATCAGGGTGGTCGTGGTCGTTCCCAATCCGATGACGTTCCACTCGCTGGCGGGCAGCAGCGACGCCGGCGTCGTCACCGCCGTACGTGTCGTGCCGTCCATATGCCACAGGCTGGTGCCGCCGCCGCTGGTGCGCCAGGCGATGTCCGCCTTGCTGTCGCCCGAGAAGTCGCCCACCGCGCCCACCTGCCCGCCCACCGGCGCGCTCGCCGACAGCAGATTGAACGAGATCGGCGTCGCGCCATTCATCTGCCACAGGCTCGTCAGCCCCAGCTCGGCGTGGCGCCACAGGATGTCCATCTTGCCGTCGCCGCCGAAATCGCCGACCCCGGCGATCTGCCAGTCGGCGCCGGCCTGGATCGACAGCAGCTGCGGCTGAACCGCCGTCACCCCGTTCATCTGCCACAGGCTGGTCAGCCCGGCGGCCTGGTTGCGCCACAGGATGTCCGCCTTGCCGTCGCCCGTGAAGTCGCCCACACCCTTGATCGACCAGCCGGTGTCGACCGTCGCGATCGACAGGTTGGCCGAGCCGATCTGCGCCCCGTTGGCGTCGAGGTACCAGACCAGGTTCTCGCCGGTGACCGAGCTGCGGAACAGATTGTCGACGTTGCCGTCGCCATTGAAGTCGGCCCGGCCCGCCCACAGCCAGCCCGCGCCCGGCCGTACCATCGCCGTCTGTGCGCCCAGGCTGCCCGTGTCGATGTCGAACGCCGCCACCGCGCCCGTCACCATGTTCTGCGCGTAGAGCGTGTCGGTCTGCGCCGTGGCGCCGGCCTCGGAGACCACGTCGCTTGTGTTGTCGACGACATAGGTATCGCTGCCGGCGGCGCCGTACAGTGTGTCGACGCCCGGGCCGCTGACCAACGAATCCGCGCCGCCCAGGCCGTACAGCGTGTCGTTGCCCGACCCGCCGTCCAGCGAGTCGGCGCCGGCACCGCCATAGAGCGTGTCGTTGAAGTGGACGAGGACGGTGATTGGCGCGCTGGTCGCCGTGCCGTCGGAGACGGTGTAGGTGAAGCTCGCCGTGCCGGTGTAGCCGGGCGTGGGCGAGAAGAAGATGTCGTCGTTTTCGTCGAACGCGACGGTCCCGCCCGTGCCCGAGGTCACAGAGGTGATCGTGAGCGTTGCGCCGGCATCGACATCGATGTCGTTGCCGAGCAACGCCGATGGCGCGTAGGTGGCGTCGGTGTCCTGCGTCGTGACCAGCTCATCGGCAACGCCGACCGGCGTGTCGTTGGCGCCGGTGATGGTGATGGTGAGCTGCGCGGTATCGATCGCGCCGTTGACGTCGCGCAGCGTGTAGGAGAACACGTCCTGCGCCGTCGCCCCGGCGGCCAGCGCCTGGGTGTCGGCGTCGGCGTTGTCGAGGGCGTAGCTCCAGGTGCCGTTGGCGTTCAGGGTCAGGCTGCCGTAGCGGCCGGCCAGCGCCGAGCCGACCGTGCCGCTGCCGCCGGCCGTCACGCTCGACACCGCCGTCACCGTCGTCGCGTCGCCCAGTGGCGTATCGACGTCGCTGTCGTTGCCGCGAACATCGCCCGACGCCGACGGATCGCCCGTCACGTCGACGGCGCCGCCCTCGCGCAGCGTGTCGGCGCCGTTGACGTCGTCGTTCGCCACCGGCGCGTCATTGAGAATATCGCCCGCCGCGAACGTGCCGTTGGCGAACTGGAAGAGGTCGATGTTGGCGATCCGGTCGGTGCCATCCGGTCCGACCAGGGTCAGGATGCCGCCAGACTCGGTGATCGTGTAGGCGCTCCACGCGCCGGAGAAGATCGCCCGGTCGGCCGTACCCGGCCCGCCGTCGATGAAGTCGTCGCCGGCGCCGCCGCTGAAGGTGTCGTTGCCGGCGGCGCCGTACAGAGTCTCGGAGGCGTCGCTGCCGGTGAGCGTGTCGTCGAAGCCGCTTCCGTGGACGATCTCGATGCTCGACAGCTGGTCGTTGCCATCGCCGCCGCTCGCGGTGCCGGCGCCCAGATCGACGACCACCGCACCCGACGCGTCCTCATAGCCGGCGCCGTCGATGCCCTCGCCGCCATACAGCGTGTCGTTGCCGAGGCCGCCCACGAGGAAGTCGTCGCCGGGGCCGCCATAGAGCGTATCGTCGCCGTTGCCGCCGACGAGGAAGTCGTCGCCGCCCTCGCCGTCGAGCGTATCGTCGCCGTCGCCGCCAAAGATCGAGTCGCCGCCGCTCTGGCCCGCGAGCGAGTCGTTGCCGGTGCCGCCCTCGATCGTTTCGCCGATGCCGAAGAAGGAGAAGCGCGAGGCGGTCATGAACGAAAGGTCGACGCCGAGCAGACGAACCTGGTGCGACTGGACGCCGGTCGCCAAGGTCAGCACGACGTCGGCGCCGTCCTGAACCATGCCGCCGCCATTGGTCACGATGTCGCCGAGGTTCTCGTAGCCATAGGCCGAGACGTCGATGCGGTCGCCGGCCACGAAGTCGGCGACGGTGTCGCTGCCGCCGCCCGATGGCGCGAAGACAAAGCGATCGCCGCCGCTTCCGCCGGTCATGCGATTGTTGCCGGTACCGTCGATCAACCTGTCGCTGAAGGCCGAGCCGATCACCGCCTCGATCGAGGCGAACCGGTCGATGTCGCCGCCGCTCGAGGCGGTGCCGGCGCCGAAGTCAAAGATCACGGCCGCGGTGGCTGTGGCGTAGGACGCCGTGTCGACGCCGCCGCCGCCGTACAGCGTGTCGCTGCCGGCGCCACCGCCCAGCGTGTCGTTGCCGAGGCCGCCATACAGCGTGTTGACGCCGCTGTTGCCGCTCAGCGTGTCGCCCTGCGCCGTGCCGATGGCGCTCTCGACGCCCGTCAACGTGTCGGACACGCCCGTCGCGCTCGCCGTGCCGGCGCCGAGGTCGAGCGTCACAGCCGTGGCGAGACCCTCGTAGCTCGCGGTGTCGTTGCCGGCACCGCCGATAAGCGTGTTGTCGCCCAACCCGCCCACCAGCGTGTCGTTGCCGTCCTCGCCGCTCAGCGTGTCGTTGCCGCCATTGCCGATCAGCAGGTTGTCGAGGCCGTCGCCGGTCAGCGTGTCGCCGGCCGAGCCGCCGGCCAGGCCTTCGATGTTGAGCAGCGTGTCGACGCCCTCGCCGACGATGGTGCCGCCGCTGGCGCCGTTCAAGGTGGCGGTGATCGCCGTGCTGGCGCCGCTGTAGTCGGCGACGTCCCGGCCGACGCCGCCATCGAGCGTGTCGTTGCCGGCGCCGCCTTGCAGCGTGTCGTCGCCGCCCTTGCCGCTGAGCACGTCGTTGTCGGCGCCGCCATAGAGCGTGTCGGCGGCGTTGAAGCCGTCGATGGTGTCGTTGCCGTCCTGGCCGTCGATGACCAAGGGCGTGCCGTCGGCGCCCTGGCCGATCTGCCGGCTGGCGTATACGAGAGAGGTGACGCCGGCGTTGGTCCAGCCGCTCAGCTTGCCGAACAGGACATAGGCC
>CAYTFW010000096.1:0-24654 GCA_964437145.1 uncultured Rhizobiaceae bacterium
ATCGTCGCGACCGCGACGCGGCGTGTCTGTTCTGGATCGCGGGATTCCACGATGGTGAGCGCCGTCTCGTTGAGCGCGCCGTTGATGAGGGTCGTCAGGGCGCCGGCGTCGATGGGCGCGATTTCTCCCGCGCGCATCGCCGCTTCGATGCCGGTCCGCAACGATCGGCCACCGATCTCGTTGTCGATCGCCCGCCAAACGGTCCAGCCCAGGACGCTCGGCGCGTCCGTCAGCACGATCCGCGCCACGCCCTCCGTCACAACGATCTTCAGAAAGGCTTCGCACCCCCGTACGATTCCCTCCAGATATGTGGGCGAGCTCGTCACGACCTGATCGATGCGCGCGACAATGCCGCGTTGGACGTCCTCGAATACCGCCCGGAACAGCCCCCGTTTGTCGCGGTAGTGGTGGTAGATCGAGCCTTTGGTGACTGATGCCGCGGCGGCGATGGCCTCGAGCGAGGCGTCTTCGTATCCGCGAGTGGCGAACGCTTCGCGAGCGGCGCGCAGCAAGGCTGCCTGCGTCAGCTCCGACCATTGCGCGTTCGTCTTTGAGCGGGCCGGCGATTTCACGTCGGTCGAGCTTGGCTGCGCTCGGGTCGCGGCCGCTTGGCTGGCTCCTCGCCCGCCGCGATGCGCAGCCGCTGCTTTTCCGCGGCGGTCAGCGCGGACCAATGGATCCCTCGCAGCGCGCCTTCCAGCGAATACAGGTAGTAGCACAGCGGTAGGCGCTTGCCGGCGCGGTCACAGAGGCGGCGGTAGGCGGCGGCGGGTCCGACGCGCGCGAGCTGGCGAGCCGAAACAATCCCGCTGTCGCGGAGCCGTGACACGATCGTGCCGCCAAGATTGGGCAGTCCCCCGAAAGGATCCGACTTCAGGCTCATGGCGGCGATCCAGCGTACGCGCTCGCACACTCGGCGGCCGGTTCGATCAGCATGACGACGTCGACGAGGAATCCAGCGGGGTCCAGCGCGAAGAAGTGACGCTGTCCCCATGGCTCATCGCGGGGATTGTCCAGAAGCCGCGCGTTCGATCTACCGAGCGCATCAAAGGCCGCATCGACGTCATCGACCTGCATCGTGACGATCGCGGCGCCGTTCGGTTGTTGCTGACGGAAGGGAATGCTCGCATGACCCGCCGCGACCAGTCCGAGCTGGAGCGACGGCGACTCGGGGTGCGCCAAGTGCACATACCAGTCGGCGACGAAGACAGCCCGGAGACCGAAGTGGTCTTCGTAGAAGGAGCGCGACGCCGACAGCCTGTCCGTAGCCAGGACCGGGAAGAGGGCGGTGAGCATGTCATTTACATACTCTTAGTACGTAAGTAATGTCAAGCGTGCGGCCAAAAATGCAGCGCCGAGGCCGGGGCCGTGTCCGTGTAAGTGATGTGGCAAGCGGAGCCAGGCCACTACTCGTGAGGCTTTCCAACCACGCAGCCCAAGTGGCACCGCGCTTGTCACAATCACCCCTTCATATTGTCAGGCGTAGCGTCCATCGATGGTGGCGGCGTGGCCAGCGTCTGCTCTCTGAGGATCACGCCAGATTGCGCGATCCAGGACATCGAGAAAACCGACATCATCGTCCCCGCAGCTTCCGGGTTGGACATGCAGGGGCGAATCGCGCACGACACCGCGTTGCTGCCATGGCTACGGAAGTGGCATGCCCGCGGGGCCCATATCGCGGGCATTTGCTCTGGCGTCGCGTTCTTGGCGGAGAGCGGACTGCTCGACGACCGACAGGTGACCACGCATTGAGCAGTAGCCGATGAGCTGCGCCGGCGCTATCCCAGGGTTCGATGGCGCCCTGAACTGTTCGTAACGGAAGACCACCGCGTGTTCTGTAGCGGCGGGGTCTATGCTGCGATCGATCTCAGCCTGCATTTGGTGGAGAAGTTCTGTGGACACGAAATAGCCCTGAAGCGCGCGAAATCGCTTCTCGTCAGCATGCCGCGCATCAAGCAGTCCGGATACGCGGTGGTACCGTTGTCGCGACCGCATTCCGACGACAAGATCAAGGAGATCGAGGACTAGCCGACCGGGCTGGCATGAGCCCGCGCAATTTCATCCGCCGCTTCAAGGTTTCAGCCGGCCGCTTGCCAGGCGCGTACATTCAGATGCTGCGGGTATCCGCGGCCAGAGAATTGCTGGAGCGCGGCGCCGCGTCCATTCGTGCCGTCTGCTCGAAAGCCGGTTACGAGGACATCGCTTTCTTCAGGAGCGTGTTCAAACGTCACACGGGTATGACGCCCGCCGAATATCGCGGCCGCTTCGCGCACATGAGTTTCGACCGCGGCGAGTTGGTCTCTGGTAGGTCTGCCTCGTGAGGCGATCCGATGCGCGGGCTACCCATCCGCAGGGATGCCGCTATCGCCATGGTGACCGCCGTATCCGGTCCCGGACGGATTGGAGAGAAAATCCCATGGCGTGCGGACGGCGATCGCTGATGGTTTCGCTGCTGGCGTTGCGGTGCGCGAGTGGCGATCTTGTTTCTGTGGGTTCCAACGATCAATCTGCGACGGCATCGCAGCCGGAGTCAGTGATGAATCCCGTGTTCCACTTCGAAATTCCGGTGACCGACATGGAGCGGGCGATCCGGTTCTATGAGGCGGTGTTTGAAACCTCGATGAGGCGCGAGAGCGTGGACGGCCATGACATGGCGTTCTTTCCACGATCGGCGGACAAGCCCGGCGCGAGCGGCGCTCTTGCGAAGGGCGATGTCTACGTTCCGTCGAAGACCGGGCCGATCATCTACTTCGACGTTCCGGATATCGATGCGGCGCTTGAGCGCGCGACGCGGCGTGGAGCGAAGGTCCTCTATCCCAAGAAGCACATTGGCGATGCGGGCTATGTCGCCGAGATCGAGGATAGCGAGGGCAATCGCATCGCGCTCAACGCTGTGTCCGGCTAGCGTCACTCGACCCTTACAGATAGTCAGTGCGCGATGCGCAGCAGGAAACTTCCGTTAAAGAACGCGTGGATCCCGTCAGCTTCTTGAAAACGCGCGAGCGCGACAGCATCTGGGCGACGGAGACACCGTCGCCGGAGCGACAGCGAGCACGTCGTGGCGCCATTGCGCGACACGCGACCGGTGCGGATCGAACTGCCCCTCAACAGCAGCGTCGTGGTGCTCTTTTTTTTCTCATACGCACCGATCCGGATCTTGAAGGGAACATCGCATGATCGCGCTCAATGTGAATGGACGGAACATGCAAGTGGATGCCGCGCCTGACATGCCGCTTTTGTGGGCATTGCGCGATGTGCTGAAACTTTCGGGCACGAAGTACGGCTGCGGCGTCGCTGCCTGTGGCGCGTGCACGATACACATCGACGGCAAGCCTGCACGGGCGTGTGCGACGGCTGTCGGTGACGCGAAAGGCGCGATCACGACGATCGAAGGCGTCGGGGGCGACAAGATCGGCAAGGCCGTGCAAGACGCGTGGATCAAGCACGACGTCGCGCAGTGCGGCTATTGCCAGAGCGGGCAGATCATGCAGGCGACCGCTTTGTTGCGCGAGAACAAGCAGCCGAACGACCGCGCCATCGACGAAGCGATGCACGACAACATTTGCCGCTGCGGCACCTATGCCCGGATTCGAGCCGCCATCAAGGACGCGGCCAAGGCACTCGGTTAGGGAGCAAGACCATGTCGTTCGAGATGATCATGCGCCGAGTCGGGAAGGCCCAGGCCGGCAACTCAGCGGACGCAGCCGGCAACACACCCCGGACGGCGGAGCCCAGCCGGCGCCAATTCGTCAAGCGGGCGACGGCGTCGGGCTTTGCGCTCGCGATCGTGCCAGTGGCCGGGGCGTGGCAGGCTGAAGCACAGACGCCGGCAGGGGCCGCCACCGCGGCGCTCAAGCCGACCGACATGCCGGCGGCCTTCGTCGAGATCGCCAAAGACGGGTGGGTCACCATTCAGAGCAATCGCCTGGATATGGGACAGGGCAGCGAGACCGGTCTCGCCATGGTGCTTGCCGAGGAGCTCGATGCGGATTGGAGCAAGGTTCGCGCGGTCCCGGCCCCTCTCGGCGCCGCCTATGTCGATCCCGCCTTCGGCATGCATCTCACCGGCGGATCGACCGCGATCAAGAACAGCTACAAGCAGTATCGCGAGCTTGGCGCGCGCGCGCGGGCCATGTTGGTCGCGGCGGCCGCCGCCGCGTGGGGCGTGCGAGCGGAGCAGATCACCGTCAGTGCCGGGCGGCTCACATCGGGCAATCGATCGACCGACTTCGGCGCGCTTGCCGAAGCGGCGATGAAGCTTCCGGTCCCCGAGAAGGTGACATTGAAGGATCCCGCGACGTTCAAGCTGATCGGTCAGCCTCATTCGCGTATCGATGTGGGCGATGTGACCCGCGGCGCGAAGCGCTACGGGGTCGATATCGACCTGCCGGGCATGAAGACCGTCCTTGTCGCGCGCCCGCCGGTATTTGGTGGCAAGCTAGCCAGAGTCGACGACACCAAGGCCCGCGCGACCAAAGGCGTGAGTGACGTGCTGCGGATCGATGGCCTCGATCGCGGTGCCCAGGCCGTCGCGATCGTGGCCGACGGTTTCTGGTCGGCGTCGCAAGGTCGCGACGCGTTGCAAGTCGACTGGGATCTGGGCGGGCTGGAGCGCACCGACTCGGTGAAGCAGCTTGCCGAGTACCGCGAGCTGGCTGGCAAGCCGGGCCTCAAGGCGACGAAAGCCGACGCCGCAAGAGTCGCCGGCGCCGCGCGCAAGATCTCGGCCGAGTACGTGTTCCCGTACCTAGCGCACGGCGCGATGGAACCGCTGAACTGCACGATCCAGTTCGACGGCGCGAAGTGCACAATGTGGTACGCTGCGCAGATGCACAACGTCGACGCGGGCAGCGTCGCGAAGGTGCTCGGTATTGACGTCAAGGACGTGACCATCAATTCGCTGCCATCAGGTGGCGGCTTTGGTCGGCGTGCCGTGGCGTCGTCCGACTACGCGGTGGAGGCCGCGCAGATCGCCAAGGCCTACCGGGCAGCGGGGCGTTCGGGACCGCTGCGCGTGATGTGGACCCGGGAAGACGACATGAAGGGTGGCTACTACCGTCCCTCGGCGCTGCATCGCGCCGAGATCGGTCTCGACTCCGCGGGAAACGTGGTCGGCTGGAAGCATGTCATCGTCAGCCAGTCGATTTTGATCGGCTCGCCGTTCGAGTCCTTAATGGTGAAGGACGGCATCGATGCGACCACCGTCGAGGGTATCGCCGACACGCCCTATACGCTGCCGATCGCGCTCGAGGTCCACAACGCCAAGGCCAACGTGCCCGTGCTCTGGTGGCGCAGCGTCGGTCACACGCATACCGCCTACGTCATGGAAACGTTGATCGACGAGATCGCGCGCGCCGCGGGCAAGGATCCCGTCGCGCTCAGGCGCGAGCTGCTCGGCACGAAGCACAAGAGGCATCTTGCGGCACTCGATCTCGCGGTCGCGAAGTCCGGCTACGGGCAACGCCAGCTGGCGGCGGGGCGCGCATGGGGTGTCGCGGTGCACGAGTCTTTCGAGACCGTGATCGCCTACGTCGTCGAGGCGTCGATCGAAGCCAAGATGCCCGTCCTCCACAGGATCACCGCGGGCGTGCATTGCAACCTGTGCATCAACCCGCGCTCCGTCGAGACACAGGTGCAGGGGGCGGCGCTCATGGCTATCGGCACGACGCTGCCGGGTTCGGAAATCACGCTGAAGGATGGAGTTGTCGAGCAGGGCTACTTCAGCGAGTACACGGTCGCCCGCATGCGGCATCTGCCGCCGATCGACGTGCACATCGTGCCGAGCGCGGATCCGCCGACGGGAGTAGGCGAGCCAGGGTTGCCGCCGCTGGCGCCGGCGATCGCCAACGCCGTTGCGAAACTGACGGGCCAAACACCGCGCGCGTTGCCATTCAAGCTGGCTTAGGTGCTGGCTGGCCGCCGGTCAGCCGCTTTGGACAAATTCGTTGCCCTAGAGCGGCGGCGCCGCGGAACCTGGAGCGGGAAACCTCAGGATTCCGCGGCGGAAATCTGCCAGAGCGCCGCGTAGTTCATGATAGGCCGCTCGAAGACCGCGCCCTTCTCGGCGAAGCGCTTGCCGAGATCGAGCATTGGTTGGAAGCGGTCCATCTGCTTGGCATCTTCAAGCGTGCGCCAGACGCTGACATTGGTGAGTGACGATGTGGCCTGGTCGGCGCCGGCCCAGTAGCTGACAAGGCCACGCATCGCCTGGATGCCGGGGACGAGCACCGGCTCGGCCTCGACCATCATGGTGTGGAACATCGAAAACTGCTCGGCCTGGCAGCGAAGGATCGAGACGCGAATGACGGGCAAGCTCACGACGGATCTCCTCGATGTAGATCGGATGAAAGCGTCAGCTTAGGTGAAAACCCAGGAGATGCCGGAGGCCTACTTCGGACTTCGATGTGACAGTTTTGCGAAAGCGGACGGCCACCATGACAGCGGTATTCACTCGCGGCCGCAGGGGAGTAGCTTGGTATTCGCGATCAACTGCGGAGCGTTGCGTCCCGTCTTATGTCCGAGCGAGTACATAGGGCTGTCGATCCACGGCGATGCGGCTAAGGTGATCGACGCATCTTGTCCAAGGCGGATTGGAGGAAAGATCCCATGGCTTGCATGCGACGATCGTTCACGGTTTCGCTTGTGGCGTTGGTGTGCGTGGGTGGCGTGTCGCGCGCCGAGGATAATCGGCGGCCGGCTGGCCACGTCACGTCAAAGGGTGGCGTCACGCCCGACAACGCGTCAAGACCGCCCGCGCCGCCGACAACGCCGGGGGCGGCGAAGGCCGGTCAGCCGAAGCGATACAACCCGAAAGAGGTTGGCGTCGATAAGTCGGTGCCCTGGCAGTAGCGCACCTGGGCAGCGCGGCCGAGGTCCCGGGTCAAACCCACATTCAGACAGCGGTGCTCAGACGAGGAGGGTGACCTCGTCAGGCCGTGCGGCGCAACGCGTTGTGGCAGCGTTGATTCAGGCTGGCGCGCGTCGCGTCGTCAGCTGTCGCGCGACGGGCCGCCGCCGGCGAATGGCCACGGGCGAGCAACGCCATCTCGATGTCCCAGAAATCCTCGCAGCTTCCGGAGTCCGCCAGCGCCTGCGCAACGTCCCGCAGATCGCCATCAACGTCGTGTCCGCTGAGCATGCCTCTCCCCCGATTGACCCGGATGAGCAAACACCACGGCTGTGAGCACAGTTGTTAAACGAGCGCTCACAAAATGCGAAAGCGGCGTGAAATCAATCCGCTGCGGGGCGTCTTGAGGGTTCCGCCAAGAGAAAAGGGCCGATTGAGATTAGTGAGTGTTCCCTCAGTAACAGCCATGGACCGACCAGCTGCCTATCGTCCGGGCTCCTTTGGAATGGAGTCCGGATATGGCAAAGGTCGCGATCGCCTCGGGCGTCTCACTCGACTATTTCGAGCGGGGTGACCCGGCGGGTTTGCCCGTCGTGCTGCTGCACGGCTACACCGATTCGCGTCAGTCCTACCAACCGCTGCTAGCGACCTTGCCGCCGGATCTGAGGCTGATCGCTGTCTCCCATCGCGGCCACGGCGACTCCGATAAGCCGGCGTCGCGCTACGACACGGCCGAGCTCGCCACCGATGTCGGTCACTTCATGGATGCGCTGGGCGTCGATCGGGCGGTGATCGTCGGCCACTCGATGAGCAGCCAGGTCGCGCAGCGTTTCGCCGCGCTGCATCCCGACCGAACGCGCGCCCTGATCCTCATGGGCGCCTTCACCACCTTGACGGGCCACGCCGAGATCGCCGCGCTGCGCGAAGGGGTCGCCATGCTGGGCGATCCGGTCGACCCCGTCTTCGCGCGCGAATTCCAGCAAAGCACGCTCGCCCGGCCCGTGCCGTCGTGGTTCTTCGAGACCGTCGTCGCCGAGAGCCTGAAGGTGCCGGCGCATGTCTGGCGCTCGGCGCTCGACGCGCAGATCGCCGAAGACTCTATGGCCGACCACGCCGCGATCACCGCGCCGACGCTCGTGCTGTGGGGCGACAAGGACGGCATCGGCTCGCACACGCAGCAAACGCTGATCAGCACGGCGATCCGCGATGCGCGACTGACGGTCTATGGCGGTATCGGCCACAACCCGCATTGGGAGGTGCCGCACCGCGTCGCCGCCGACATCGCCGCCTTCCTCGACGTGGCGCTGCGCGGACGCCGCGCCGCCTGAACCGGGAGGTATCGCCGGCGGCGTCCATCGCCGCCGGCTGCCTCGATCAGAGCCTCTGGGTGCGCCATTTTATCGCGCCTACCGGTCATCACCCGGCCATCAGGTGCCACTGATCGGGAAATATGTGATCTGGAACAGTGCTTTGACGAGATTCTTAATATCTCATAACGTTGGTAAGATGATCATTTACAACCAGCGAATTAGCGACGATGATTAACCCTATAGTGATGGAGTAACTGAATTGCCCAAGTCATTCTTTCTTGAGCCGGGCCTTTTCGCTCGCTGTGATGGCCTGTGGTACGAGCCTGGCATCCTGATGGTCGTCGAACCGGGCGACCGTGTCGAAATTTTCACCGCCCATGCTGGATCGCCGGGTCAGCGCAAAGCGCACTATGTCTACCGCCAGCTCGACGCGCGCGAGCCGCCGCCGGGACTGCGCGGCGACTGGAGCGGCCGGCGCCGGAGGGGCCCGAAGCGCAGCCGCGCCAACTGGAGTTCGTATTTCGCGCCACGCGTACGAAACGAATGGGCAAGCGCGCACGCCTTCGCCTGATCGCCACGGGCGTCGCGCTCACCCTGGGCGCGACGGGGGCTACCGCCCAACTGCCGCTCAATGTGTTTGGCGCGCCGTTCGAGCACGGCTTCGTCACCCATCGCGACGCACCTGCGCCGACCGCCAGCCGCGACAATCTCGATCCGCCGCCGACGCTATATCCGCGCGGTGAGTCGCTCAGCCACGCCTTCCTGCGGTCGGACGGTGGCGAGCGAGACAACCTGCCGCCAACCCCCAGTTTCGACTACGAATCGCTCGCCGGCAGCCTTAGTGCCGCCGTGACCGCGCGCGGCCAGGTCGCCCGCGGCATCGAATGGCTGCGCCTCGGCGATCCGGAGCCCGGCGCCGACGTCACGACCCGCGTCTTTCGCACCCAGGGGGTCGTACGCGGTTCGCTGGCGATCTCGTTCACCGCCGCCGGCATTTCCACAGCGGCGGCCACCGAGGCGTTGCGCGCCTTCGAGCAGCAGATCGACCTGAACCGCGCCGTGCGCGGCGGCGATCGCTTCGCCGTGCTCGTCGAGCGGCGCTTCGATGCCGCCGGCCGCCGCGCCGGCGAGGACCGTGTCGTCTGGGCCGAGATCAGGCTGCACGATCGGCGGGCGGTGGCGATCCATCGCTTTCGGCCCGAGGGCGGCACCGAGCGGTTCTGGCTCGCCGATGGCCTGAGCGTCGGCAAGGCGCCATTGAAGGCGCCGGCCAACGCCGCGCTGATATCGTCGCCCTTCGGCAAGCGTGAAGGACCGATCCTAGGCAAACGCGACGCGATACATACCGGCGTCGACTACGCGCTGCCGCCGGGTACGCCGGTGCCCGCCGCCGCCGCCGGCGTTATCAAGGCGGCCGAGCCCAATGGCGGCTACGGCAAGTGGGTGCTGATCGAGCATGCCGCCGGCCTGGCGACGGCCTACGCCCATCTCGACTCCTTCGCGCCCCACATCGTGCCCGGCGCGCGCGTGGCCCAGGGCGACATCATCGGCTTCACTGGGGATACCGGCGCTTCGACCGGCCCGCATCTGCACTACGAGGTGCTGGTCGATGGCGAAGCGGTCGACCCGATGAGCCACGCGGCGTCGGCACGCGACATGCTGCGTGGCGCCGACCTCGCGCGCTTCCAGGCGCTGTTCAGCGATCTGCTGCGCGACTACGCCGGCACCGCGCCGTTGGCGCGCCTGTCGATCCGGTAGGTCACTGTCGGGTCGGCAAGCCGCCCCGCTTGTCGTCGCGAACGCTCAACGCAAACGGAACTGGATCGGCACGACCAGCTCGAAGCGCTCGCCCGGCACGTCGGCGGGCGGCGCCGGCAGCGGCTGCGCGCGGCGCACGAGATCCGCGGCCTCGATATCGAGCGCTTCGTGACCCGAGGGCCGCTCGACGCTCTGCGCCATCACCGCGCCCTGACGCGTCATGATGAAACGCACATGGACCACGCCTTCATCACCCCGGTTCTGTGCCGCGCGTGGGTAGCGCTTATGGCGCGCAAGATGCGCCAGCAACGCGCCCTGCCACGCCGCCGCGGCCCTTGGATTGGCTTGTGGCGCCGGTGCCGGCGCCGATGAGGCGGGCGACGGCGCTCCCGCCGCCGCGGCGGCGGCGGGGGCCGCGCTGGCTGGCGCGCGTGGCGGCTCGGTGCGCTTGGGCGCGGCCCTCTCCGGCGGCTTCGCTGGTGGCGTTTGAACGACCTTGGGCGGCGGTGGCTTGAGGTCGATGGGCGGTGGTGGCTCGGGCGGCGGGATCTCGATCGCGACCTCGATCTTCACCTCGGGCGGCGGCTCCGGCGTCGGCAGCATGTCGAGCACGGGATTGCGCACCGCCTGCGGCGGCTCGGGCGGTTCAGCCTCGGGAATCAGCCGCGAGACGTCCTCGATCGACGCCATTGGCGCGGCCGCCGGCGTCAGGTCGATCAGGATCGGCGAAGACGGCGGCGCGCCCCGATCTTCGGGCTCGGGCCAGGCCAGGAGTCCGGCGGCGACGGCGCCGTGCGCGGCCAGCACCACGATCAAGCTCGCCCCCCAGCGCGCCAGGCCGCGCCAAGCGCCGTCTCGATCATCGACCGGGTGCGCGGCGGTCACTTCGCGTCGCCCTCGAGGCCGACCAGCGCGATCTTCAGGTAGCCCGCCTTGCGCAGGTCGTTCATCAGCGCGGTGAGCTGGCCGTAGTCGACGCTGCGCGCGGCGCGCACGAAGACGCGCTGCTCGCGATCCTGGCTGGTGGCGGCGTCGAGCGCCGCGCCAAGATCCGCGCGCGGCACCGCTTTGTCGCCGACGATCAGCGAAAGGTCTTCCTTCAGGGTCAGGAACAGCGGCGCGGCGGGACGCGGCGTGCGCGCCGCGGTCGACACCGGCAGATCGACCGGCACGTCGACCGTCGCGAGGGGGGCGGCGACCATGAAGATGATCAGCAGCACCAGGATCACGTCGATGAAGGGCGTGACGTTGATCTCGTGGGTCTCGACGAGATCGTCGTTGTCGTCGAGTCGCGACGCCATGGTCTATTCCGCCGCCTCGGCCAGACGCGGGTGATGGCGATCGAGATCGCGGCCGGCGATGCGCAGCACCTCGGCCGAGCCGTCGCCGAGCAGCGCGCGATAACCGCCGATGGCGCGGGCGAAGACGTTGTAGATCACCACCGCGGGGATCGCGGCGACCAGGCCGATGGCGGTGGCGAGCAGCGCCTCGGCGATGCCGGGCGCGACGACGGCGAGGTTCGTGGTCTGCGCCTTCGAGATGCCGACGAAGCTGTTCATGATACCCCAGACGGTGCCGAACAGGCCGACGAAGGGCGCGGTGGAACCGATGGTGGCGAGCAGGCCGGTGCCGCGCGCCATGCCGCGGCCGGCGGCGGCCTCGATGCGCTCGAGGCGGCCGGCGATGCGCTGCTTGATGCCCGCCGCCGGCAGGTCGCTGGACAGCCGGATCTCCTCGGCGGCGGCCCGCAGCAGGGACGCGACGGGTGTGCGGTCGGCGCCAAGGCGTAGCTGCGCTTCGGGCAGGGACGGCGCGGTGGCGAGACGACGCAACGCATCGGTGGCGCGGCGCTTGGCCAAGGTCAGCTCGAATGTCTTCGCCAGCCATACCGTCCAGGTCACGACCGAGGCGAAGGCCAGGCCGATCATCACCGCCTTCACGACAGGATCGGCGCCGAGAAACATGCTCCAGGGCGACAGTGCGCTTGGCAGGTGCATCGCCGGGGGAACGGACGCGACATCGCGGGCGACGGCCACCGAGGGCAGCAGCGTCACCGCGGCCGCGACGGCGATGGCGCGAACAATATGGACGTCGAGGCGCGAGACATGCGCGGTCATGCCGGGAACCTGGCGAAAGCGATCTGGATCTATGGAAGAGTGTTACACTATATCGTAACGGCAAGCTGACCGCGAGTCGGACAAGGCGCGGTCAAACGATCAGCCGGGGTGGACCGCTTCGTGCCGCCGGTCGTGGTGGACAAGGCGGCCGGCGACGATGGTCGCCACGACGAACGGGCTGTCGATGTCAGTCGTATCCAGCAGCACGATGTCGGCCCGCTGGCCCGGTGCGATCGCGCCGCGATCCGCGAGCCCGGCGGCGCGTGCCGGGTTGGTCGAGACCAGCGGCCAATAGGCGGCGACGTCACGTTCATCCTCGCGCGCGAGCTGGAACGGCGCACGGGGCAGGGCGGCGTAGTAGTAGTCCGAGGTCAGCACGTCGCACAGCCCGGCGCGCACCATGCGCGCCGCCGAGACCAGGTTGAGGTGGCTGCCGCCGCGCACGACATTGGGCGCGCCCATCAGCACATGGCCGCCGCCCTCGCGGCCGGTACGCGCGGTGTCCTCGGTCAGCGGGAACTCGCACAGCCTGCAACCCAGCGCCTGAAATTGGCGCGTCATGTCGGGCGACTTGTCGTCGTGGCTCGCCAGCGGGATGCCGCGCTCGCGCGCCGCGGCGGCCAGCGTGGCGATGGCCCCGGGCACATCGGCGGCGCGCGCGCCCACGTCGCGCAGCAGCGCCGTGAACTCAGCCACCGGCACGCCGGCGCGCTCGACGTATTTCAGGACGGCGACCGGATCCTCGGCCCGCCTGAGCATCGCCGGCGTGTGGTCGTTGAAGGCCAGCAGGTGGATGCGGCCCCTCGCCAGCCAGTCGAGCACCGTGGGCACGACGTCCAGATTGTAGGTCTCCCAGCGCAGATGCAGGCGCGTGTCGCAGGCGAGCCGCGGGCGCAGCCGATCGAGCGTGTCGGCGATGGCGTGCGCACGCTCGCTGCCGCGCAGGCCCGGTTCCCACGACCAGGTGAGCCCGTGATAGGCGGTGGTCACGCCGTTGGCGACAAGCTGGCGATCGGTGTCGAGCAGCGCCAGGTCTTCGCGGAAGTAGACACCGGGCCGGGGCATCATCTGGCGCTCGAAGGCGTCGCCGTGCAGGTCGACGATGCCGGGCAGGGCGAGCAACCCATCGGCGCGGATCTCGCGGCGCGCGGCGCCGTCGCGGCCGATCGCGGCGATCGCGTCATCCTCGACGTCGATCGTCGTCGGCGCCGTCATGGCGCCATCGACCAGCGTACGCACACCGGCAAGCTTCAGGGACGCGGCCATCACGGTACCTCCAAGCGCCGGGTAAAGGCGCAGGGTGACGGCTTCATGACAAGGGGTGGATTGTCCTATCGGGCGGGGGCTTGCTCGTTGACCGGCACCTGGGTGTAGCCCTTGTTGCGCATGCAGAAGCTGGTCAGGCGCATCTCATAGAAGGCGCGCTCCGTCTCCAGCCGCTGACGCCACATGAAATAGTCGGGCCGGTGGCGATAGCCCCAGTACGGCGCGCCCATGATGCCGAAGCCCGAATGGAAGGCGTAGCTGCGGAAGGCCTCGCTGGCCGCCGCCCGGCGGCAGTCGATCTGGTCGGCCTGGACCGTCTCGGCGCTCGCGTCCGGCCGGTCCCAGCGCATCGCCGGCCCGCAGGCGCTCGCCAGCAGGCTGATCGCCGCCAGTGTCAGGAACCCTGCCATCGCGCGCATGTCTGCCCTCCGTCCCGGGAGATCGCGGGCGCTTCACCGTCACTTGCTCGCACTATCGGCCGCCTGAGGTCCGATGTGAAGAGGCGTGTCGGTTTCACGTTTGATGCATTGACTATCTTGCTATTTATCAATATTATAACGGTCGTATTTGAACTTCATTGTGAAGATTAATTCCAAGGCCTCGCCGTATCGGATGGTGTCGGGCGCAGGCGGATCAAGGAGTGAAAGATGAAGATCGAGAGACCGGCACGGCCTTGGGAGACGGCGTCACCGCCGGCCGGCCGGTCTGTCCCGCGCCGGCAGCGCCATGGGGTCGAGTATGGCTTGGCGCTGGCCATCCTCTGCTTCATCAGCGTTTCGACCGTCACCGCTATCAACATGAAGCCCGACTCCATCGCCAGCGATCGGGTCGTCGCCCGCTATCAATAGCCTGAGCGGGTTTGCTAACGTCCCGGCCGCCAAGGGATGGTCGGGGGACGAGTTATGGCGCGCATCGCGGTCGGCGGTTTCCAGCACGAGACGAACACGTTCGCGCCGCAGAAGGCGACCTGGGAAGAGTTCGAGCGGGCCGACGCCTGGCCGCCCTTCGTGCGTGGCCCGGAGCTGATCGCGGCCGTCGACGGCTTCAACATTCCCATCGCCGGCGCCGTGGCCGCGCTCAAGGAGCATGGCCACGAGATCGTGCCGCTCAGCTGGTGCTCGGCGCCGCCCAGCTCTTACGTCACCAGGGATGCCTACGAGAAGGTCGCGGGCTGGCTGGTCGAGGACCTGAAGAAGCTCGGGCCGTTCGACGCGGTCTACCTCGACCTGCACGGCGCCATGGTCGCGGAGCATCACGAGGACGGTGAGGGCGAGCTGATGCGCCGCGTGCGCGGTGTCGTCGGCGAGAGCATCCCACTGGTCGCCAGCCTCGACTACCACACCAACATGACCGCCGAGATGGTGCGCCATTCGACGGCGATGATCGGCTATCGCACCTATCCGCATGTCGACATGGCCGCGACCGGCCGGCGCGCGGCCGAGCTGCTCGATCGCCTGCTGAAGGACGGACGGCCGCTCTACAAGGCCTATCGCCAGGTCGACTTCCTTATCCCGCTGGTCTGGCAGTGCACCTATCTCGAGCCGGCTAAGGGCCTGTTCGATCTGCTCGACGAGATCGAGACCGGCGGCAAGGGCACGCCCGGCGGCTCGCACAACCAGGGCATTGTCAGCGTCACGCACACACCGGGCTTCCCGCCGGCCGACATCGCGCAATGCGGCCCGGCGCTGGTGGTCTATGGCCACGACAAGGCCGCTGCCGAAGCGGCGGCAGATCGGCTCGCCGACGCGATCCGCGCCAAGGAGGCGGCGTTCGCCGGCAAGCTCTGGTCGCCCGACGAGGCGGCGGTCGAGGCGATCCGCCTGTCGAAGGGCGCCAGCAAGCCGATCGTGCTGGCCGACGTGCAGGACAACCCTGGCGCCGGCGGCACCTCCGACACGGTGGGCCTGCTGCGCGCGCTGATGAAGGCCAAAGCGAAAGGCGCGGTGATCGGCATGCTGGTCGATCCACCCTCGGCCGAGGCAGCGGTGGCGACGGGCGAGGGCAACATCCTGCGCCGGGGCATCGGCGCGGTGGTCGGCTACGCCGGCGAGACACCGGTCGAGGCCGATTGGCGCGTGGTGAAGTTGGGCAACGGCGTCTTCACCGGCACCGGCCCGTTCTACGGCGGTGCGAAATTCCAGATCGGCCCGATGGCGCTGCTCACCCACGAGGAGAGCGGCGTCTCCGTCGTGCTCGCCTGCAAGCGCGTGCAGGCCGCCGACCAGGAGATGTTCCGTCATGTCGGCGTCGAGCCCATCAAGACGCCGATCCTCGGCCTGAAGTCGACGGTGCATTTCCGCGCCGACTTCCAGCCGATCGCCGAGACCATCCTGGTCGTGCAATCACCCGGCGCGCACATCACCGATCCGGTCGAGTACCCTTACCAGCAGCTGCGCAAGGGCATGAAGCTGCGGCCACTCGGGCCGGTGCGCTGACGCGCCTTTTGCTCGCTACTTCTTGGTGACACCCCAGAGCACGAAGATCTGCGGTGGCACCGCTGGTGTGCCGATGTTGGCGCGCACGGCGGAGACGCCGAACCACTCGCCCAGATGCACGTGGGTGACGATGTTCGCCTGGTGGCGCTGGATCTCGTCGACCACGGCCTTGCGCTGGGCGAGCGTGGCGGCCTGCACGTACTTGTCGCGCAGCTTCTCCATCTGCTCGTCGCAGGGCCAGCCGGCGCGCGCCTTCTCGCAGGTCGAGGCGAGTGACGGGTTCATCAGCGGATCGACGATGTCGACTTGCGCCCAGCTGGTGACGAAGGCGTTCCAGCCGCCCTCTGCGACCGGCCCCTTCTTGCTGATCAGCCGGTTGACCATGGTGGTCCAGTCGCTCGACTGCACGTCGACCTTGAAGCCGGCGCGCTCGAGCTGCTGCTTGGCGACCAGCGGCCAGGGCCGCAGCAATTGCAGGTCGGTGGGTTGCAGCAGGACGATCTGCGTGCCTTCCAGCCCGGCCTCCTTGAGCATCGCGCGCGCCTTCTGCGCGTTGCCGTTCAGCATTTCGGCCATGCCGGCGTCGCTGGCCAGCGGCGACTCGCAGGTGAACAGCGCCTTGCACAGCCGATAGAAGCGCGGATCGCCGATGCCGGCCTGCAGGAATTCCTCCTGCGACAGCGCGGTCATGGCGGCGCGGCGCACGCGCGCGTCGTTGAACGGCGGGATCAGCCAGTTCATGCGGAACGTGACCTGCTGCGGCGAGCGGCTGCCGATCAGGCGCGTGGAGCGCTCCTTCTCCAGCACCGGCAGCTGGTCGTGGTTGACGGCTTCGAGCACGTCGACCTCGCCCTTGATCAGGGCGCTGACCTGGGTCTCGGTGTCGGGGATCCACACCCATTCGACGCGGTCGACATGCACGACCTTGCCGCCCGTGAGGCCAGAGGCCGGCTCGCTGCGCGGCTTGTACTTGGTGTTCTTGACGTAGACCGTGAGCGCGCCGGGCCGCATCTCGTCCTTCTTCAGGATGAAGGGGCCGGAGCCGGTGTAGTCCTCGATCTGCTTGAACGGATCGGTCGCCGCGACGCGCGCGGGCATGATGAACGGCACGACGACCGACGGCTTGCCCAGCGATTCGATGAGCGCGCCGAACTTCTCCTTCAGCACGATCTGGAAGGTGCGCGGGTCGACGACCTTGTACTCCTTGAGCGCCTGGGCGACTTTCAGCCCCATCGAATCGCGCACCGACCAGCGCTTGAGCGAGGCGATGACGTCGTCCGATGTCACCGGCGCGCCGTCGTGGAACTCCAGCCCGTCGCGCAGCTTGAACGTCCAGACGAGGCCGTCGTCGCTGGTGGTCCAGCTCTCGACCATCTGCGGCTTGACCTCGAACTTGTCGTCGATGGCGAACAGCGTGTCGTAGACCATGTAGCCGTGGTTGCGCACGATGTAAGCGCCGCTCCACACCGGATCGAACACCTTGAGGTCGGCGTGCATGACCACACGCAACGTGGTCTGCGCGGCGGCGAATGGCGCGGCAGCGAGCGCCGCGAGCAGGGCGCAGAATGCGAAGAGGAAACGGCGCATGGTCAGGCTCCCCGACGGTGAGGGCCTCGACTCTAGGTGATTCATTTGGCCTCGGCCACCGGCTGAGCCGAGTATGATCGCCAGGAGGTCGAGAGTGGGCACGATGCGCGAAGTCCAGGCGGATGAGCTCGAACATCTGGCGACGGGCGCCTGGATCCTGGGCGCCGGCGGCGGCGGCAATCCCTATCTCGCCCATCTGAACCTGCGCCGGCTCTACGCCGAGGGCGCGCGTGTCTGCCTGCTCGATCCGATGGAGTTGGCGGACGACGATCTCATCGCCACCGTCGCCAGCATCGGCGCGCCGCTGGTCGGGCGCGAGCGCCTGTCGGACCCGCGCTTCGCCGCCAAGCCGCTGCTGGCGATGCAGAAGTATCTCGGGCGAGACCTTCGCGCGGTGATGTCAATCGAGATCGGCGGCAGCAACGGGCTGCACCCGCTGATGGTCGCGGCGGTGACCGGCCTGCCCGTGGTCGACGCCGACGCCATGGGCCGCGCCTTTCCCGAGGGACAGATGACCAGCTTCGCCATCGCCGAGCTGCCGATGGTGCCGCTGATCCTGGCCGACATTCGCGACAACGAGATCGTCGTGCCGCGAGCCGAGAACGCCAGGCGGCGCGAGCGCATCGCGCGCGGCATCGTCGCCGAGCTGGGCTCCGTCGCCAACGCCTGCACCGCGCCGCGCACCGGCCGCGAGATCAAGGAGCACGGCATCCTGCGCACCACGACCAAGGCGATCCGCATCGGCCGCCTGGTCGCCGACGCGCGCCGCCGGCGGGAGGATCCCGTGGCCGCGCTGGTCGAGGCGGAGGCGGGCGTCACGCTGTTCAAGGGTAAGGTGTTGGACGTCGAGCGGCGGATCACGGCGGGCTTCCTGCGCGGTCGTGCGCGGTTTCTCGGACTCGACGGTGATCGCGGCACCACCTTCGAGCTGGAGTTCCAGAACGAGTACGCCGTGGCGCGGCGCGACGGCGAGATCGTTTCCACGACTCCCGATATCCTCTGCACGATGGATAGCGAGTCGGGCGAAGCGGTCGGCACCGAGATGGTGCGTTACGGCCAGCGCATCACCGTGATCGCGCTGCCGCCGCCCCCGATGTTTCTGACACCCAAGGCGCTGGACCACGTCGGCCCGCGCGGCTTCGGTTACGACTTCGACTACAGGAGTGCGTTCACGCGTCTGTCATCCCGAGCGTGGCGAGGGATGACAGGTGCGTTTGATTAACCCCGCGGTGCTCTAACGCTCGGGCAACGGCCAGCGGGCCTGTCGCAACTTGCCTTCGAGGATCGGGATGCCTTCCTGCGCCCGGTTGCGGCGGCACAGATCGACGGCGAGGTCGGCCATCGGGTCGCGCCGGTCGTTGCCGTCGAAACCGCGCGGCAACAGATAGCGCTCGTGAATCGCGAACAGCTCCTCGCAGTAGGCGAGGTCGCGGCTGGGCGTCGGCGCGGGCTGGCAACCAGCGACGAGAAGCGACAGCGCCGCGGCGATGCACATTCGCATGACGGGCTCCCGTTCAAGAACGCGACGCGAGCATACGCCGAGCCGTCACCGCCCGGGAATACGCTCCATCCAGAAGGCGAGCTGGTTCTGGTAGTCCATCTCGCCGGCGCCCTCGTTCATGCGCGCCGGCCGGCCGTTGCGGGGATAGGTGGCGCTGCCGACGCGGGCCAGCGCCGAATTGGCGAGGTGGAAGACCAGCAGGTCGCCCTGGCGGCGATGGAAGATCACCTCGGCGCGTCCCCGGATGTTGGTGACGCTGACGACGTGACGGCCGCGGAAATCGTCCCGCGCCAGCTGCTTCACCGGGATATCGCGCAGGCCGTTGTTCAGGCCCATGACGCTGAGCGCCTCGGGCGCGAACATCTTGTCGGCGCCTTCGCGATTGACCATCCGGATCAAGCGCTCGGCGCGGCTCGGTATGGGCGCGCTCGACCCTCCGAAGGCCATCCATTCCGGCATCGTGCAAGCGCCGAGGGGGCTGGTCAGCATCGCGGCCAGCACCAGGCGCCGGCGCGGCGCCAAGAGGGGTTCTTTCATTGCCGCGCACTATACCTGATGGCGCCCGGCGCGTCAGCCCGGGCCGTACATCTCCTGCGGCGGCACGATCACCGGCGCGATCTCGGCCAGCGTGTCTTGGCGCAGCGCGCGGAAGAAGCAGTTGTGGCGGCCGGTGTGGCAGGCGACGCCGCGCTGCTCGACCAGCGCCAGCAGGGTATCGCCGTCGCAGTCGATGCGCAGGTCGACCAAGGTCTGGACATGGCCGGACTCCTCGCCCTTGCGCCACAGCCGGCCGCGCGAGCGCGACCAGTAGCAGACGCGGCCGGTGCTCAGGGTCTCGGTCACCGACTCACGGTTCATCCACGCCATCATCAGCACTTCGCCGCTGTCGTGCTGCTGGGCGATGCAGGCGACCAGGCCCTGGGCGTCGAAATGGATGGCCGCCAAGGCCTGGGCGATGGCGGCTGGCGGGTAGATGGCTGGCGTGACCGCCATGATAATGCCTCCGTGCCGGGCTTGGCTGTGCGGGCAAGCGGCGCGTATAGTCGCGATGCGGACGGAACTCAATGCGGGAGCCGGCGATGCGGAGCAAGGCCAAGGGCGCGGTGGCGCGCACGGAAGCGATCGATGCCGGCCGACGGCGGGCGTTGGTCTGGGCCAGTGGCGCGCTGCTCGCGACCGCCGGCGTGGCCCTTGCCGCGCGCCGCGCCGGGGCGATCAGCCTGGTCGAGGCCGATCCCGACGTCTTGGCCGCCTACCATCAAGCCTGCGGGCCGGTCAGCTTTCACCAGCAACTGCTCGACGATCTCCAGCGCAAGCTCGACGGCGCCGGCAAGTTCGATCGCGCCCCTGAGGCGGTCGTCGGCTGCCCGGTCTGCGGCTGCCGCTTGCGGCTGGAGCCGCCGAAGGACATCGCGCGCTAGCGCATCGCATGGCGCACGCCCGCTCGCATCACGGCCATCCGACGCCGACCGATCCCGCGCATGATCATCGCCTGTGTGTCGCCGACGCGCTGTCGGTCGCCGACCGGGTGTGCGCCGAGCGCGGCATCCGTTTCACCGATCTGCGGCGGCGTGTCTTCGAGCTGGTCTGGGCGAGCCACAAGCCGGTCGGCGCCTACGCCATCCTGGAGATCCTGCGCGCCGAAGGCCTCGGCTCGGCGCCACCGACCGTCTACCGCGCGCTCGACTTCCTGCTCGAGCACGAGCTGGTGCATCGCATCGAATCGCTCAACGCCTTCGTCGGCTGCGCCCATCCCGGCGAGAGCCATCGCGGCTTCTTCCTGATCTGCAAGCAGTGCGGCAACGCCGAAGAGCTCGACGACGAGCGCCTCAACGCCTCCATCTCCCGCGCCGCCGATGCCCGCGGCTTCACCGCGCGCCACACCACGCTGGAAGTCGCCGGCATCTGCGCGCGCTGCCGGGCGGGTTGAACGCATCTGTCATCCCGAGCGCAGCGAGGGATCCAGGGAAACCATCGAGATCCCTCGCTGCGCTCGGGATGACAGATTCCAGCCGCCCAACCGCTTCTCGAGGCACAGACTCCTTTATCGTCAGTAGGCAGGCTTCTTATGTGCCCACACCGGCTTGTAGCCGAACCGCCAGTCAGGCGGCATCTCCAATGGCCGCGTGTCGAAGCTCGCGAATCGCGCCGCCGTGCCGCGCACGATGTCACCCTGGTGTGGGCTGGGAATCGGGCTCGGCGTGTAGGGAAAAGAGTCGGCCGAGGAATAGACCGGCAGGAGCAGCGGCCGCGCCGCCGCCGACTTGTTGGGCATCGAGCCGTGTACGGCGCGGCAGTTGAGCAGCAGGGTGGTGCCCGGACCGCCGGTCAGGCTGCGGATCATGTCGTCCTTCAGCCAGGCGAGATCCTTGTCGCGGATTCTTACGACGAAGTTGCCCGCGTCGTCGTACATCGAGAAAGTGGGGCCCTCGTGGCTGCCAGCGGCGACGCTGAGCGGACCCTGCTCGGGTGTGCAGCCGTCGATATAGATGCCGATCGTCACCGGGCTGTAGTCGGTGTGCGGCCACGCTGGAATGTCCTGGTGCCAGCCAAAGCCCTGCGTGCCCCTACCTGATTTCACGTTGAGCTTGGCGTGGTGGAACTTCACGTCGGGTCCGACAACGTCGGCCGCGAGATCGGTCATGACCGGATCGGCCATGAAATCCCAGAACACCGGGTGCTGGTCCTGCGGGCTGCTGATGCGGTGGAGCCGCGGATCGTCCGCCGAGTGACCCTCCTCGAGCACGTAGATGGCGTCGGACTGCGAGATGCCGCGGCTGCGCTCGATCAGTTCCGACATCGCCGCGCGCAGCCGGTCGAGCCACGCCGCCGGTACGTAATCCGGCAGCACGAGATAGCCGTCGCGGAAGTAGGCGGTGCGCTGGTCGGCGGTCAGCACGCGGGTCGGATGCTTGAGCACATCTTGTTGCTTCATGGCGCTTCCTCCTGGGCGTGATCCTGGTACCGACCGTCATTGAAAGGTGATTCGCGCCTGTCATCCCGAGCGCAGCGAGGGATGACAAGGGTGCTATATCAGGCATCAGTGATTCCGAGTGCTAGCTGTCCAGCCGCTTCTCGAAGCAAAGACTGTTGGGATCGTTTGGGTCGTAGTCGCCGAAGTGCGGGATTGGCTGGTAGCCGTGGGTGCGGTAGAGGCCCAGCGCCTCGGGCTGCAGCGGGCCGGTCTCCAGCCGGATCACCTTGAAGCCGCGCGATATCGCGTGCGCCTCCAGGCGTTCGAGGATGCGGCGGCTGACCTTCATGCCGCGCGCCGCCGGGCTGACATACATGCGCTTGATCTCGGCGTAGTCGCCGCATTCGACAAGCGCACCGAAGCCCAGCAGCTGGCCGTCCCGCTTGCGCGCCGCGAAGAACGTGACGTTGGGCGCCATCAGCTCGGCCAGCGCCAGGGTGTGGATGCTCTCGGCCGGGTAGGTGGCGTGATACCAGTCGTCGAACACCTTCAGCTCGGCGCGCACGTCGGGCTGGTCGGGCGTTTCGCGGACGATCCGGATCGCGAGGGCCATCAGGCGTTGGCCTTCAATCGATCGAGGCCGTCGGCGAGGTCCTGGCGCAGATCCTCGACATCCTCCAGCCCGATATGGACGCGGTAGATGCGCGTGCGCTCGTTCCACGGCACGGCGGTGCGGAACTGGCCGGGATGGCCGGGGATCATCAGGCTCTCGTAGCCGCCCCAGCTATAGCCCATGCCGAAGATGCCGAGCCCGTCGAGCATGCGCGCCTCGGCCTCGTCGCTCCACTCGCCCTTGAGCGTGAAGGCGAACAGGCCGGAGGAACCTTTGAAGTCGCGCGTGAAATGGGCGTGGCCCGGGCAGTCGGGCAAAGCGGGGTGCAGCACCTTGTCGACCTCGGGCCGGGTCTTGAGCCAGCGCGCGATGTCGAGGCCGCTTTTCTCGTGCTGGCGCAGGCGCACGCCCATGGAGCGTAAGCCGCGCAGGCCGAGATAGACGTCGTCGGGCGCGGCGTGGAAGCCCAACGTCATGCAGGTGTTCTTCACCGTCTCGAAGGTCGCGCGGTCGCGGCAATTGATCAGGCCGAGCATGGCGTCGGAATGGCCGACGACGTACTTGGTGGCGGCGTGCACGACGACGTCGACGCCCTTGTCGAACGGGCGGAAGAACAACGGCGTGGCCCAGGTGTTGTCCATGATCACGGTGGCGCCGCCCTTGTGCGCGACGTCGGCGATCGCCGGGATGTCCTGCACCTCGAAGGTCTGCGAGCCCGGCGATTCGACGAACACCACCTTGGTGTTGGGCCGCATCAGGTTCGCGATGCCCGAGCCGATCAGCGGATCGTAGTAGGTGGTCTCGACGCCGAAGCGCTGCAGGAAGGTGTTGGCGTATTTGCGCGTCGGGCCGTAGGCGCTGTCGGTGACCAGCATGTGGTCGCCCGCCTTCAGGAAGCCGGTGATGCCGCCGGTGACGGCGGCCAGCCCGGACTGCACGGCGACGCAACGATGCGCGCCCTCGAGCTCGGCGAAGGCCTCCTCCAGCGCGAATTGCGTCGGCGTGCCGTTGCGGCCGTAGCTGACACCCTCGAAGGGCACCCGGTGATTGAGCTTCTCGACCGTGGGAAAGAGGATGGTCGAGGCGTGATAGACCGGCGGATTGACAATGCCGAAATTGCTCTCCGGATCGCGGCCCGCGACGGTGAGGATCGTATCCGGCTTGCTGAACTTGCCCTTCTTGCCCATGGCTCCCGCGGCTTTCCGTTACCTCCAGATGACTATCGCATGGCGGGCAGTCGGCGAGCCATGTTGTCCGCGCCGATCTTGTATCCCAACATAGGGGCCATGATTGACCAGGACATCACCGGCCCGATCGCCTGGCGCGGCGCGGAGCTGGGCCCCGACCCCGGCCGTATCCGCATCGAGGTCGATGCGATGGCCGAGATCGACGCGCTCGCCGCTGAGCTCACGGCCAATCCGCTGCCGCTGGCGGCGCTGCGTCCGGCTGACTTTGACCTGCCGCGATTGTCGGCGCTGATGGCGCGCGTCGCGCGCGAGCTGGAGGAGGGGCGCGGCTTCGTCATCCTCGATCGCCTGCCGATCGAGCGGTTGGCCTCCGATACGGCCCGCGCGATCTACTGGCTGCTGGGCTCGATGATCGCCCGGCCGGTCGCCCAGAAATGGGACGGCACGATGATCTACGACGTGCACGACACCGGCCGGAAGCCGGGCAACGGCGTGCGCCCCGACCAGACCAACGCAGAGCAGAACTTCCACACCGACAACAGCTACAACAACTGCTCGCCGGCTTATGTCGGGCTGCTGTGCATGCGCACCGCGAAGGCGGGCGGTATCAGCCATATCGTGAGCTTCGCCGCCGCGCACAACGCGCTGCGCCGGCGTCACGGCAATCTGCTGCCGCGCCTCTACCAGCCCTTCCATTTCGACCGCCAGCGCGAGCACGCGCCCGGCGATGTCATGACGACATGGCACGCCATGTTCGAGGACCACGCCGGCCGGCTGCGCGCGCGCCTGTCGCGCTTCCAGGTGGTCAATGGCTACAAGCTTGCCGGCGCTGAACTCGATGCCGACGGTGCCGCGGCCATGGCCGCGCTCGAGGAGGTGATGAACGCGCCTGGCATGGGCGTCGATTTCCACTTCAAGCCCGGCGAGATGCAGTTTATCGACAACCGCCGCATCGGCCACCGCCGCACCGGCTTCGAGGACTGGCCCGAGACCGAGCGCAAGCGCCTGCTGGTGCGGCTGTGGCTCAGGAACGAGGGGCGGCCGTTCTACAACGGTTGAACGTTCTCCCTCTCCCCGCGAGCGGGGAGAGGGTCGGGGTGAGGGGGAGTCGCAGGTTGC
>CAYTFW010000097.1:0-24520 GCA_964437145.1 uncultured Rhizobiaceae bacterium
CGTCGTGCTATCACTCGTTCTTCTCTTGACTCAAACGGTCATGAGAGGATGACGGGGTGGCGCCGATCCCGGGCTTGTCAATCCAAGCGCCGTCGCCGACCATCGCGCCGGTTGGGGATCACATGACTTACAATAACCAGCTTCCAGGCGAGGGCAGCGCCAAGTCGATCGGCCTCGCCTATCTCCTGTGGGCGTTTCTCGGCGGCTTCGGCGTGCACCGCATGTATGTCGGCCGCGTGGGCAGCGGTTTCGGCCAGCTCGCGCTGTTGATCGGCTCCATCGTGACGTTGAAGATCGTCGTCGGCCTGATCGGGCTGATCGTCCTGTCGATCTGGTGGATCGCCGACGCCTTCCAGATCCCCGGCATGATCCGCGCCTACGACGAGAAGCTGGCGAAAAGCGACAGCGCGCGCTGAGGCTATCGTCCGCCTCCTGTGCGACCACCGGCGCCCCCGGCCATGATCGCGTGGCGCAGCACCTTCTTCATCACCGTCGGCAGCGCCATCTCGCCCAATCGATCGACGGCGCACCACTGCGCGCCGTCCAGCGCGGCGGCCGCGCGCTCGGTCGGCAGGCGCGCGGTGACCAGCGACAGCTCGAGCTCGAAATGCGTGAAGACGTGGCGCACGATGCCGGGTAGGGCGCGCCAGCGTGTGTCGAGCGGCGCCTGCTGAAGCGCCGCCTCGCGATCCAGCCTGCCCTCGCGCCACTCGCTCGACGGCACCTCCATCATGCCGCCCAGCAGGCCGCGCGGCGGACGCCGGCGCAGCAGGATCGCGCCGTCCTTGCGCAGCAGGAAGAAGGCGATGCCGCGGCGCACCGGTCGCGCCGCCTTCACGCGCTTGCGTGGCAGCTCGGCGGCGATGCCCAGCTGGCGCGCTTCGCACTGTTCCATCAGCGGACAGACGACGCAGCGCGGATCGCCCGATACACAGACCGTGGCGCCGAGATCCATCATCGCCTGCGCGTAGTCGCCGGCGCGCCGCGATGGCACGAGACGTGCGGCCAGAGCGCGGATCTCAGGCTTCATGTCGGGGATCGGCCGGTCCAGCGCGTGCAGGCGGGCGATGACGCGATCGACATTGCCGTCGACGGCGCTGGCGGGGCGATCGAAGGCGATGGCGGCGATGGCGGCCGAGGTATAGGCGCCGATGCCGGGCAACGCGCGCAGCGTCTCTTCGTTTTCGGGGAAGACGCCGCCATGGCGATCGACCACGGCGCGGGCGCAGGCGTGCAGGTTGCGCGCGCGGGCGTAGTAACCCAGCCCCTGCCATTGATGCAGCACGTCGTCGAGCGGCGCCTCGGCGAGATCGCGCACCGTGGGCCAGCGCTCGATGAAGGCGATGAAATAGCGGCCCACGGTCTGCACCGTGGTCTGCTGCAGCATGATCTCGCTCAGCCACACGTGATAGGGATCGGCGCGCTTGCCATCAGGCGCGCGCCACGGCAGCACGCGGCGATGGCGGTCGTACCAGGCCAGCAGACGCTCGGCGTGCCCGCGCGGATCGGGGCCTTGCGGCGCCTCCGCCATCGCTTCCTCCGACTCCTTACACCTGCGCGCCACGCTTGATGTCTTTCCGCTGGGGGCGCGCCACTCCTGTGGCGCGTCGTGCCGTCGAACGGATATCATAATGACGCGCCACCGGAGTGGCGCGCCCCGACCGATGAACGAAGACGATACCCAGGCCGAGATCACCTTGGACCGGCGCGGCCGGTTCAAGCGCTTGGGCGCGACCGTGCCCGGGCTGATCCGGCCGCTGGCCAAGGCGCGCGGCACGGCGCTGGCGTCGCTGCTGGCGGAATGGCCGCTGATCGTCGGCGACGAGCTGGCGCGCGTATCGCTGCCCGACAAGCTCACCGGCACCACCTTGCGGCTGCTGGTCGTGCCTTCGGCGGCGCTGGTGTTCCAGCACGACTCGCCCCGGATCGTGGCCCGCATCAACGCCTATTTCGGCCGCTCGGCCATCGCGCGGCTCGCCCTCGTGCAGGGGCCCCTGCCGGCGATCGCGCCCAGGGGCCGGCCGGCCCGGCCGAGCCTGCCGGCCGATCGCCAGGCGGCGCTGAAGAGCGCCACCGAGGGCATCGCCGACGACCGGCTGAAGGCGGCACTGGAACGCCTTGGCCGTGCCATCCTTGCTCGCGAGAAGGGCTGAAGCGTGATCACGCCTTCGCGGTTTGACGCTGCCCGCCCGCCTTGTTAGGTGCGCGGCGGTCCCGGTTCGGCGGCCGGTGTGGAAAAGACCCGGATCGGCCTTCGTTGACTCTCCACAGGCCAGCACCCCAAGATGTTGGGGTATTAGGGGTTCCGATGCGTAATATCTGGATACTCGGTGCAGGCGTGGTCGCCGTGGTGGCGATCCTCGGTGGTGCCTACCTGACCTCGCGGCCGGGCGGGACGTCGGCTGTCGCCCCCGCCCAGGCACAGAACCCGCCGGCGGCCCCGGGCGCCATCCCGGCCGGCCTGCAGATCACCGAGAAGGACCACGTGATGGGCCAGGCCGACGCGGCCGTGACCATCGTCGAGTACGCCTCGATGACCTGCGGTCACTGCGCCACGTTCCACAACGACATCCTGCCGGCGATCAAGACCAAGTTCATCGACACCGGCAAGGTGAAGCTCGTCTACCGCGACTTCCCGCTCGACCGCGTCGCCGCCCAGGCCGCCCAGCTCGCGGAATGTGTCGACAAGGACCGCTATTTCGGCGTCGTCGCCACCATCTTCCAGACCCAGGCGCAATGGGCCGCCGGCAAGGAGCCGTTGGCCGACCTGCTGAAGCTCCTGCGGCTGGCCGGGCTGGGCGAGGCGCAGGCCAAGGCCTGCCTCGACGACCAGAAGGGGCTGGAGGCGATCCTCGCCGAGCAGCAGGGCGGCGTGGCGCTGGGTGTCGATTCGACGCCAACCATCTTCATCAACGGCCAGCGTTTCGCCGGCCCGCGAACCGTGCAAGCCTTCGACGAGCACCTGTCCAAGCTCGTCAAGTAAGCAACACCGACAGCGAGTACCCGACGTGCAGTTCAAGTCCCTCCGTCTCTCCGGGTTCAAGTCGTTCGTCGATCCGACCGAGCTCGCCATCGAGCCCGGCCTGACCGGCATCGTCGGACCCAATGGCTGCGGCAAGTCGAACCTCGTCGAGGCCCTGAAGTGGGTCATGGGCGAGACCTCGGCCAAGCAGATGCGCGGCTCGGAGATGGAGGACGTGATCTTCGGCGGCACCGGCCAGCGGCCGGCGCGCAACATCGCCGAGGTCACGCTGCGCCTGGACAACCGCAACCGCGTGGCGCCGGCGGCGTTCAACGACGCCGACGATCTCGAGGTGATCCGCCGCATCGAGCGCGGCCATGGCTCGCTCTACAAGGTCAATAGCCGCGAGACCCGCGCGCGCGACGTGCAGACCATGTTCGCCGACGCCGCCTCGGGCTCGCGCTCGACGGCGATGGTGAGCCAGGGCCGCATCGGCGCGCTGATCAGCGCCAAGCCGGCCGACCGCCGCACGGTGATCGACGAGGCCGCCGGCATCACCGGCCTCTTCGCTCGTCGTCATGAAGCGGAGCTGCGCCTGAAGGCCGCCGAGGCCAATTTGCTGCGCGTGCAGGACGTGCTGGTGGCGCTCGACGAGCAGCACAAGCAGCTCAAGCGCCAGGCGCGCCAGGCCAGCCGCTACCGCAACCTCAGCGACCATATCCGCCGGGCCGACGCCGTCGTGCTGGCGCTGCGGCTCGCGGCCGCCGAGAAGGAACTGAGCGAGGCGCAGGAGCGTCTGCGCGAGGCCGAGGCCACCGTCACCGATCTCACGCGACTGGCCGGCCTCGCCGCCACGGCGCAGGCCGACGCCGCGACGGCGCTGCCGCCGTTGCGCATGGAAGAGGCGTCCGCCGCCGCCGCCTTGCAGCGCCTGCGTGTCGCAGCCGAGGCGCTGGCCGACGAGGCCGAGCGCATCGAGCTGGCGCGCGAGGAAGGCCGCACGCGGCTGGCGCAGATCGAATCCGACGCCGCGCGCGAAGGCGAGCGCGGCGGCGACGCCGACGCGGCGCTGCAGGAATTGGGCGGCGAGCGCGAGCGCCTCGTGGCCGAGCAGGTCGGCGAGGAGCAGCGCCAGGCCGAGGCCGACGCGGCGCGCGACGCGGCGCATCAGGCGACGGTGCGCGCCGATGCCGAGCTCGATCGCCTGACCCGGCAGATCGCCGAGGACGAGGCGGTGCTGCAAAGCCTGCGCGGCGAGATCGCCGGCTTCAACGACCGCTTGGCGCAACTCGCGCGCCGGCGCGACGAGGCCGAGGCGCAGCACGCCCAGGTCGCGCGCGAACTCTCGGCCCTGCCGGCGCTCGGCGCCGTGCAGGCCGAGGTCGATGCCGCGCTAGCGGCGCTCGAAGAAACCCGTGCGACGAGCACGGCGGCGCTGGAGCAGGCCCGCGCGGCCGAACGCGCCGCCGTCGCGGCCGCGCGCACCGCGCAGGCCGATGCCGCCGCCGCGACGCGCCAAGCGCAGGCCGCCGCCGCCGAGACCGTGCGCACGACGCAGGCGGAATGGGCCGAGCGCGTGCGCGCCACGATGGCGCGGGCGGATGCCGAGCGGCAGGAGGCCGAGCAGGCGCGCGCCGCCGAGCGTCTGGCCGCCGAAAACATCGCGGCCAAGATCGCCGACGCCCTGCAGAAGGCCAACGGCCGCGTCACGCGCCTGAAGGCCGAGGAAAGCGGCATTGCCGCGGCGCTGCAATCGGCTGCCAACAGCCTGTGGCCGCCGCTGATCGACGCGCTGACCGTCGAGCCGGGCTACGAGAAGGCACTGGGCGCCGCGCTCGGCGACGACCTCGAAGCATCCTACGACCGCGGCGCGCCGATCTACTGGCAGACCTTGCCGGCGCTCGGCGTGATCCCGGCTTTGCCCGACGGCGTCGAGCCGCTGTCGTCGCGCGTGCGCGCGCCGGCCGAGCTCGATCGCGGCCTGTCCTTCATCGGCGTCGTCGCCGACGAGGAGACCGGCCAGCGCCTGCAAGCCGCGCTGAAGCCCGGCCAGCGCCTGGTGACCCGCGAGGGCGCGGTGTGGCGCTGGGACGGCCTGACGGTGAAGGCCGGCGCGCCGACCGTGGCGGCGACGCGTCTGAGCCAACGTAACCGCCTGATCGAGGTGCGCGCCGCCCTCGATACCGCGCAGGCGGAACTGCAGGAGATCGAGCAGCGCCACGCCGTCGCCCGCGAAGCGGTCGAAGCCGCGCGCACCGCCGAGCAGCGTGTCATCGCCCGCATCCGCGCCGTCGGCGCCGAGCGCGTCGAGGCGACCCGCCACGAGGAACGCCACGCGATCGAGGCCGCGCGCTCAGCCGAGCGCGAGGCCGTCGCCACCGCCAGCGCGCGCGAGCGCGAGGTGGTCGCCGAGGCCGCCGCCGCCGAGCGTGCCGCGCACGAGGCGGCGCGCGAGGCCGACCGTACGGCGCGCCTGGCCATCGCCGAGCACGAGAGCGTATTGGCGCATGCCCGCGCGCAGCACGCCGATATCGCCAGGCAGACCGCGGCGCTCTCCTCGCGCCAAGCCACGCTCGAGGACGCCCTGCGCCAGATCGTGGCCGAGCACACCGACATCGAGCGTCATCGCACGTTCCGCGAGGCGCGCCGCTCCGCCATCGCCGATCCAGCGATCGACCGCGAGGCCGCCACGGCGTTGCGTGTCGGTCTGGCCGATCTGCGCGCCGAGCTGGTGAAGCGCCAGACGGCGCGCGACGCGCTCGCGCGCGACGCCGAACTGCGCCGCGCCCGCCTGCGGCAGATCGACGGCGACGGCCAGGGCTGGCGCGTGCGTCTGGAGACCGCAGAGCGCCAGCTCGCCGAGCTCGGCGAGCGCCGCCAGGTCGTGGTCGCGCAGCTCGAGGAGCTCGACGCCAAGCCGGCGGCCATCGCCCAGCAGCGCGCCGCGCTGTCGGGCCAGATCGACGAGGCCGAGGACAAGCGCCGCATCGCCGCGTCACGCCTGGCCGATGGCGAGAGCCGCCAGATCGCCGCCGACAAGGCGCTCAAGCAGGTCGAGCACGATCTCGCCGAGGCGCGAGAGAGCCGCGTACGCCGCGAAGGCCTGGTCGAGCAGTCCCAGCACAACCGCGAGGCCACGGTCGCGCGCATCGAGGAGCGGCTGAAGGTCTCGCCGGAGGCGATCCTGCAGGCCGCCGAGGCGGCGTCGCTGGAGGAGCTGCCGGAGATCGAGCAGGCCGAGAAGCGGCTGGAGCGCCTCGTGCACGAGCGCGAGACCATGGGCGCGGTGAATTTGCGCGCCGAGGAAGAGGCCACCGAGCTCGATCGCCAGATCGTCGCCATGACCTCAGAGCGCGACGACCTGACCGCGGCGATCAACCGCCTGCGCGGCGGTATCGGCAGCCTCAACCGCGAGGGCCGCGAGCGCTTCGTCGCCGCCTTCGAGAAGGTCAACAACCACTTCCAGGAGCTGTTCACCAAGCTCTTCGGCGGCGGCCGCGCCGAGCTGCGGCTCACCGAGTCGGAGGATCCGCTCGAGGCCGGGCTGGAGATCGCCGCCTCGCCGCCGGGCAAGAAGCTGCAGGTGATGTCGCTGCTGTCGGGCGGCGAGCAGGCGCTGACCGCGCTGGCGCTGCTCTTCGCCGTCTTCCTCACCAACCCGGCGCCGATCTGCGTGCTCGACGAGGTCGATGCGCCGCTCGACGACGCCAACGTCGAGCGTTTCTGCGACCTGGTGCACGAGATCGCCGGCCACAGCAACACGCGCTTCCTGATCATCACCCACCACCGCGTCACCATGGCCAAGATGCACCGGCTCTACGGTGTCACCATGGCCGAGCGCGGCGTCTCCACTCTCGTCTCGGTCGACCTCGAGCAGGCCGACCGCATCATCAACGAGGCCGTTGCCGCCTGAGGGCCAAGAAGGACTAACCCTCTCTCGCATTCCTTCAAGCCCCGGCCATAACCCGGGGCTTCTTCTTGACGCCCACTTCTGACGCTGCCGCTCGGCCGCGAGCCAGGGCGTCTTTCGATCCGACGGCGACCCGTCGTCCCAGGCGCGGCGCTGGACTCCTCCGCGGCGTGGAGCGCTCAGGTCGCGCCCGGGACGATACTCGACCTCAGCGGATGTCGATCTGTCTGGGCTGCGCCTTCTGCACCTTGTTGAGCGTCAAGGTCAGCACGCCGTCGTTGAGCGAAGCGTCGATCCGGCCCTGGTCGATCACCTGCGAAAGCGAGAACGACCGGGTGAAGTGGCCAACGTTGTATTCGGTGTAGAGGGGTTCCATGCCCTCGTACTTGGCGGGGTCGATGCGCGCCTCGACGCGCAGCACGTCGTCCTCGACCTTGGCGTCGATGCTGCCGCGGTCGGCGCCGGGCACCTCCATCGTCACCACCAGCGCGTCGGCGGTCTCGTGGATGTCGGTGGTGGGAACGTAGTAGCGCGCCGGCGAGGTCTGCTCGCCCTTCGAAACCAGCTCCTTCTTCTCCTGGACCTCTAGTGATTGGTTGGCCATGGCTGCCTCCTGTTGGGGTGGATGGTCAGGCGACCGGGATGCTGCGCGGCTTGTCGCTCTCGGCGCGCGGCACGAAGAGCGCCAGGATGCCGTCGCGGCACTCCGCCTTGATGCCCTCGGCTTCGATCTCGATCGGCAGGGTGATGGCGCGGTCGAAGTTTCCGCCACGGCGCTCGAGGCGATGCGCGCTCGCCTTGTCGTCGCGGCTGAGGTTCTTGGTGCCAGCGATGCGGATGGTGCGGCCCTTGGCCTCGATACGGAGGTCGGACTTCTTCACGCCCGGCACCTCGATGATGATCACCACGGCGTCGCCCTTGCGAAACACGTTGAGCGGCGGATAGGCGCCCTGAGCGCTGGGTCCGCTGTCGAGCCAATTGCTGGAGCGAAGCTGATCGAGCGCGTTCTGGAATTCCAGCAGCGCGCCGAAGGGATGCGAGTACAGACCCGCCATGACGGCCTCCTGCGTTGGTCGCCCGGCGACGCCAGCGCGGGCGCCGCGGCGTGCCGGACGGATGGTGCGGATGGACGGAACGGGACGAACGCCCGCGAGCGACGATTTAGTCGGGGCATCCGACCCTTCAAGGGGCGCGCTTCACGAATCTGGGCGTCGCGCCGATCGCGACCCACTCATCGCCCGGCGCCGGGAGGCCTCGTGGACGGCGCGCAGGATCTCGCCGGCGCGATAGGGGCGAGGCACCAGGATTCTGCCCAAGGCCCGCCACATGAACGCGCCGGTCACGTCGCTGGAAATGACGACGATCGGGATCGCTCGGTCGTCCATCAGCGTGCCGAGTTCGAAACCCGCCCGCGCGTCGATCAGAGAGCAGTCGATCTCGCTGCGCTCCAGCAAGCCCTCGACATCCGCCATGCTGGCGGCGGGGCCGATGACCCGATAACCCGCGATCTTGAGGATGCGTTGCAACTCCTGCGCCTCGGCGGCGTCGGGCTGGTGGACGAGGATGTTGCCCCATGGCGCATCGTCGAGCGCCAAGGAGAAAGCGGGCGGACGCGGCCGTTGGACAGTCGCCGACCCTTGGATCATGCCTGACCTCCATCGAAAATAGGGACGACGGAAGATCAAGTCTGCCGGCGCGCGTTTTCAAGGGGTGCGTCTCTTGAACCGCGGCGGATCCGCCCTACCTCAGTTTGCGCAGGCGCCCCAGTCCGGGCGCCCGGCACCCCGATCATCATAACGCGATCCCGGCGACGGCCGGGGTGCGCTAGCCATGAAGGAGGAGCGCTATGAGCTACGGCGACGGCCGCGGCAGCGAAGCCCGGGTGGTCTCGCCCGCCTCGCGGTATATCCACCCCCGGGCGGTGGTCGAGGATCCCGCCCTCACCTTGCAGCAGAAACGATCCATTCTCGCCCATTGGGCCTCCGACGCCTGCGCGGTGGACTCCGATCCGACGCTGCGTCTCGCGCCTGGCGGCCTCCGTCCCGTGAAAGTCGGTGACATTTTCGTCGCCCTGGCCGCGCTCGACGCGCCGACGCCACCCCATCGTGGCGGCGCCGCGCGGCGCCCGCCCACGTTGGACGCGCCTTACATGCCGAGGCCGGCGCTGGCCATGTCGGGAGCGGCGTGACGCCATGTTCGACCACATGCTCGTCGTGGCGCCGACGGCGATCTTCCTGGTCGCGTTGGCGCTGATCGTGGACCTGCCGCAGCGCCTGCTGAACGGGCTTGCCCGACTGCGCCCTCGCCGCCTGACGCAGGCGCGCAGCGGCTGAACCCGGTGCCGGATTTCCTTCCCCAAACGAAGGCTCGTCCCTTTCCCGGCATCGAAAACTCGGCGGTTCTTCTCCCACGCGAAGGACCGCCACTTTTTCTCGATCTCCATCAAGCAAAAAAATCTGCCTCGGAATCTTGAAGGCTTGGATCGTTTGTCTACATCGCAAATGCTCCCGGGCCGCGAGGCCCGGGCTCATGACATCATCGATCTGCACCCGGAGGATTGCATGCAATTCCGCCCGCTGCACGACCGTGTCGTCGTGCGCCGCATCGATGCCGACGAGAAGACCGCCGGCGGCATCATCATCCCCGACACCGCCCAGGAGAAGCCGATGCAAGGCGAGGTGCTCGCCGTCGGCCCGGGCGCGCGCAACGAGCATGGTCAGCTCGTCCCAATCGACCTCAAGCCCGGCGACCGCGTTCTGTTCGGCAAGTGGTCGGGCACCGAAGTCAAGATCGACGGCCAGGAGCTACTGATCATGAAGGAGAGCGACGTAATGGGCGTGCTCGCAGCGAAGCCCGCGCTGCGCCACGCCGCCTGAACCCACCACCCCATCACGAAAGGAGGAAGCGGACATGCCCGCCAAGGAAGTCAAGTTCTCGACCGAAGCGCGTGAGAAGATGCTGCGCGGTGTCGACATCCTCGCCAATGCGGTGAAGGTGACGCTGGGTCCGAAGGGCCGCAACGTCGTGCTCGACAAGAGCTTCGGCGCGCCGCGCATCACCAAGGACGGTGTGACGGTCGCCAAGGAGATCGAGCTCGCCGACAAGTTCGAGAACATGGGCGCCCAGATGGTGCGCGAGGTCGCCAGCAAGACCAACGACGCGGCCGGTGACGGTACCACGACGGCGACCGTGCTGGCCCAGTCGATCGTCCGCGAGGGCGCCAAGGCGGTCGCCGCCGGCATGAACCCGATGGACCTGAAGCGCGGCATCGACATGGCGGTCGAGGCCGTGGTCGCCGACATCAAGAGCCACGCGCATAAGGTGACGAAGAACAACGAGATCGCGCAGATCGCCACTATCTCCGCCAACGGCGACACCGAGATCGGTCGCTACCTGGCCGAGGCGATGGAGAAGGTCGGCAACGAGGGCGTGATCACCGTCGAGGAAGCCAAGGCGCTGGCCACCGAGATGGAGGTGGTCGAGGGCATGCAGTTCGACCGCGGCTTCGTCTCGCCCTACTTCGTCACCAACCCGGAGAAGATGCGGGTCGAGCTCGACGATCCTTGGGTGCTGATCCACGAGAAGAAGCTTTCGGGCCTGCAGTCGCTGCTGCCGGTGCTCGAGGCGGTCGTGCAGTCGGGCAAGCCGCTGCTGATCGTCGCCGAGGAGATCGAAGGCGAGGCTCTGGCGACGCTCGTCGTCAACAAGCTGCGCGGCGGCCTGAAGGTCGCGGCGGTGAAGGCGCCCGGCTTCGGCGATCGCCGCAAAGCGATGCTTGAGGATATCGCCATCCTCACCGGCGGCACGATGATCGCCGAGGATCTCGGCATCAAGCTCGAGAACGTGACGCTCGACATGTTGGGCCGCGCCAAGAAGGTCTCGATCGACAAGGACAACACCACGATCGTGCAAGGCGCCGGCGCGCAGGACGCCATCAAGAGTCGCATCACGCAGATCAAGACGCAGATCGAGGAGACAACTTCCGACTACGACCGGGAGAAGCTGCAGGAGCGGTTGGCCAAGCTGGCCGGCGGCGTCGCGGTGATCCGCGTCGGTGGCGCAACCGAGGTCGAGGTCAAGGAGCGCAAGGATCGCGTCGACGACGCGCTGCACGCCACGCGCGCGGCGGTCGAGGAAGGCATCCTGCCGGGCGGCGGCGTGCCGCTGCTGCGCGCGACCAAGGCGCTCGACAAGCTCAACCCGGCCAACGAGGACCAGAAGGCGGGAATCGAGATCGTGCGCCGCGCCATCCAGGCGCCGGCGCGCCAGATCGCCACCAACGCCGGCGAGGACGGCTCGCTGGTGGTAGGCCGCCTGCTGGAGAAGAGCGAGTACAGCTGGGGCTTCAACGCCGCCACGGGCGAGTACGAGGACCTGGTCCAGAGCGGCGTGATCGACCCGGCCAAGGTCGTGCGCACCGCGCTGCAGGACGCCGCATCGGTCGCCGGGCTGCTGATCACGACTGAAGCTCTGGTGGCCGAGATCCCGAAGAAGGAGACCCCGTCCGCGATGCCTTCGAGCGCTGACTTCTAAATCGGGCGAGGGGAGAGGAAGAGCCCGGGCGGCAACGCCCGGGCTCTTTGCTGTCCGCTGTCCTGGAGGCGCCGGTTAGACACCGACCGTCACATCAACCCTGTCCGCACGAGATCGGGGGCGTCGGTCGACGAGGCCGGGCGACTATCTTTTAGGGCAAGGACGCCGCTTCGACCCGCTCGCCAAGCCGTTGAAAAGCGCCTGAAAACATTGCGTTTTCCGGCGAAACTGTGTGACGCCTTGCCGCTTGACACCCCATACCCCACCCCCTAGGTTGCGGCGCGATTTCGTCCGGGGGCGCGGTTCTCCGCGTGATTTGGCGCGGAATCGACGATGCGAGGAGGCCCGGATGGCCGCAGGCGAGAAGCCGCCTTCGCTCGATGAGCTCGACGCACGGGTCAACGCCGCGCGGCAGGCTCAGGAGCGCAGGGTCGGGAAGCCCGGCGGTGGTCCTCGGGGCGGCACCGAGAAGATCGGCGTCGGACTGCGCATCGGCATCGAATTGGTCGCGGGTGTGGTCGTCGGAACGGTTCTTGGCCTGGTGCTGGATCGCTGGCTGGGAACCAAGCCTTGGTTGCTGATCGTGGGCTTCCTGCTCGGGTCGTGCGCCGGCTTCCTCAACGTCTACCGCGTGGCACAGGCCGAGGAAGCGCGCCGCAAGGCGGCCGTCGCGTCCGAGGCCAAGGATCAGTCGCGGTCCCCGTAACGGGATCGCCCGCGTCAGGGGTGGGATCGTGGCAAGTCCGCTCGAGCAGTTCGAGATCGTCGATCTCAGCAAGCCGCTGTTCATGATCGGCAAGGTGCCGATCACCTTCACCAATTCCGCCGCCTTCATGTTCGCCGCCGTCGGCGTGGCGTCGATCTTCCTGATCGCCGCCGGCTCGAAGAAGCAACTGGTGCCCGGCCGCCTGCAGGGCCTGGCCGAGATGCTCTACGACATGGTCGCCGGCATGATACGCGACAATGTCGGCGACGCCGGCAAGAAGTACTTCCCGTTCCTGTTCTCGCTCTTCATCTTCATCCTGTTCGGCAACATGCTGGGGATGATCCCCTACACCTTCACCTTCACCAGCCACATCGCCGTGACCTTCGCGATGGCCTTCGCCATCTTCATCGTCATCACGCTGATCGGCATCTTCAAGCACGGCCTGCACTTCTTCTCGCTGTTCTTCCCGCACGGCGCGCCGCTCGCCACCGCGCCGATCCTGATCCCGATCGAGGTGATCTCCTACCTGTCGCGGCCGGTCAGCCTGTCGGTGCGTCTGTTCGCCAACATGACCGTGGGCCACGTGCTCCTGAAGGTGCTGGCTGGCTTCGTCGTGGCGTTGGGCATCGTCGGCGGCTGGGTGCCGCTGCTGGTCCTGGTCGGCATCACGGCGCTGGAATTCCTCGTGGCCTTTCTGCAGGCCTACATCTTCACCATCCTCTGCTGCATCTACCTGAACGACGCGCTGCACCTGCACTGAGCTGGTCGCGCCCGTAACCCTTCACCCCTGATCCAACGCTTTTCACTACGGAGACAACCATGGATCCCGCAGCCGCCAAGTTCATCGGCGCCGGCCTCGCCGCCATCGGCATGATCGGCGCCGGCATCGGCGTCGGCAACATCTGGGGCAGCTACATCACGGCGCTGTCGCGCAACCCGGCCTCGAAGGCCGAGATCGGCGCGAACATCTGGATCGGCTTCGCCGTCACCGAGGCGATCGCGCTGTTCGCGCTGATCGTCGCGCTGATCGCGCTGTTCGGCTGAGACCGGTCGCGGGGCGTTCGCGCCCCGCTATCATCACCGACGGGAGCGGCGCCCTTGGTCGCGCCGTCCGGAGTGACTGAGATGGTCAAGCCGTATCAGCTGTTCGCCCGCTTCGCGCCCGCGCTCGCGGCCGCGTCGGTGGTGGTGCTCACCTCCGCCGCCGCGTTCGCCGCCGACCCGGCCAAGAAGGGCATGCCGCAGTTCGATCCGAAGACGATGCCCAGCCAGATCTTCTGGCTGATCGTCTGCTTCGCGATCCTCTACGTGATCATGTCCAAGGTCGTGATGCCGACGCTCGGCGGCACGATCGAGGCACGCGCCGCCAAGATCCAGGGCGACCTGGATGCGGCGGCGAAAGCGCGCGACGAGGCCAAGGCGGCGCTGGCGCATTACGAGAAGTCGATCGCCGACGCGCGCGCCGAGGCGCAGGCCGCCAACCGCGCGGCGGCCGACGCCGCTTCGGCTGCGACCAACGCCAAGCTCACCGAGGTCGGCCAGCGCATCGGCGGCGAGATCGCCGCCGCCGAGTCGCGCATCGCCGAGGCACGCCAGGCCGCGATGGGCAATGTCCGCTCGATGGCGGTCGAGGTGGCGCAGGCCGCCTATACCAAGCTGGTCGGCGGCCAGGCCGACGCGGCGCGGGTCGACACCTTGGTCGGTGCGGCGCTGCAGGGAGGCAGGCGATGATCGGCTCGGCATGGGCCGCCGGCCCGGGTGGCACGGGCGGCTCGATCTTCTCCGACCCGACCTTCTGGGTCGCGGTCTCTTTCGTCATCTTCCTGGCGATCGCCGGCAAGGCGGCGTGGAAGGGCATCACCGGCATGCTCGACCAGCGCGCCGTGGCGATCACCAAGCAGCTCGACGACGCGCTGAAGCTGCGCGCCGAGGCCGAGGCGACGCTCGCCGAGTACAAGATGAAGCGCGACGCCGCCGAGAGCGAGGCCAAGGGCATCATCGATCTCGCCAAGGCCGAGGCCGCCTCGCTCAAGGCGCGCGCCGAGACCGAGCTCGCCAACACCATCAAGCTGCGCGAGCGCCAGGCGCTGGACCGCATCGCCCAGGCCGAGGCCAAGGCCATGGCCGAGGTGCGCGCCACCGCCGTCGACGCCGCGATCTCCGCCACTCGCACCTTGCTCGAGGACCGCATGCGCTCGGGCCAGGGTGCCGAGCTGGTGGATCAGGCGATCGCCGATCTGCCCAGGCGGTTGAACTGAATCCGACCCACCGAGTCGCGTGAACGAACCCCGCCGCGAGGCGGGGTTCTTGGTTGTGGACCGTGTATTGGTGGCGTTGACAGGTGGGGGTAAGCCCAGCTTGTCTTGCACGCAGGGGGCGAAGTCCGGGGACCGCCATGCATCGTCTCCAACGCCGTGACGGATCAACGGCTTTCGCTTCGGTTGACTAAGGGGGAAAGTCATCATGCGTCGTTTCTGTTCGCTGCTGCTGACGATGGTCGCGGCATTGTCGCTGGGCGCCTGTGCGGTCGGCGTGAAGCACGAGTATGAGCAGCTGTCGGCCGACATTCGGGCGAAGTCGCCGCAGATCGCGGTCGGTGTGCACGACCAGCGGCCCTACGTGCTCGACGGCAGCAAGAAGGAAGACTTCACCGGGCTGACCCGCGGCGGCTTCAACAACCCGTTCGACGCCTCGACAGCGTCGGGCAAGCCGATGGCCGACGACTTTGCCAAGGCGGTTGCCGATTCGCTGACCCGCAACGGCACGCAGGTCACTGTGGTACGGCTGGAGCCCAAGATGTCGAAGGCCGACGCGGTCGCCAAGCTGTCGCAAAGCGCACCCAAGGCGGTGCTCCTGACTGTCCAGGAGTGGAAAACCGACCTCGGCTACGTCTTCCGCCACCTGAGTGACCTGGAGATGTTTGTGATCGGACGCAACGGCACGGTGCTGGCTTCGCAACGCGTCGCCGACAGCCGTGAGCTCAAGAAGGACATCGACCTGCCGCGCAAGATCTTCGCGCGCGAGGTGCCGCCGGTCTTCAAGCAGCACATGGAGCAGTTGTTCAACTCGCCCGACATCGCCGGCGCGCTGTAGCGCGGCTGGCTCGCGGCTCGGCGCGGTCCTGCTAGACTGCGCCGATGTCCGCCTCCCTCGCCGCCCGCCATCCGCGCGACACGCCGTGGCTGATCGTGCTGTGGGCGCTGACCGCGATCACCCTGGCGCTGGGCCTGGTCGTGCCGGCGGTGAAGGTCACCAAGGTACGCCTGTTCGACTCCACACACAGCGTGCTGTCGGGCATCCAGGATCTGTGGTTCTCCGAGTCCTGGCCGCTGGCGATCGTCATCGCCGCCTTCTCGGTGGCGCTGCCGGCGCTCAAGTTGCTGGTCGCGGCGTTCCTTTGGCTGACGCCCTACCATCGCACCGGGCCGCTGCACTCGATCGCCGTCAGCATCGGCAAGTGGTCGATGCTCGACGTGCTGGTGGTGGCGATCATCGTCGTGTCGCTGCAGGGTGATTTCCTGGTGCGCTTCCGCGCCCAGAACGGCATCTACCTGTTCGGCGCCTCGGCGCTCTTCGCCATGACGCTGATGGCGTGGATCGACCGCCGCCGACGCCAAGCCGACGCCCAAGCGGCGCGATAAACGCATTCGCCTACCTTCCTCCGCTCGCAGGGGAAGGTAGTGGCACTACTCCGCCGCCTGGCGTGTCGGCGCATCGGTCGGCGGGTTGTTGCTGGGCTTCCAGCGCAGCACCGGCTTGCGCGCCGCGAGCGTCTCGTCGAGACGGCGGCGCGGCGCCATGGTCGGCGCGGCGCGGAATTCTTCGGCCGCGGTACCGGTCTTCGCCTTGCGCGCGAGATGCAGCAGGGCGTCGCAGAACTGGTCGAGCGACTCCTTGGGCTGCGTCTCGGTCGGCTCGATCAAGAGCGCGCCATGCACGACCAGCGGGAAGTACATGGTCATCGGGTGGAAGCCCTCGTCGATCATCGCCTTGGCGAAGTCGAGCGTGCTCACCCCGGTGTCCTTGAGGAAGCTGTCGTCGAACAGCGCCTCGTGCATGCAGGGGCCACCGAAGGCCGGCGTCATCTCGACGCTCAGCCGCGCCATGACGTAGTTGGCGCTCAGCACGGCGTCCTCGGCGACCTGCTTCAGGCCGTCGGCGCCGTGGCTCATCATGTAGGCGAGCGCGCGGGTGAACATGCCCATCTGGCCGTGGAAAGCCTTCAGGCGGCCCAGCGGCTGGCCGTCGACTACCGCGCCTTCCTCGGCCGCGCGCCAACCCTGGGCGTCGCGCACGATCCAGGGACGCGGCGCGTAGGCCGCGAGGCGATCCGACAGCACGACCGGACCCGAACCCGGCCCGCCGCCGCCATGCGGCGTCGAGAAGGTCTTGTGCAGGTTGATGTGCATGCAATCGACGCCGAGGTCGCCCGGCCGCACGCGGCCGACGATGGCGTTGTAGTTGGCGCCGTCGCAGTAGAAGTAGGCGCCGACCGCGTGCACCGCATCGGCGACCTCGCGGATGTCGCGCTCGAACAACCCACAGGTGTTGGGGTTGGTGAGCATGATGGCGGCGACATCGGGGCCCAGCGCCGCCTTGAGCGCCGCGACATCGACATGGCCGTCGTCGGTCGCCGGGATCGGCTTCACGACAAATCCGAGAGCGGCGGCGGTCGCGGGGTTGGTGCCGTGCGCCGATTCCGGCACCAGCACTGTCTTGCGGTGGCTCTCGCCGCGCGCGTGCAATGCGGCGGCGATCGCCATCATGCCGCACATCTCACCATGCGCGCCGGCCGCCGGCGACATCGCCACCGCCGGCATGCCGGTTAGCGTCTTGAGCCAGCGCGCCAGCTCGTCGATCAGCTCCAGCGCACCCTGCACCGTCGATTGCGGCTGCAGCGGATGGACGTCGGCGAAGCCCGGCAGACGGGCGATCTTCTCGTTGAGCCGGGGATTGTGCTTCATGGTGCACGAGCCCAGCGGATAGAGACCCATGTCGATGGCGTAGTTCTTCTGCGACAGGCGCGTGTAGTGCTGCACCACCTGCGGTTCGGCGAGACCGGGCAGGCCAATGGCGCCGCGCCGGCGCAGGCCGTTGAGACGCTCCGCGACCTTGGGTGTTTCGGGCAGATCGACGCCGCAGCGGCCGGGCTGGCCCATCTCGAAGATCAGCTTCTCCTCGAGCTGCAGCGCGCGGTTGCCGGTGAAGGTCGGTGCGGTGGTGCCTGACGCGGACAGCGCGCCACTGCGGCCCTGGGACCGGTCGAGCGACTGGACCATCACAGCACCTCCGTCAGCGCGCGGGCGAGCGCCGCGATGTCGGCGTCGGTCACCGTCTCGGTGGCCGCGACCAGCAGCAGGTCGGCGATTGCGGGATCGTCGGGGATCAGGCGCGACACCGGCACGCCGCCCAGCACACCCTTGGCCGCGAGCCGTTCGACGACAGGCGCCGCGGGCTTCGGCAGCTTCACCGTGAACTCGTTGAAGAAGGCGCTGTTGAGCACCGTCACGCCCCTGACCTGCGCCAGCGCGTCGGCGGTCTTCACCGCCATGGCGTGGTTCAGCTCGGCAAGCCGGGTGAAGCCCGCCTCGCCCAGCAGGGTCAGATGAATGGTGAAGGCCAGTGCGCACAGACCGGAGTTGGTGCAGATGTTGCTGGTCGCCTTCTCACGCCTGATGTGCTGCTCGCGCGTGCTGAGCGTCAGCACGAAGCCGCGCTGCCCGTCGGCGTCGACGGTCTCGCCGACCAGACGACCCGGCATCTGCCGCACGAACTTGTCGCGTGTGGCGAACAGGCCGACATAGGGGCCGCCGAAATTCAGGCCGACGCCCAGCGATTGGCCCTCGGCGACGACGATATCCGCGCCCATCTCGCCCGGCGGCATCAAGAGGCCGAGCGACACGATCTCGGTGACGACGACGATCAGGAGCGCACCGGCATCGTGGCAGGCCTTGGCCAGCGGCGTCAGATCGCGCACGTGGCCGAACACGCTGGGGTTCTGCACCACGACGCAGGACGTCTCCTTGTCGACCTGTGCGGCGAGATCCTCGACACCCGTCGCGTCGGGCGCGGCACCCAGAGCCTTGAAGCCCTGCCAGCGCGCGGTGGTCTCGATCACGGCGCGGTACTGCGGATGCAGGCCGCCCGACAGGATCGCCTTGTTGCGGCGCGTGACGCGGTTGGCCATCAGCACGGCCTCGGCGGCGCCGGTGCTGGCGTCGTACATCGAGGCGTTGGCGACATCCATGCCCGTGAGCAGCGCGATCTGCGTCTGGAACTCGAACAGGTATTGCAGCGTGCCCTGGGTGATCTCGGGCTGGTACGGCGTGTAGGAGGTCAGGAACTCGCCGCGCTGGATCAGGTGATCGACGCTCGAGGGCACATGGTGCTTGTAGGCACCGGCGCCGACGAAGAACGGCCCGGCGCCGGCGGCGCGGTTCTTGGCCGCCATGGCCGACAACGCACGATCGACCTCGAGCTCGCCCATATGGTCGCCGAGGCCGTCGATCTTGCCCTTCAGGCGCGCCGCTTCCGGCACGTCGCGGAACAGCTCGTCGACCGAGCGTACGCCGATGACCGAGAGCATCTCGCCGCGGTCGGCGTCGGTGAGGGGGAGGTAGCGCATCGTTACTCGAGGCCCTTCACATACTCAGCGTAGCCCGCCTCGTCCATCAGCTCACCGAGCTCGCCCTTGTTGGCGATCCTGAGCTTGAAGAACCAGGCCTTGCCCATCGGATCGGCGTTCACATCGCCGGGCGAATCCGCCAGCGCCGCATTGGCCTCGACGACCGTGCCGCCGACCGGCGCGTAGATGTCCGAGGCCGCCTTCACCGATTCGACCACCGCGATCTCGCCGCCCTTCTCGACCGTGCGGCCGACCTCGGGCACCTCGACGAACACGACGTCGCCCAATTGCTGCTGGGCGTAGTCGGTGATGCCGACCGTGCCGATGTCGCCTTCGACGCGCACCCACTCGTGCTCTTTCGAGAATTTCAGCACTGTCGCTCTCCCCTAACCGCGGAAATATGTGTGTTTGACGAACGGCATCGGCACCACTTCGGCCGCGACCGGCTTGCCGCGCACCATGAGGGCAAGCTTCGTGCCGTTGGCGGCGTGCGCGCGCTCGACATAGCCCATGGCCATCGGCCCGTTGAGCGACGGTCCGAAGCCGCCCGATGTCACCTTGCCGACCACCTTGCCGGAACCGTCGGCGATCTCCGCCCCTTCGCGGGCGATGGTGCGGCCTTCGGGCTTGAGCCCGACGCGCCGGCGCGGCGCGCCTTCGGCGATCTGCTTCTGCACGACCGCGGCGCCGGGGAAGCCGCCCTGCGCGCGGCGTTCCTTGCCGATGCTCCACAGCAGCCCGGCCTCGACCGGCGTGGTCGTGGTGTCGATGTCGTGGCCGTAAAGGCAGAGGCCAGCCTCCAGGCGCAGCGAGTCGCGCGCGCCCAGGCCGATCGGCTTGACCGCGTCGTTGGACAGCAGAAGGCGCGCGACATGCACCGCCGAATCGGCCGGCGTGGCGATCTCGTAGCCGTCGCAGCCGGTATAGCCGGAGCGCGTGACGTAGCATTCGACGCCGTCGATGCGCAGGAAGGCGCCGGTCATGAACACCATCGTGCGCGCCTGCGCGGCGTAGCGGCTCAGCACATCGACCGCCTTCGGCCCCTGCAACGCCAGCAGGCCGCGCGCGAACATCGGCTCGATCTCAACGCGACTTTCGATTCCCTTGCGGATATGGGCGAGGTCGTCGTGCTTGCACGCGGCGTTGACCACCAGCAGCAGGTGATCGCCGGTGCTGGTCACCATCAGATCGTCGAGGATACCGCCAGCAGCGTTGGTGAGCTGCGTGTAGCGCATCTGGCCGGGCTTCAGCCCACGAATGTCGCCGGGTACCAGCGACTCCATCGCGCCGGCGAGATCCTGGCCCAGCTTCGCCGTGAGCCGGATCTGGCCCATATGCGAAACATCGAACAGGCCGCAGGAGCTACGCGTATGCAGATGCTCGCCGAGCACGCCCTGTGGGTACTGCACGGGCATCTCGTAGCCAGCGAACGGCACCATCTTGCCGCCGAGCTCGCGGTGCAAATCATACAGCGGCGTGCGCTGAAGCGGGGCAGACGAGGGGGCGTCGGTCACCGGTCACCTCTACAGAATCGGCGCATGACGACGCCCGATGGCATCGCCTGCGCCCCCTCTGTCCGGTGACCTGAAAGATTGGCCGGAGCGCGTGCATCGCGCCGCCGACTTACCTCGTCGGTGGGCCGCCCCACGCTTGCGCGCACGCGACCGCTTTCCAGAGCGCCATCCCCCCACGGTCCCTGGTGCCTGAGAGTTTCCGGGGCGGTTGCTCCTTCGGCGGCGCCCCCGTCGCAACGGACACGCTCTCTCCCATGGGGATCATCTGACGCGCGCACCATAACGATGGGCCTAGAGCGGGGCAACGCCGCGTGTCGCGACATATCAGTGGAAAAGCCGCTTGAAGTTTAATTGAACATGGTTCATATTATATTGAACATTGTTTAATTTAAAGATTGTCATGTGGGATCGACACAATCCGAACTGCCGGGCGCTATTGTTTGGCGTGGTCGCAGCGATGGCGGGCGTTGGCGCCTCCAGGGTCGCCACTGGCCTGAACTACAAGATGCATAAATTGTTCGACTTCCATACCGTGGTACAGGCTGGCGTTTGGGGCGACCTTGGCGTCGCTGTCGCGAGCTTCGCACTGGGCACACTGATTTGCCGAGGCGTCGTCAGAACATTTCCGCCCACCGCCGGGCCGTGCATCGGCCTCCCGCTCATGACGTCGATGGCGATCTTGCTCGCATTGAGCATCGGCACCGGCCTTGGCGTCGCAATCAAGAGCCGCGATGCCGACTTCGTGGTGTTTTCCTTCACCTTCTCACTTATGTACACGCACTTCACGACATTGCCGACGCTGATCGTGCTGATGGGAGCCGGGATGGGGATCTGGCTGGTGTTGTGCTCCGAGGAAGCAACAGCATCTTCACCGTCGTCGTCATCCCGGCCCTTGCCTATCCGGAATATTAAAGCGCGGTATCGCGTATGGGTCCCACCGAAAGACCTGCGGATCATTGCGCCGCGCTGGTGGCTTGCCCTCACCTTCGGCGATGACAGCGACACAAGCTCCCTGAGACGCACCCAGACCGACGCCCTACAGAACGGCGGCGAGCGAAAAGATCGCCCGAGCGCCGCAACGTGAGCGGCTAGTAGCGGAGTACGGTGATCGCGATCCAGACGACGACGGGCTGCGGCATAAAGCTGGGGCCAACCTTGTAGTCGATGCATCTCTTGGCAGAGCGCTACTACCCTGAGCCCGCTGCCGCCAAGCCCGAAGCGTTCGACCACGACGCGCGCGGGCCGATGCTGAACGGTATGAGACTCGAAGCGCTGATCTCCTATCTCTTAAGCGGCACGCTGGCCGCGGCGCTCGTCGGCGGCTTGAACGCCCATGTCGCGCATCATCTTTTTCCGGCCGTCAGCCACGCGCATTATCCGGCGATCTCGGCGATCATCGAGAGGCTCGCGCGACGGCACCAGATCACGCATCGCCGCACGACCTGGATCGGCTTGATCGGCGCTCATTTTCGCCATTTGCGCCGATTAGGGCAGGCGAACGCCGTTTAGTTACACAGCCTGTGGTCCTATCTCGGGCGGTTGAACGGATTGGGCGGTCAATCGCTTTCAGCGCAAAATTTGATCGTCAAAAACGAGGTACTACTACATATCGCGCATTGTATATGCGAAAACCCCTATATGTTGAAGCGAACGACGAGTTTCGTCTTCTCACGACCGGCTGACGGCGGTAAACTGAAATGTAATGGGGAAGGCAGACGACACCAAGCGGCGCGTTGAGCGCGCGGCTTTGACCCTGTTCATGGCGCGCGGCGTGGCCGAGACCACGACGCGTGAGATCGCCATGGCGGCCTCGGTCGCCGAGGGCACGATCTATCGCTATTTCCCGTCGAAGGACGCGCTGGCCCTCGACCTGTTCACTCGCCACCACGTGGCGCTGGCCGACGCGCTCCTGCAGGCGCATCAGCCGCACAAGAAGCTCAAGCAAAAGACCGAAGCGATCGTGCGCTGCTACTGCGAGTGGGCCGACGCCGACTGGACGGTCTTCGCCTATCATCTGCTGACGCAACACCACTTCCTCGCCAGCCTGTCCGAGGATCTGCCCAATCCGGTCGACGTGGTGCGCGACGTCATCGCCCAGTCGATGGCCGCCGGCGAGATCACCAAGCGCGATCTCGACGGCATGACCGCCGCGGTGGTCGGCATCGTGCTGCAGGCCGCGGTATTCAAGGTCTACGGCCGCATCAACGGCCCGCTGTCCGACCACGCGCCGCTTTTCGTCGAGTCCGCTTGGGCGGTGCTTGCCGGCCCGAAATCCTAGCGTGTGCCGCGGCGGTTGAATTCGACCTCGTCCGGCGTCATGACGAATCCCACCGCGATCTGATACGCGCCGCCGGTACCGGGCTCGGCGAGCGGAATGCGCTGGCTCAGCTCTTCCTTGCTCTGCAGCTTGGTGCGATTGCCGGTGAACTGGAAATCGGCGTTGAAGGTGCGCCGCGTCATGATCTGGCGCTGCGGATCGACGATGGCGACGAAATACTCCAGCGCCACCTTGCGGTCGGGCGCGGTGCGCGCCAGCGCCGGGCCTTCAGCCACCCGGATCTCGAAGACGATGTCGACCTCGACGCGATCGCGCCGCGCCGCGCAGGCGACGACGATGTCGCTCATCGTCGCCTGCACGATCGTGTCGGTGGCGTCGCGGCCGCGGCCGGGCTGGAAGCGGGTCACGGTCGAGGCGTCCTGCACGCGCAGCGCCTTGGGGCAGAGCTGCGCCGCCGTGACGCGCTCGGAGGCAGACGGCCCACAAGCCACCAGCGAGGCCGCCAACGCGGCCAGCAGCGCCGCCGGCAGGACAAGACGCAAGACCATGGACATCACCGAAGCGGATCGAGGGACGGCGTCCTCATAGCGTCTTGTGGGTGCCGTCGCACAGCGGAGAATTCTTCGTGCTCTTGCAGGCGCAGAGCCAGTGGTCGCCGTCCTTCTGCGCGGTGTATTTCAGCGGCGCCATGCCGACGGCCTTGTGCGCGCCGTCGCAGAACGGCTGCTTGGCCGATCGCCCGCAGGTGCACCACCAATAATCCTTGCCCGCTTCGAGGCTGACTTTGATCGGCGCCTTGCCGGCTGCTACAGGGCTGGTCATGGATGTCTTCCTTCGTCAGGGGGCGCTTTGACAGGATCACACAGGCTGCGCCATAGGTGCGATCCTAGGGATCGTGCATGAACGTCGTCCAGCCCCCTTCCTCCGCACAGCGGCCCAGGCTCACCCTGCTGCTGGCCAGCCCGCGCGGCTTTTGCGCCGGCGTCGACCGCGCCATCCAGATCGTCGAGCGCGCGCTGGAGAAGTACGGCAGGCCGGTCTATGTGCGCCACGAGATCGTGCACAACCGCTTCGTCGTCGAGAACCTCGAGGCCAAGGGCGCGATCTTCGTCGAGGAGCTCGACGCCGTGCCCGACGACCGCCCGGTCGTATTCAGCGCCCATGGCGTGCCCAAGTCCGTGCCGGCCGAGGCGCAACGTCGCACCCTGCTCTATGTCGACGCCACCTGCCCGTTGGTCTCCAAGGTGCATCGCGAGGCCGAGCGTCACCACGCCGCGGGCCGCACCATCCTGCTGATCGGCCATCGCGGCCATCCCGAGGTGGTCGGCACCATGGGCCAGCTGCCGCCGGGCGCGGTGATCCTGGTCGAGGACGCCCAGCAGGCCGAGACGGTTGAGGTGGGCGACCCCGACAATCTCGCCTTCGCCACCCAGACCACGCTGTCGGTCGACGATACCGCCGGCATCGTCGCCATCCTGCAGCGGCGTTTCCCAGGGATGCACGGGCCGAAGGTCGAGGACATCTGCTACGCCACCACCAACCGCCAGGCGGCGGTCAAGGCGATCGCGCCGCGCTGCGAGGCGCTGGTGGTGATCGGCGCACCCAATTCCTCGAACTCGATGCGCCTGGTCGAGGTGGCCAAGACCTATGGCTGCGCCAGGGCGACCCTGATCCGCCGTGCCGCCGATCTCGACTGGGCGTGGCTCGAGGGTGTGTCGCGGCTGGGCGTCACCGCCGGCGCCTCGGCGCCCGAGCTGCTGGTCGACGAGCTGATCGCCGCCTGTCGTGAACGCTTCGACATCGTCATCGAGGAAGTGCGCGTCACCGAGGAAAGCGTGGTCTTCAAGCTGCCCCGCGCGTTGGTGGCTTGATGGGGATGACGGCATTTTCTTGCCTTCCCCCGGAGGGGGAAGGTGTCGCGGAGCGACGGAAGGGGGATGTCGAAGACGGACTCCTCAGTTCGTCTTCGACATCCCCCTTCCGCCCTTCGGG
>CAYTFW010000098.1:0-24277 GCA_964437145.1 uncultured Rhizobiaceae bacterium
GCCGTTCGGCCGGCGGCGCGGCCGGTGTGGCGGCCCGCCGCGCAGCCGCGCCAGGCCTATGTGCCGCCGCCGCCGGTGATCGATATCGATCCCAGCTTCTCCTTACCCTCCGACCTGCCGACGGTGCTGTCGTCGGCCGACGTCGAGCGCTATCAGCGCATCATCGCCGCGCAGGCCGGCGGCAACTGGGCGGCCGCCGACGCCGACATCCGCGAGCTGCGCGACAGGACATTGCTGGGCTACATGCTGGCGCAGCGCTACCTCTCGCCCTCGTACCGGCCGGCGCAGGACGAGCTCGCCAGCTGGCTGCGCGAGTACAACGATCATCCCGACGCGCCCGGCGTCTACCGCCTCGCCGCCTCGCGCGGCGCCGCCGACCTGACGCCGTCGAGCTTCGTCTCGACGTCGCGCAACGGCCGCGGCATCGCCCCCGACACGCACACGCTCGGCGGCGGCTCGGTGCAAGCCGAGACCACCCGCTCGCGGCTGAGGCGCATGATCGAGGATCAGGGCTTCGACGCGGCGCGCCGCCTGCTGGCGGCCTCGCAGGGCGTGCTGCCGGCCGACGAGGTCGCGCGCTGGCAGAGCGAGATCGCCAATCGCCAGCTGCAGGCCGGCAACGTCGACCAGCCGGTCGGCGAGATATCCGACGAGCGGCCCTCGGCGACCTGGACCGCCGGCATCGCCGCCTTCCGCAAGGGCGACTATGGCCAGGCGGCGCGGCTCTTCGAGCAGGTCGCCGACGCGCCGCCCAACCGCGCCTATTCGGCGGTGCTCTCGGCCGGCGCCTTCTGGGCGGCGCGCGCGCACCTGCTGGCCGGCAATCCCGAGCGCTTCTCGCTGTGGATGAAGCGCGCGGCGATCTACGACCGCACCTTCTATGGCCTGCTGGCCTTGAAGACGCTGGGCGTCGATCTGAAGCCGCTGTGGAAGCCGGCCCAGCTCGACCGCGATCGCCGCCGCCTGCTGCTCGACAGCGCCGCCGGCAAACGCGGCTTGGCACTCCTGCAGCTGCGCGCCATCAGCAACGCCGAGACCGAGTTCTTCGCCGCCGCGATCGACGCCGACGTCAAGATCGTCGAGGCGGTGCTGGCGATCGCCGAGACGGCGCGCCTGCCGGCGCTGGCGCTGCGCGTCGGCAACGCCTCACGCGAGCGGCCCGAGCGCATCGAGGGCCTCGACAACGCGCTCTACCCGCTGCCGCCCTACGCGCCGAAGGAAGGCTTCGTCGTCGAGCCGGCGCTGGTCTACGGCTTCATGCGCCAGGAGTCGGCGTTCAACCCCCGCGCCCGCTCCTATGTCGGCGCCATGGGGCTGATGCAGCTGATGCCCGGCACGGCCGCCCAGGTGACGCGCCAGTTCCTGCCCGACCGCACCGGCACCAACCCCTATGATCCCAGCTTCAACGTCTCGATGGGCCAGCAATACATCCGCTCGCTGCTGGGCGGCGAGGGCTACAGCAACGACCTGATCAAGGTGGTGGCCGCCTACAACGCCGGCCCGGGCAACGTGAACCGCTGGATGGCGGGCGACACCGCCAACGACCCGCTGCTCTTCGCCGCCAGCATCCCGCTCAACGAGACGCGCGGCTTCGTCGAGGCGGTGATGTCGAACTACTGGATCTACCAGCTGCGCACGGGGAAGCCGACGCCGACGCTCGACCAGCTGGCGCAGAACCAGTGGCCGAGGTACGACGGCAGATAGCTGGGACCGCCGGCGTCCCGCCGGCTCATGCTCTCGGGACGATCATGACGCTGAAGCTCAGCGAATACCGCATCGACCCCGAGCGCCCGCGCAGTGAGGCGCTGCGCATCGGCGTCGTGCGCTACCTGCCGCGCGGCGTGACGCGCGAGGAGCGTAAGCGCTACTTCGACGTCTGGATGCCGGCGCTGTCGCCGGCGCCCGCGCTGCTGAAAGCCGTGCACGCCGCCCCTGATGGCAAGAAGAAGGACGCGGCATGGAAGGCGCTGGTCGCGGGCTACAAGAAGCAGATCGCCGCCGACGCGTCGGCGCGCCAGACCATCGCGTTGATCGCCGCGATGGCGCAGCGGCAGCCGATCGAGATCGGCTGCTACTGCGACGTGCCGACCTGCCACCGCTTCACGCTAGAACGGCTGATCCGCGAGGCGGCGGACGAGTAGCCCCGCAAGGCAGCATCGCGGCCGTCGAGCTTGATCAGCAGAGGCATCTGACGCGAGATGCTGTCTGAAGGAGACCCCAGCTCGATGACCAAACCCTTCGCCGGAATCCGCGTCCTCGATTTCACCCGTGTGCTCGCGGGGCCGTACGGGACGTATCAGTTCGCGCTGATGGGCGCCGACGTGGTCAAGATCGAGTCGAAGGACGGCGACGACATGCGTTATGGCGGCGTCGCCAAGGAATGGTCGGCGCGCGGCATGGCGCCGGGCTGGATGGCGGTCAACGCCAACAAGCGCTCGATCACGCTCGACCTGAAGAAGCCCGAGGCGATCGCCGTCGTGAAGAAGCTGGTCGAGAGCGCCGACATCGTCTGGGAGAATTTCCGCCCCGGCGTGATGGACGGTCTGGGCATCGGCTACAAGGCGCTGTCGGCGATCAACCCGAAGCTGATCTATTGCGCGGTGTCGGGCTTCGGCCAGACCGGGCCGGAGAGCAAGGCGGCCGCCTTCGACGGCATGGTGCAGGCGATGTCCGGCCTGATGTCGATCACCGGCCATCCCGAGATGGGCCCGACGCGCGTCGGCTATCCGGCCTGCGACGTCACCGCCGGCGCCACGGCGGCCTTCGGCGTCGCCACCGCGCTGTTCCAGCGCACGCATACCGGCCGGGGCCAGCTCGTCGACATCGCCATGCTCGACTCGACCATGGCCTTCATCGGCACCTCGATCGCCGAATACACCTTCACCGGCAAGCGCCCGCCGCAGGCGGCCAACCAGTCGGTGACGCGCAAGCCGACCGGCGACATGTTCCCGACCAAGGACGGCTTCATCGTGCTGGCGGTGATGACCGACAAGCAGTTCGGCAACCTGATGCGCGAGATCGGCCGGCCCGAGGCCGTCGACGATCCGCGCTTCGCCGACTGGGACAAGCGCATCGCGCACTCCCGGGAGATCAAGGCGCTGATCACCGAGGCGCTGGCCGCCGACACCTCGACCAACTGGGCGCAGCGCCTGCGCAAGGCCGACGCGCCCTGCGGCAAGGTCTACGCCATCGACGAGATCATGGCCCACCCGCAGCTCGACCATCGCACCATCGTGCAGAAGATCGACACGCAGTACGGGCCGGTGACGCTCGCGGGCAGCGGCGTGAAGCTGGCGCATGGCGGCCCCTCGGTCGAGCGCGCGCCGCCGGCGCTGGGTCAGCACACCGAGGAGGTATTGCGCGAGGCGGGCTACGACGCGGCCGCGATCACCAAGCTGAGGGCCGCCGGCGCGGTCTAGAGTCTTTGGGACCGCCGGCACCTTGAGGCCAACCACAGAGGCACAGAGACACCGAGGAAGACAAAGACGAGAAGACAAGGACTGGGCGCTTCGCGCGCGTTTTGCCTTCTCTTCATCTTCCTCTGTGTCTCGGTGTCTCTGTGGTTCGTCTTCTTCCAGATGCCGCCACGACACCGATGGTCCCAGGAGGACTTGACGCGCCGCACACGCGACCGGCACGCTGCGGCGATCCATAACGAGGCATCCCCCATGCCCACGCTCAACCACGCCCGCCTGCGCCGCTTCCTCGCGGACATGACGTCGCTTGTCGGCGGCGCCGAGCAGAACAAGGACGAGAAGGCGATCGTCGAGGTCGGCGGCAAGCTGCTCACCGACCTGATCGCGCACGACGACTGGCTGCCGGAATCCTGCGCCGACGCCAAGGCCGGCACCTACCAGCAGCATCTGCTCTACTGCGACCCGCAGGAGCGCTTCTCCGTCGTGAGCTTCGTCTGGGCGCCGGGCGCCTTCACGCCGGTGCACGATCATCTCACCTGGGGCCTGATCGGCATGCTGCGCGGCGCGGAGAGCGAGGAGCGCTACGAGCGCTGCGCCGAGAATGGCTGCCTCGAGCCGGTGGCGCAGACGATCCTGCGGCCGGGCGAGGTCGGCATCGTCTCGCCGACCATCGGCGACATCCACCGGGTCAGCAACGCGCTCGCCGATCGCGCCTCGATCAGCATCCACGTCTATGGCGGCAATATCGGCGCCATCCGCCGCCACAAATTCGACCTCCAGCACAACAAGGCCGAGGATTTCATCTCCGGCTACAGCGCCACGCCGCTGCCCAATATCTGGGACCGCTCGAAGGATACGGGCGCATGATTCCCTTCCCCCGCTGGCGGGGGAAGGTGGCGCGAAGCGCCGGATGGGGGTGGCTGTCGAAGACGAAGGTGGTGCCGCAAGACAGACCACGTCTGGCCGCGCGAGCCACCCCCATCCGTCAGCGCTTCGCGCTGCCACCTTCCCCCGCCAGCGGGGGAAGGTAAGCGATCGACAGATATGAGGACCACACCATGAGCGAGCCGGTCGTCGTCGTGCGCGAGCACGGCGTGACGCATGTCACGCTGAACCGGCCGGAGCGCGGCAACGCCTTCGCGCTCGACATGGTCGAGGCGGCGCTGGCGGCGGTGCAGGCCGCCTACAGCGACGGCACGCGCCTGCTGGTGATCGCCGGCGCCGGCAAGAATTTCTGCACCGGGCTGGACCTCGGCGATCTCGATACCGTCAGCGACGGCGACCTGCTGCTGCGGCTGGTGCGCATCGAGACCCTGCTCGACGCGGTGTGGCGCGCGCCCTGCGTCACCATGGGCATCGGCCGCGGCCGCGTCATGGGCGCCGGCGCCGATCTCTTCACCGCCTGCGATCGGCGCGTGGCGATCGAGGGCTCGAGCTACACCTTCCCCGGCGCGGTGTTCGGCGTGGCGCTGGGCACGCGCCGCCTGATGGAGCGCATCGGCGCCGACCTGGCGCGCGACATCGTGCGCTCCGGCCGCGTGCTGCCGCACGACGAGGCGCTGCGCGTCGGTCTGGCGACCATCGCCGTGCGCACCGACGGGGTCGAGCCCGAGATCATCGCCGCGCAGCAGGCCGCGTCACGGCTCGATATCGAGACCAACGCCACCATCCACCGTCTGGCGCGGCGCGACGACGCCGATGCTGATCTCGCCGGGCTGGTACGCTCGGCGGCGCGGCCGGGGCTGAAGGCGCGCATCATCGCCTATCGGGCGCGCACGCTGCCGCCGAAGCGGTGAGCCACACATCCCGTCGCTGACACCGTCTGCTATAACGGCGCCCCCGCCCGCGTGGAGCGCGTCATGACCAACCCCGCCGACCGCATCGACCAGTCCAAGCCGTTCAAGCCGGTGAACATCGCCATCCTCACCGTCTCCGACACGCGCACACTCGAGACCGACAAGTCCGGCGACACGCTGGTCGAGCGGCTCACCGCGGCCGGCCACAAACTGGCCGATCGCGCCATCGTCACCGACGACATCGAGAAAATCCGCGCCCAGGTCGGCAAGTGGATCGCCGATCCCGCCATCGAGGCGGTGATCACCACCGGCGGCACCGGCGTGACCGGCCGCGATGTGACGCCCGAGGCGCTGGAGGGGCTGTTCGAGAAGAAGATCGAGGGCTTCGGCGAGACCTTCCGCTGGGTGAGCTTCCAGAAGATCGGCACCTCGACCATGCAGAGCCGCGCCACCGCCGGCGTCGCCAACGGCACCTACATCTTCGCCCTGCCCGGCTCGACGGGTGCCTGTAGGGATGGCTGGGACGAGATCCTGCGCTGGCAGCTCGATATCCGTTTCCGCCCCTGCAACTTCGCCGAGCTGATGCCGCGGCTGAACGAGGGCAAGATCCCGCGCAGCGGCTAGTGGGACCGCCGGCGTCCCGCCGGCATCACCGGTTCAACGAAGACGAAGAGGCCGGCGGGACGCCGGCGGTCCCAGGAACGCGTCCATGAATCTCGCTGCCCTCCTCGCCGCCTTGCGCGCGCGGCCGGCGCTCGCGCATCTGCGCGACGGCGACCTCGCGCCGCTCGCCGCCACCGGCACCGGCACCGCCCATGGCCATGTGCGCATCGTGCCCGCCATCGACGGGCGACGCCTGCTGGCGCGCATCGCCTATGCCCATCCCGGCGATCGCGGCGCGGCGGCGCGATTGCATCGACAGGCGGCGGCGTTCCGGCATGTCGCGCCCTCGGGCGTCACGCCGCGCCTCGTCGACCTGTTCGAGCCGAGCGAAGGCCTACCCGGCGGGGCGTTGATCGTCGATGCCATCGATGGCCGCGCGCCGCGCCTGCCGCGCGAGATGACGGTGATCGCCGAGACGCTGGCGGCCTTGCATCGCCTGCCGACGCCGGCCGCCACATCGCCGCTGCCGCGCCAGGACAATCCTTTCCTCGCGACCTTGGCGGTGATCGAACACCACGCCGCGCGCTTTCTCGACCGCGCCGTTCCCGAGGCACGCGCCCGCGCCGAACTCGGCGAGGAGCTGGGCGAGCTGCGCGGCATGGGCCTGGCGCTGGGCAAGCGCACGCAGCCGATCGACCTGGCGCTGGGCGACACCCATCCCGGCAACTTCATCGTCGATGGCGCGGGCAAGGCCTGGTTCGTCGATCTCGAGAAGGTCCATGCCGGCTCGGCCGCGATCGACCTCGCGCATGCCAGCCTGCCGACCTCGACGCGCTGGGGCCCGGGCGAGGACTGCGTGCTCGGCCCGGACGCGCTGAAACTTTTCCACAGCCACTACCTGTCGCGTATCGACGGCGCTGTCGCTCGCGCGCTGAGGCCTTGGCTGATGCCGATGCGGCGGCTGACCTGGCTGCGCGGCATGGTGTTCTTCTGCCGCTGGCGGGTCCAGACCCGCGCGCCACGCGATCCCCAGGATCCCGACCAGTGGAGCGACGCTGGCATGGCGCCGGCGATGAAGGCGCATCTCGACGCGCGCATCGATGAGTGCTTCAGAGCCGACTCGATCCGGGCCATGCGCGCGCAATGGCAGGGTGATTTTCTTCAGTAGAATCTGTATGATGCTGAAGGTCTTCTGAGATTCGAGGTCATCGCCTGATGGACTGGGACGTCATCCGCAGCCGAGTTATGGTCTTCCTCGTGGCCGACGCCCTGGGCTTCGTCCTGTTCTGGATCAACCGCATCTTCGGCGTGCCCGGTGGCTACCTCGACGAAATCCTGCTGCTGACCCTGGGCATCGCCAACGGCATCATCATCTTCGCCGCCGTGGCCACGGCGCTCCTGCTGCTGCCGATCCTGATCTATCGCCGGTTCCAGGTCTGGTTCGGCTGATCGCCCACCGCAGTTTGTTCTTGTTTTGTTCACTACGGGGCGCTAGCGTCCGGGCATGGCCCGGTCGCTGAAAATTCCGGCTGAGATCGACGCGCTGGAGGCCCGCGCCCGCAAGGGCCGCGGCGCGATCAGCAACCCGCCGGTGCGCTACGACTCTCAAACGACAGTCCAAGTCGACGACGGCTGGGGCTCGGCCGACGCGCGCGACCCGATCAAGGCCAACCCGCATCCCGACGACGCGGAGCCGCCGCGTCTGGCGACCACCTTGACGCGCGACGCCTCGCGCACGGTGATCGCGCGCAACACCTCGCCCGACGTGCCCTTCGACCGCTCGATCAACCCCTACAGGGGGTGCGAGCATGGCTGCGTCTATTGCTTCGCGCGGCCGACGCACGCCTATCTCGGCCTGTCGCCCGGCCTCGACTTCGAGACCAAATTGCTGTTCAAGCCCGACGCGCCGGCGCTGTTGCGGCAGGAGCTGGCGAAGCGCGGCTATCGCTGCGACGTGATCGCGATGGGCACCAACACCGATCCCTATCAGCCGGTCGAGCGCGAGCTGAAATTGATGCGCCGCATCCTGGAGGTGCTGGCCGAGTTCAACCACCCCGTCGGCATCGTCACCAAGAACGCGCTGGTGACCCGCGACATCGACATCCTGGCGCCGATGGCGAAGAAGAACCTGGTGCAGGTCTTCCTCTCCGTCACCACGCTCGACCGCCACCTCGCCAACATCATGGAACCGCGCGCCTCGACGCCGGCCAAGCGCGTGGCGGCGATCCGCACGCTCAACGAGGCCGGCGTGCCCTGCGGCGTGATGGCCGCGCCGATGATCCCGGCGATCAACGACCACGAGATGGAGGCGATCCTCGAGGCGGCGCACCAGGCCGGCGCCGCGCGCGCCGGCTACACCGTGCTGCGCCTGCCGCTGGAGATAGCCCAGCTCTTCGAGGAATGGCTGCGCGAGCATTTCCCGGACAGGGCCGACCGCGTGCTGTCGCTGGTCAAGCAGATGCGCGGCGGCAAGATCTACGATTCCGACTGGAGCCAGCGCATGACTGGCACCGGCACTTTGGCGCAGCTGATCCGCCAGCGCTTCGAGCTGGCGGCCAAGAAATTCGAGTTCAACAAGTTCCGCTACCAGCTCGACACGACGCAGTTCCGGGTGCCGGAGTCGGCGAGCGGCAAGGATGCGCGGCAGATGTCGTTGTTCTAGTCGGGCGAGCTTCGGGCCGGCCGATGGACAGCGGCAATCGGCCTCTGGCGAATCACGGGTTCGGCCCACGGAGAGAGTGGCCGAACTCCTCCAGAGTCAGCGATGTGCGGCCATGCGGCCTCTCGATGACCGGTCTCGGTGGAAGCGCGGCCGCGGTCGAGATCAGTCCCATGCCCATCCTGACGCCGAAAGCGATGTCGCCTTCGGGGACCCAGTTGCGCGGCAGATCGGCGGGCGGCGTCGGACCGCACTCAACCCTGATGATGACTCTCATCAACGCGAGCATCGCCGCTTCGTCCTTGACGTCGAGCAACTCATCGGCGGTCTTCTTCGCGGCGGCGCTGACAATTTCGATGTACCGCTCCGTATTGTTTTTGTCCTGGGGTGGCGCGTACTGGTAGATCATCTTTCGGATCGTGTTGTAGCCCGCGCCGTTCAGATGCCGGACCGTATAGACGCCGGCGACGATGCCATAGATGCTGTCGATGAACCGGATCGGCCGCTCGCCGGTGATCTGGACGTTGTCCTGGCCGGGGTAGCGATAGCCTTTCGGATCCGTCTTCTTGTCGACGGGGCCATCCCGCCAATTCCCCGACTTGAAGACGGCGCACGGGTTACAGCACTTCAAAATGTATGGGACCTCAGTGTCGGGCCGATCCTCGTATTGCATGACGGGCGCTCCTGTCAGGATTCGCGCCCCGCGATCTCCTCACACGATCGTCAATCCATGCGTCAATATCCGCATATAGAAACCCAGTCTCACGGAGGATTGATCGCCGTCAGCGCAGGCCGGCGTCCTGTCGCGCGATCGCGCGCATCTCGTTGAAGGCGCCGTAGAGGCCGAAGGATTGCCGTTCGGGATAGGCCCAGCCCGGCCCCTTGATGTCGAGCCGCAGGACAAGGCCGGACTGCATCTGCGCCAGCAATGGCTGGCTGCGGATGGTGCAGATCCGGCCTGGGCAGGTCATCGCCAGCGGCGGGTTGTCGTCGACCTGGATGCGCACGCTGCTGGGCTGGGCGCGCAGCGCCAGAGCGAAACGGTCGCCGGGCACGGTGTGGATCAGCGTCGCCGTGACGGTGTTCTCGCGATAGCGGCCGACATAGCTGACATCGAGCTCGACCGTGCAGCTCTTGCGGTTCTTGGCGCAGCGCACGTACCAGCCTTCGCGGGTCGAGGCCCGGGCATCGGCCGGAAGGGTGCGCTTGTAGATCGGCGCGTAGGACTCGGGCACGTAGCGCTTGTCCGACTCCGCGCACCCGGCGATCACCCCGACGATCATCGCCACCATCAATAACCTGGCCATTTCCCCGCCCCCAGGAAGTCTTGGGTGACACGCTACAGAAGCGCGGTGGCGATGAACAGGTTCAACCAGCAGACGTCGCGGCGATGTCGGCGTAGGTTCAGCCAAAGCGGCCGCCACGGAGAGCGCGGGATGGATCAGGGCACGATACCGGTCGATATCGCCGACTGGCGGCCGGCGCCTTTCGCGCTGGGTGGCGGCACGGTGTTCGCCGTCGGCGACGTGCATGGCTGCGCCGATGAGCTCGCGGCGCTCTTGGACGTCATCACCCGGGAGGCCGCGCGGGCGCCGGGGCCGACGCGGCTGATCTATCTCGGCGACATGATCGACCGCGGTCCGCGCAATCTCGAGGTGCTGCGGCTGTGGAGCGAGGACGCGCGCGCCCGCGGTGTCGACCATGTCGATCGCCTGATGGGCAACCACGAGCAGATGCTGCTGCTGGCCGTGGGCGACGGGCCGCACGCGACCAAGGCCAAGGCGATGTGGCTGAGCGAACGCATGGGCGGCAGCAAGGTGCTGGACGAATTGCGCGCGGCGGTTGGCGAGCCCGAGGCGCCGCTCGACGCGGCGCTGCTCGAGGCGGGGCTGGGCGAGGGCGGGCTGGCGCGCCTGATGGCGGCGCGCTCGCATGCGCGCCTGGGCAACACCGTCTTCGTGCATGGCGGGCTCGACCCGCGCGTCGATGCCGCCGAGTTCCTGGCGCGGCCGTGGAGCGCCTTCATCGGCGCGACCTGGGCCTGGATCATGGAGGGCTTCCTCGACTGGCAAGGCGGCTTCGGCGGCACGCTTGTCGTGCACGGCCACACGCCGCCACCGCGCCATCGCGAGCTGACCGGCCAGGACGATCCGCATCTCTTCCAGCACGACCGGCTCGGCCTCGACGGCGGCAGCGCGCGCACCGGCATCGTCACCGCCGCGCGCATCGAGGACGGCCGCTACCGCATCCTGCGCGCCGGCCGGCCAGCGACGGATGGGTGATGATGCTTACACGTATAAGATGTATTGCCAGTTACTATACCCGTCGCAAGATTTTCCCTATGAAGACTCCGTTCCACCTCCTCACCGCCTGTGTCCTGCTCCTCCTCGACATCGGCGCCGCCACCGCGCAGAGCGCGCTGGAGCGCTCCAAGCGCGACGAGATCGTCGTGATGTCCGACGACCATCCCGCCATGCGCGCGGCCTTCGAAAAGGCGCGCGCTGGGCTCGACGGCTTCCTCGCGCTGCTCGACAAGCCGCCGCCGGGCACGCGCCTCTACGCCGTGAAGATCGCGATCCACGATGGCGATGAGACCGAGTATTTCTGGCTCGTCGAGCTGAAGCGCTCAGGCGAGCGCTTCACCGGCCGGCTCAACAACACGCCGCGTTCGGTCAAGACGGTGCGCGAGGGCCAGGTGCTGACCTTCGGCCGCGAGGAGATCCGCGACTGGATGTATGTCGACGACGGGCGGCGGCGCATGGTCGGCAATTTCACGCTGTGCGCGCTCTTGACCAAGGAGTCGCGCAAGAGCGCCGAAGAGATGAAGCGCGCCACCGGGCTGGTCTGCGACTGACCCGGCGGCGCTCGTAGCGGCGGGCAAAATGCCCGTGTTTCCTGCATCAAAGGCTCGGATAGCGTCGCCGTAGCCGCGGAAATTGGCGATTTCATCGTCCGCGTGCATCGTGTCGGTCAGCAGCCACGAGCGCGACGATGTGCGACCCATCCCTCGATACCAGACCCGAGCACCCGTGCCGCGAAGGCACGCGGCGATGAGCAACGCCGCCCTGCGCTGGGCCTTCCAGCTCCAGATGCGCGATCCGTCGGCCAAGGCCGTGCTGATCGCGCTGGCCGATCACGCCGACGAGCGCTGGACGTGCTGGCCGTCGGTGGCGCGGCTGTGCCTGTTCACGGCGCTCGGTGAACGCACGGTCCAGCGCGCGCTCAGGCGGTTGAGCGCCGACGGCCGGATCACGCTCCGCGACCGGCACGGGCAGAGCCGACTGGTCACGCTGGTCGCCAGTGACACCCCGTCACAGCGACACCCCACCCCCGTCACCGTGACGCCCACCCCCGTCACGGTGACACCCGAACCCTCAATAACCCCCACTGAACCCCCAGGTGACTCACATGCGCATCGCGGCGAAGCCAGAGGCACGCGGCTCGCACCCGACTGGCGACCAGGACCGGCCGAGCGGGCCTATGCCCGTGATCACGGTCTCGACCCCGACCTGCTCGCCGAGGAATTCCGTACCTACTGGTGCGCCGTGCCCGGCGCCCGTGGCCGCAAGCTCGACTGGGCAGCCACCTTCCGCAATCGCTGTCTGCAACGCGCCGCACGAGCGGGCGTCGCGCGACGCGCTGATGGCGTGGCTGCGGCGGCTGAGCGGGTCCTGCGCCGCCGTGGCCTGGACCGCGCGTAGCGTCATCGGCGGCGACGGCCAGTTCGACAGCGAGCTCACGGGCTTGAGCGGCCTGCCGCGCGACCCCGCCACGCTCCGGGCGATGCACGCGGCGCTGTCGCCGATCTGCGCGCCGGCGGCGGCCGATCCCGAGCACGAGCGGCTGATCGTCAGCGAGCTGGCGCGCACGCTCGCCGTCACCATCGGCCGCGCGCGCCAGGGCGTCGACGACGACGTGGCGCTCGACACCATGACCGACGAGCTGGCGCGCTTCCCGGTCGACTGCGTCGCGCGCGCGCTCGGCAGCTGGCGGCGCAACGACAAGTGGCGACCGTCGCTCGCCGAGCTGCTGGCCGACGTGCGCTGGCGCGCCGCGCCGCGCATGGCCGCGCTGCGCGCGATCGAGGCGGCGCTGGCCGATCCCGGCGACGCGCCGCCGAAGAACGAGCCGGCCCCGCGACGCATCGAATCGCGGATCGTCGATGAGGACGACGATGACGATCTCGGCTGACCGGCGAGCGCTCTTCCTTCCCCCTCCGGGGGACGGCTAAGCCTTCGGCGCGGCGGCCGAAACGTCGTTGGTCTCGGTGACGATCTTCCAGCCTCGGCAGGTCGCCTCGCCGCAGGCGCAGGGCACGGCCATGCGCCTTCCGACGCCGGGCACGTTGACACCGCCCTTGATCTTCCAGGGCAGCGGCAGGCCGGTGGTCGCCATGTAGTCTTCGATGAACTGGTCGCGTGTCATGGCGGGCCTTCTACAGGAGCGCGTCGAACTTCACCATCCCGCGCCGCGCGTCGGTAGCGGCGCGGCCATCAGGAGGATATTGTCGCCCATGGTCCGACACTTCGCCGCCGCCGCGTTGTTCATGTTCGTCGCGCTGGGCCCGCCGGCCCCGGCGCAGGCCCAGCTCCAGTTCAAGGACGTGATCTACGAGATCCGCGGCGGCGTGCTGGCGCACGACATCTCGTTCTGGGCGGCGGGCCATGTCGAGCGCGGCGTCGCGCTGAACGGCGAAATCGCCTTCGCGCCCTCCTTCGAGGTCCTGTTCGGCCGCATCCGGCCGGTGCTGGGCGGCAGCTTCGCCACCCACAACGGCACCAGCCTGGTCTACCTCGATGTGCGCTTCGAGTTCACCATCGACCGCTTCTTCTTCGCGCTCGGCGTCGGTCCGGCGATCCATACCGGCGGAACCGAGCGCCGCGTCGATGGCCGCAAGGCGCTGGGCTCACGCGTGCTGTTCCACCCCTCGTTCCAGTTCGGCCTGCAGCTCACGCCGCACAGCCGCGTCGAGGCCTATTACGAGCACGTCTCCAACGCCTACATCGCGCGGCCCAATCCCGGCCTCGACAATATCGGCTTGCGCCTGGCGCACCGGTTCTGATCACCAGGCCGCGCTGAACCCGGCGAAGCGGGTCGGGATGCGCTTGATGTCCTGGATGACGTCGGGCGGCAGGTCCGAGCCTTCCTCCGAGGTGGCGCTGGCCGACACCGAGTCGGAGCCGGCGAAGCGCTCCTTGATCGCCTGCGCGATCTCACGATGCGTGCCCACGGCGGCGAACAGGCGCACGACGTCGTCGGAGATTTCCTTGGTCATCGCGGCCCACTGGCCCTGCTTGGACATGGCGTTGAGCTTGCGCCCGAGATCGCCCAGGCCATGTGCCTCGAGCACCGGCCAATAGGCCGGCGTCGAGCCGTAGAAGCCCACGCGCATGCGCACCCAGTCGACCTTCTTGGCCACGTCTTCCTCGGTCGCGCCGGTGGCGACGAAGCCGCCGCCATGGATCTCGAAATGCTCGCGCGTGCGCCCGCTCTTGGCCCAGCCCTCGGCGAGCTTGGGCATCACCATGTCCTCGAGATATTTGCGCGTGCAGAAGGCATGCAGGCGCACGCCGTCGGCGACCTCGCCGGCGAGCCGCAAGGTGTGCGGGCCGACCGCCGCGAGCTCGACCGGCACCATCGGCAGGTGCAGCGAGGGTGGCGTGAAGTTCGGCGTCATCAAGGTGAAGCGGTAATGCTCGCCCTCGAACTTCAGCTTCTCGCCGGTCTCCCAGCAGCGCCAGATCGCGCGCATCGCCTTGACGTACTCGCGCAGCCGCGGCGCCGGCGGCGACCATTTCACCGAGAAGCGGTTCTCGTTGTGCGCCCGCACCTGCGGGCCGATGCCCAGCACGAAGCGGCCGCGCGACGCGAGCTGCAGATCCCACGCCGTGCTGGCCGTCACCATCGGGCTGCGCGGAAAGGCGATGGCCACGCCGGTGGCGAGCTGCAGTCTCTCCGTCGCGACGGCGGCGACGCCCAGCGCCAGGAACGGCTCGTGCCGGTTCTCCAGGGTGACCACGCCGTCATAGCCCTGCGCCTCCGCCGCGCGCGCCGCGTCGGCCACCAGGCGCAAATCGCGCTGCGGCAAGGTCGTCATGATCCGCATTGGGTCCTCCTCGTGTTGGCGGGTACGATACCCCTACTCCCGCCATGCGTGGCTATAGGCATGGCGGCCGGTTCCTCGACTTCGACCGCCGTCGATCCTATATTTCCGTCATGACGAAGCTCTTGGATGAAGCCGTGGAAGCCGTGCGTCGCCTGCCGTCGGGCGACCAGGACGACATCGCGCGCGCCATCATCCAGCTCGCGGGCGCCGATCTCGCGGCGCCGCTTGTCCTTTCGCCCGAGGAGCGTGCGGTGATCGCCCGCTCCAAGGCCGCCGCCGCGCGCGGCGAGTTCGCGACCGACGAGCAGGTGCGCGCCGTGTGGGCCAAGCATGGCCTATGAGGCTGCGCTATACGCTGCCCGCCCTCGCCGACCTCGAGTCTATTCTGGACTACATCGCCGATCGCTCTCCGCGGGGAGTTGCGCGTATCCATAGCCGCATTCGCGCGATCACCGATCTGCTCCTGCGCTATCCGCTGGCCGGCGCGGTGACCGATGGCCCGTCCATTCGGCGCATGACGACGACGCCTTACCCCTATCTCATCTTCTACGAGGTGACCGAGGCCGAGATCGTCGTGCACGCGGTGCGCCAAGGCGCTCGCGAACCTCCCGGCACGGTGCGATCCGAGTAGATTCCCACACACAATGCGGCGGACGGCACGGCGCGAGGAATCGATCCGCCTCTCGTTCGAACAGGAGCCACCATGCAGTTCGGCATCGTCGCCATTCCCTCCGCGCAGGAGGCGGGGGGGCTCATCGACCGCGGCGTCGCCTTCGCTCAGCGCGTCGAGCGGTTGGGCTTCAGCGGCTTGTGGATCACCGACGCCTTCGCCCGCGGCTTCGCCATGCTCGATCCGCTGATGTTCCTGAGTGCGATCTGCGCCAGCACCGCGCGCATCGAGGTCGGCACCTGCGTCACGCAAGTGCCGCTGCGTCACCCGGTCGAGCTCGCCCATCGCGCCCAGACCCTGAACGTCCTCTCCCGTGGCCGATTCCGCTTCGGTGTCGGCAGCGGCTCGACCAAGCATGATTTTGACGCTGTCCAAGTCGACTACGCGCGCCGCTTCAAGCTGCTGCCCGAGTACCTCGCGGTGATGCGCAAGGTCTGGGCCGGCGAGCCGGTCTTCGGCCCGGCGCTCAGCGTCTGGCCGGGCACCGAAGGCGGCCCGCCGGTCTATATCGGCGCCTGGCACAGCCCGCGCTGGATCGACCTCGCGGCGCGCCACTGCCAGGGCTGGATCGCCTCGGGCATCCACGGCGAGCCGGCCGAGCTGCCGGTCGGGCTCGACATGTTCCGCAAGGCCGGCGGCAAGCGCGCCATCCTCGCCAACATCTTCACCGACCTGCGCCCCGACCCGCCGCCGCACCCGCTGATCGCCTACGCGAAGGTGAAGGTCGTCTGCAGCAAGGCCGAAGCGAAGGACCGCCTGCGCAGGATCGCCGATCTCGGCTTCGACGACGCGCTGCTCATCGTGCCGTTCGGCGCGCCGGAGATGCTGGACGAGATTCGCGGGTTGTTGCCGTAGGGCTCGGCCTACCAAGCGTAACGAATTAGGTAGAAGTGCCGGCCAAAGCGCTGCTCGACGCGCCCGGTGCCGTCGATGACCCATGCCGGTAACTCACTCATCGCGCGCCGCCGCCATGCGATTGATTGTTCCATGACGTCGTGGATGAAGATCTCATCGCTCTCATCGTAGACGAGATAGTCCATGACATTGCCGCCGGCCGCGCCGCCGATTTCGCCCCAGTCGAACCCCATGAGCCTTGGCTCGCCTGGCTCCCGCGGGCTGCCGCCGATGCGCCACGCGAGATAGGGTTCAGACACCACGAAGCGCACCTTTTCGGGCGTGACGCCGATCAGTGGCAACGACGAGAAGACCGCAAAGATCCCGAGCGGCGCGACGACCAGATAGGCGCAGTGCCGCCAACACCGAGAGACAGCACCGACGATCAGCGCCAGCAGGTTCAACACCAACGCGCCGCCCAACAGCACAGTCAACAACGGCACCCACAGCAGGTAGAGGCCGACAAGCTTCTCGATCTCCCGGAGGAAGAAGATCAGCGCGCCGATGAAGGCCCATACTCCTATGGGTACTATGAGCGGCAGAATGCGGTCTGTGCGATGCGACGTCACGTCATCGGCATATGCGTCCGATGTTCGATACCTGTGGAGATCCTGTGTATTCAGCGTGCAGACGACGACGCGCCCTGCTTCATCTACCAATGGGCGGGTTGAAGGCACTCATACCCGCGTCAATCGTTCCCCTCATTCTCATCGGCGACCACTTCCTGCGCCCGCGGTTGGACTTGGCGGGAGCAACGTCGTTGGCGTCACAGCCGTGCCGGGAAAAGATCGGTGAGTCGTCGCATGAAAATCAGGCCTCAGGTCTCAAGCGCCCAATGCTGCGCCCATTCGTTCCGCTTGTTCCAGGGATAGTCCATCGCCGCGATGTGTACCGCTTCGACGTATGCGGCAATCTCCTGCGTCTTGAGCGCCTTGCACCTGAAGTAGAGCTTCGTGGCGTTCGCCCGTACGTTCGCATTGTGGCTGTGAGTGTAGTGCTGCTTGAGGCGCTGCCTCAAGGTCATGCCAATAGCCCTGCCGCAGTACTGTGCGACGAAGGTGCCACCCTGTAGGAATCCCAGCTCGTAGAACCCGATTTTGTCGGGTGCCAAGTTGAACATCGCCAAGGTGTTTGGCTTTGGCTGCTTCTCCCAATCCCAGCCCCTTGGATAGCTCTGCGGCATGTCAATCCCCTGCCTCACTCCGGTGGAGGCATTATTGACTGATTGACTGGCGCGGCAAGCCCGCGGCCGTGATACGCTCGTAGCGCGACGATGCGTTCGGCCGGAAGTAAAGAAGAGCCGGCGGGACGCCGGCGCTCCCAAGGATCACGCCGCGAACAAGCCATCCGCGACGCCTTCCGCCTGGCGCTGCACCAGGCGGCGGTAGATGCCGTCCTTGCGTCGCATCAGGTCGGCGTGGCTGCCGTCCTCGACGATGCGGCCCTCGTCGAACACCAGGATGCGATCCAACGTGCGCACCGTCGACAGGCGATGCGCGATCACCAAGGTCGTGCGCCCGCGCATCAGCCGCTCCATCGCGTCCTGGATCAGCGCCTCGGACTCGCTGTCCAGGCTCGACGTCGCCTCGTCGAGGATCAGGATCGGCGTGTCGGCCAGGAAGGCGCGCGCCAGCGCCACGCGCTGACGCTCGCCGCCCGACAGCTTCACGCCGCGCTCGCCCACCAGGGTGGCGTAGCCCTTGGGCTGGCGCATGATGAAGGCATCGGCATGAGCAAGACGCGCCGCCGCGCGGATCTTCTCGCGCGACGCCTCGGGCTTGCCGTAGGCGATGTTCTCCGCCAGCGAGCGGTGGAACAGGATCGGCTCCTGCTGCACGATCGCGACCTGGCGGCGCAGGCTGTCCTGCGTCACCTCGGCGATGTCCTGGCCGTCGATGGCGATGCGGCCGCCATCGATGTCGTGCAGGCGCTGCACCAGCTTCACGAAGGTCGTCTTGCCCGACCCTGACACGCCCACCAGGCCGACGCGCTGGCCGGCCGGGATGCCCACCGACAGACCCTCGTAGACCTGCCGGCCCTGCGCGCGGTAGCCGAAGGCGACGTCGTCGAAAACGATCTCACCCTTCGGGACGAGGATGTCGCGCGCGCCCACGCGATCGACCACGCCGATCGGCTCGTCGTGCAGCGCCACCAGCTCGTCGAGGTCGTTCACGCAGCGACGGAAGACGTCGATGTGATAGCCGATATCGCGCAGATAGCCGTGGATCACGCCATAGGCGGTGATCACGAACACCACCTCGCCGACGCTGGCCGCGCCTTGCCACCAGAACAGCAGCACCAGGCCGATCACCGTCAGGCGCAGCAGCACCAGCACGGCGTTCTGCGCCGTGCCGGCCCAGGTGGCGCGCAGCCACAGCACGCGCGCGCGCGTGCGCCAGCGGTCGACGATGCGCGACAGGCGATCATCCTCGCGCGCCTCGGCGCCGAACGACTTCACCACGGGGTTGGCCGACACCGCGTCGGCCAGCGCGCCACCCAGCCGGCTGTCCCAGGCGTTCGCCAGCGTCGCCGCCGGCGTGACATAGCGCAGCGCCAGCCACACGGTGAGCCCGACATAGATCGCGCTGCCCAACGCCACCGCCAGGCCCATCAGGGGCCAGTGCAGCGCGAACAGCAGCGAGGCGCCCAGCAGCACGGTCAATGAGGGCCACAGCGAGATCATGACCGTGTCGTTGAGGTTGTCGAAGGCCCACATGCCGCGGCTGATCTTGCGTACCGTCGAGCCGGCGAAGGCGTTGGCGTGCCATTCGCTCGACAGGCGCTGCACGCGCGCGAAGCTCTCGCGCGCCACCTCGGACATCATGCGCAGGGTGAAGTCGATGATCAGGATGAACACGCCCTGGCGCAGCACGACGACCAGCGCGCCGGCGCCGACCATCACGGCCAGCACCAAGAGCGCGTCGTGCAACGCCGCGTCGCGGTCGGCGATCACGCCGCCGATGATGTCGACCAGCTTTCCGGCAAGGGTCGGCAGCAATAGCTCGACACCAGCGATCACCAGCGAGCCGAGGCCGATCGCCGCGGCGAAGCCGGGCTGTCGCCGCCACTGACCGGCGACGTAGCGCAGTGTGTGCAGGAACGGGTCGCGCCCGCCCTGTGTCTTACGAGTCTTCATGTGTAGACGCCGGACCCCTTCGGACGGGGCCGGCCCTTCAAACTGCCGGCGTCGCGGACAGCGTCGAGAACAGACTCGACGCGCGCGAAAGCGCCTGGCGATGGACAAAAAGGGTGGAAATCAGGGAGCGCCTGAAGCGGTGGCGCCCGCGGCCGCTTTAGTTAACGGAACCGCTCGTGATCGAACCCTACAGCGGGCGTGATGAACATGATGACCGACATCAACGCCTCCTTTCGCTGGGGTTTCGTCGTCGGCGTGCGTTGTACAGGAACTCGATGACACAGGCAAGACAGGGGTGGCTTTCTTCCCCTCTACCCGCGAAGGAAAGACCTTACCGCCGCACCAGCATCGCCCAACCCGCGAAGCCGGCGAGGCCGACCAGCGCGATGCCCAGGCCGATGTTGAATTGCGTCTCGTGCGGCAGGTAGCCCATCAGCACGGTGAGCGCCGCGGCGGCGAGCATCTGCACGAAGCCCATCAGCGCCGAGGCGGCGCCGACATGGTTGGCCGGCACCGCGGCCAGCGCGTTGGCCATGGCGTTGGGCATGTTCAGCCCGTTGCCCAGGCCCATGATGATCAGCGGGATGATCAGCGCCAGCGGCGCCACGTAGCCCGCGAGCGCCGTGACCACCATGCCGAGCGCGCCGGCGACCAGCACGAGCTGGCCGACCGCGATCAGGTTGATGCTCTTGATGTAGGGGTGCAGGCGGGTCTGCAGCAGGCTGCCGATGACGAAGTTGCCGGCCCAGGCCAGGGTGAACCAGCCGAACAGCGCCGCCGACACGCCCATGACGTTGATCAGCAGGATCGGGCCGCCGGAGAAGAAGATGTTGAACGCCGCCGAGGCCGAGGTCGCCGCGATCATCAGCCCGACGAAGCGGCGCGAGCGGATGACGATGGCGAAGCCTTCGAGCAAGCCGCGCAGCCAGCTCGACGCGGTCTTCTGCCGGGGCGCGGTCTCGCCGAGGATCAGGAAGGTCAGCACCAGCACCAACGCGCCGACGATCGCGGTGAGCCAGAAGGTGGCGCGCCAATCGAACAGCACCAGCACCTGGCCGCCCAGCAGCGGCGCCAGCGCCGGACCCAGCGCCATGCCCGAGGCCATGTAGCCCATCGCCTTGGGCGCCTCCTGCGTCGTGCGGCTGTCGCGCACGATGGCGCGGCCCAGCACCACGCCGCCGCAGGCGCCGCAGGCCTGCACGAGACGCGCGCCGATCAGCATCTCCACCGACACGGCGAGCGCGCAGGCCACCGAGGCCACGACGAAGATCACCAGCGCGCCCAGCAGCACCGGCCGGCGGCCGATGCGATCGGAGAGCGGACCGACGGCCAGCTGCGCGAAGGCGAAGGCCAGGAGATAGACCGACAGCGTGAGCTGCGCCGTGCCATAGGGCACGTTGAAATGCTGGGCGATGCCGGGCAGCGCCGGCAGGTAGATGGTCAGCGCCAGCTGCGAGGCGATGGTCGCCATCATCAGCAGCCAGATCGGCGGCCGCGCGGTACGCAGGGAGGACAAGGTCTCAGGGCTCCAGGAAACGCGCTTCCGGCCAACGCTGGCGCCAGCCCTTGCTCGCCAGACGCCGACGGTAGTCGTCGGCGCGACGCAGGCCGGCGGGCGTCGGCCTGCAGGTGAGGTTCAATAGATCGTCGAGGCCATAGGGCGCCAGCAGCTCGATGCGCCGATCGTCCGTCAGGCGGGCGGCGACGGCCGTGGGCGTCTCCAGCCAATAGCGCAGCGAGTCCTGCGTATCGCGATAGGGCTGATCGCCCTTGTCGCGATAGAGGTGCATGCGCCGTTGGTTGCGCGCCTGCCAGATCACGCCGGGAATCAGCGCCGCCAGCCGCGCCTCGATCGCCTGCTCGCGATCGCCGTCGGGGTCGGCATCGTCGTAGTAGACGACATCGACGTCGTCCTGCGCGGTGCGCGTGACGCGCCCGACCAAGGTATCCCAGACGCGATTGCGCACGAAGCCGGCGCCGATCCACGAATCGGGCAGCGCCAGCGAGCGCAGCGCATCGAGCTGCGCGATCGCGTGGGCATCCTTCCACAGGACATCGATCACCGTGGCGATTTGCTTTTGATCCATGGTTTGCGATTCTAGCACCTGTCGCCGCGAGCGCGGCGAGGGATCCAGGATGTCTTCCTGGGACCGCCGGCGTCCCGCCGGCTCATGAAGATGCCGGCGGGACGCCGGCGGTCCCAATGAGAACGAGGCGCATGCCGGATTTCCGACTCGAAGCGCAGCATGACGGCCCGGTGGCCGGTATCGACGAGGCCGGCCGCGGTCCGCTGGCCGGTCCTGTGGTCGCCGCCGCCGTGATCATCGACCGCGCGCGCGTGCCGCGCCGCCTGCTGTCGCTGCTCGACGATTCCAAGCGGCTCACGGCGGCGCAACGCGCGCGCGCCTTCGCCGCGCTCAACGACTGCGACGCCGTCATCATCGGCGTGGGCGCGGCTTCCGCGCGCGTGATCGATCGCATCAACGTGCTGCAGGCCAACTTCCAGGCCATGGCGCGGGCGGTGCGGGCGTTGGGCGCCACGCCACGCTTCGCGCTGGTCGACGGCGATCGCCTGCCCAGGCACCTGCCCTGCCCGGGACTCGCGGTGGTCAAAGGCGATTCCAAGGTCTACGCCATCGCCGCCGCCTCGATCGTCGCCAAGGTCACGCGCGATCGCATCATGGAGCGGCTCGACAAGCGCTATCCCGATTATCGCTGGCGCCAGAACGCCGGCTACGGCACCGCGACCCATCTCGCGGCCATCGAGCGGCTGGGCGCCACGCCGCACCACCGCCTGACCTTCTCGCCCTTCAACCGGCTGCTGTAGGGCGTTGGCCAGGCGGCATGCGATCGCCGGCGTGACTTAGGTGGCGACGGCGGTGGCGAGGTCGTAGGTGACCGCGAACGGCGTGGCGGCCTCGGTGTCCTCGACCGTCTGGTTGTGGAAGGTCGACTGGATCTTGGTGAAATTCAGCGCCAAAGCCTCCATCGGCCGATCGCCGGCCGAACTCATGTTGAAGTTCGCGACCAACGTGTTCGTCAGCAACAGCTCCATGATCACGTTGACGCCCTGGTCGCTGGTCGTCGTCAGGTGGATGGTGACGTCCTCGCCTTCCGTGCCGACATAGGACCGCTTCAGCAGCTCGGGAGACGAGCCATCCTGGTTCTTGCTGACCACGATCTCCTGGATCGAGACCATCGAGGCTTCACGGTTCTTGGCCGAGCCGGTCGCCGTGCCGATGTAGCGATTGCCGCCCCACGAGACCGCCTCGCAGGTGATCCACCTCTCATGCGACTGCGCCGTGGCGTCGCCCTCGATCGGGCCATATTTCATGTAGATAGCCACTTGCCCCCTCCCCCTGGATCGGCGTCGCGATCCGCCTGATTCGGTCGTTGTGGCGATCTAACCATTCCGCCGCTGGGGCAGTCACGCGTGACAATACGCGTAGCGCGAAAGCGGCCCTGCACCCCAATCGGTAGTAGGGCAGGATTCCAGATATCCCCAGATGTGGCTTACTTTAAGAGTCAGATATAAATCTTTGATTCATATGATTCTTCCTATTGACGCGATTCTCGCAAAGGGGCATGATCACCTCGTTTTCAACAGACTTTTCCTCTGCTGAATCATATTGCTACGGGACATTCTTCATGCGACGCGAGCGTACGGTTGCCGACCGTATTTTAGTCGGTGACTGCGTCACCTTGATGAAGGACCTACCGGAGGGGTCGGTGGACATGGTGTTCGCCGACCCCCCCTACAATCTTCAGCTGGGGGGCGAGCTGCACCGTCCCGACAATTCCAAGGTCGACGCCGTCGACGACGATTGGGACCGCTTCGCCGATTTCGCCACCTACGACGCCTTCACATCGGATTGGCTGCGCGAAGCGCGCCGGGTGCTGAAGCCCGAGGGCACGCTGTGGGTGATCGGCAGCTACCACAACATCTTCCGCATCGGCACCGCGCTGCAGGATCTCGGCTTCTGGCTGCTCAACGACATCGTCTGGCGCAAGACCAACCCGATGCCGAACTTCCGCGGCAAGCGCTTCACCAACGCGCACGAGACCTTGATCTGGGCGGCGCGCGACAAGCGGCGCAAGAACTACACCTTCAACTACGAGGCGATGAAGGAGCTCAACGAGGGCATCCAGATGCGCTCGGACTGGACCTTGCCGCTATGCACCGGGCACGAGCGCATCAAGGACCGCGACGGCCGCAAGGCGCATCCGACGCAGAAGCCCGAGGCGCTGCTCTTCCGCTGCATGATGGCCGCGACCAATCCCGGCGACATCGTGCTCGACCCCTTCTTCGGCAGCGGCACGACGGGCGCGGTCGCCAAGCGGCTCAATCGCCGCTTCATCGGCCTGGAGCGCGACGAGACCTACGCCGAAGTGGCGCGCAAGCGCATCACGGCGATCGAGCCGCTGTCGGCCGACGACGTGGCGCTGAAGCCCGCCAAGCGCAACGAGCCGCGCATTCCCTTCGGCGCGCTGGTCGAGACCGGCCTGCTGTCGCCCGGCACCATGCTCGCCGATCCCTCGGGCCGCATCCACGCGCGCGTGAAGGCCGACGGCACGCTCAGCACCAGCGGCGCCTTCGGCGACGTGCGCGGCTCGATCCACCAGGTGGGCGCAGCGGTGCAGGGCGCGCCCTCGTGCAACGGCTGGACCTTCTGGCACCACGATTGCGGCGGCGGCCGCCGCCTGCCCATCGACCACCTGCGCCAGCAGATGCGCGCGCGCTTGCAGTAGAGTCCCCCTCAACGACCATGGAGAAAACCATGCGCGTCCTGAAAAGACTGATCCTGGCCATCCTGATCGTCACGCCGGTCGCCGCCTGCGGCACCGTCGAGGGCGCCGGCAAGGACGTGTCGAGCACGTCCCGCTGGATCAAGGAAAAGGTGTTCTAGAGCGTCGAAGGGCGATCACAAGCACCCGTCATCCCTCGCCGCGCTCAGTTTGAATGACCGTTGTTTGAGGTGACCGGCCTCGACAGCTTG
>CAYTFW010000099.1:0-24126 GCA_964437145.1 uncultured Rhizobiaceae bacterium
TAGGCCTGCCGCCAGCGTTCGTTCTGAGCCAGGATCAAACTCTCACGTTCAACATCGACACTCTTGCGAGCACCGACTCTTAGGGATCCCGTCACGTCACATCAAACGCATAGCAACTGTAGCTCCGGCGCCGCTGGACCAACTCACTCGCCCAACACCACCGAACACCACGGTGCACGCTATTCATCCAATGCGCTCGCGACGACAAACCCTCGCCGCCGCCAGCGCATCCCTTCCCAAACAGACCTGTCATAGAGCACCCGGCTTCCCGGATTCACCCCGACCTGCGGCGCACGCGCCGGCGACAGACGATGATGGAGCCGCCACAGAAGCGGCCCACAAACACCCGTCCATCGGGGAGGGGGGCCTTATATGGCGGCTGACTTGGAAGTGTCAAACGCTTTCTATCAGCGCGCCGAACGCCCGCCGGAGAGGCTGTTGATGAACCTTCAAAACCATCGCGAGGTTGCCCTGCAACCCATTATCAGGCAACAATAACCCTCGACGCGGCACGGCGGTGGACAAGTTGTGAACAAGATCCACCCTGGCCCGTCGGCAAGGCCCCCCTCTAGCCGCCGGAAGCGATCACCATGCGTGATGCCTCAGCCCCGGATTCCGACAACTCTGTGCCATCGCCGTCGCTCACCGCGACCCGCGACGACGCCATTAGCCCATCCCGCACCAAAGGGTGGTGGCCACCATCCCCCGCCATCACAAGACCTGCCATGAAACTTGGCGGCATGGCCTTGCTGATCGGCCTGGGCTGGCTGGCTCTGGCGCACAACACACCGCAAAAAGCCGCGCCGCCGGTCGCCACCGCACCACCGCCGGAACCGACAGTCGACGAGCTGATCGCGCGCAGCCCGCCGCATGTCGGCGCGCCGGCAGGCCAGTCGCCGATGATCGCCGTCGCCCCACCCAAGCCGCCCGACGCGGATCCCGTCGAGCAGGCGCCATCGATGGACCGCTACGACGTCACGGTGCGGGTCGAGAAAGGCGACACGCTGGAGAAGATTCTCGCCGAGCTCGATTTCGCGCCGGCCGAGATCGAGAAGGCGATCGACGCCCTGCGCGCGGCCTTGCGCGGGCCCAGGCCGGTGGAAGGCAAAGGCAAGAACGCCAAGGCGGCGCACGCCAAGGCGACGCAGGCATGGCAAGCGCCGATCCGCTTGCCCGTCGGCGAGGTCGTGGAACTCACCGTCGGCACGCCCAAGCAGGCCGACGGCGCGCCGAGCCTGCTGGAGCTGTCGATCCGACCGACGGTTACGCGCGAGCTCGCGTTGCGTCGCCTCGAGAACGACGAGTTCGACGCCCAGGAGCGTATCTACAAGGTCGTCACCAAGCTCATGCGCGCGACCGGCGTCGTCAAAGGCTCGCTGCGCGCGTCGACCGACAGCGCGGGCGTACCGCCGGACGCCATGACCGAGGCGCTGCGCGCCTTCGCCTACGATCTCGACCTGCAACGCGACGTGAGGGGCGGCGATCGCTTCACCGTGCTGCTCGAGCAGGCTTTCACCAGCGACGGCCGCCAGGTCGGCTCCGGTCGCATCATCTCGGCCGAGCTGAAGCTCTCGGGCAATCGCACCGTATCCGTCCATCGCTTCCGCCCCGAGGGCGGCGCCGATCAGTTCTGGTTGCCCAACGGCCAGAGCGTCGTGAAGTCGCTGATCCGCACGCCGATGGATCTGCGCCGCGTGTCGTCGCGCTTCGGCATGCGCGATCATCCGATTCTCGGCTTTACCGCCATGCACGCCGGCACCGATTTCGCCGCACCCTATGGCACGCCGGTGATCGCCGCGGGCAGCGGCGTGGTCAAGCAGGCCGGACCCAACGGCGGCTACGGCAACTGGGTGCTGATCGCGCATGACGCCCGGATTTCGACCGGATACGCCCACTTGGCGCGCTTCGCGCCGGGCATCCGACCGGGCGCCCGCGTGCGCCAGGGCCAGGTGATCGGCTTCGTCGGCAGCACCGGCATGTCGACCGGTCCGCATCTGCACTACGAGCTGCATGTCGGCGGCCGGCCGGTGAATCCGATCACGCACCGCGCCGCGGTGCGCGGCGCGCTCGCCGGCAAGGATCTCGAGCGCTTCCGTGCCCAGGTCGCCAAGGCCAACCGCGAGCGCGACACCGCCCCGATGCTGGCGGCGCGCAGCGATTCCGACGCCGGCGACGCGGTGCGCGCCACGGTGACGCCGCTGCGCGGCCGCTCGCGTCCGCCGGCGCCACGCGCCGCGCAACGGGTCCATCTCGTCGACAGCATCGAGTTGCCCGCACCGTCCACGACTGCACCCCAGGCAGCGCCGACGACGACCCAACCCGTCGTGAAGTCGCGAAAGCCGTGAAGCCGAAGACCATCGTCAAGCGGCACAAGGCGAGCGACGCCCGGACCAAGCGCCAGCGCTGACGCGCCGGCTTGCCGCGCGGCGGCCGCTCGCGCAGAGTCGCGGGCGGAGGACCCCGCCATGCTTAGCGCCGCCGACAACGAGCTTCTGACCCGCACCGGGCCGGCGACGCCGATGGGCGCCTACTTTCGCCGCTTCTGGCAGCCGGTGGCGCTGTCGGCGCAGGTGGCGGAACGCGACGCGGTGCCGATCCGCGTCACCGTGATGAACGAAACCTGGCTGTGCTTCCGCGATTCCAACGGCCGCGTCGGCCTAGTCTCGCCGCGCTGCCCGCATCGTGGCGCTGACCTCGTCTGGGGCCGCAACGAAGACTGCGGGCTGCGCTGCGCCTATCACGGCTGGAAGTTCGACGTCGACGGCAAGGCCGTCGACCTGCCCAATGTCGAGCCGGACTCGGCGCTCTATCGCAACGTCAAGCTCAAGGCGCATCCGACGCGCGAGTTCGGCGACATCGTCTGGGCCTGGCTCGGGCCGGGCGAGCCGCCCGCCGACGTGCCGGCACTCGAGTTCGGCCTGGTGCCCGCGACGCATCGCTTCGTCACCAAGAAGCTGCAGCAATGCAACTGGGCGCAGACCATGGAAGGCGCGCTCGACACGGCGCATTTCTCCTTCCTGCACATGCCCGCGCCGTCGGTGCGGTCGAACGCCAATCCCGACGCGCCGGCGGACGAGCGCCGCCTGCGCTGGATCCGCGACGATCCGCGTCCGAAGTTCCAGATCGTGCCGCACGATTGCGGCTTCCTCATCGGCGCCTCGCGCGCTGCCGATGGCGGCGAGCTCTACTGGCGTACCTCGCAGTTCATGCTGCCCGCGCACGCCACGACGCCCTCGACGCTGCCGGGTGAAACCTATTTCGGCTACACCTTCGTGCCGATCACCGACGAGGATTGCTGGATCTACACCTATGCGTGGAATCCGGCGCGGCCGCTGACCAACGCCGAGCGCGAGAAATACGCCACCGGCCACGGCGTGATCGCCGAGGTCGACAAGGACTACGTGCCGCTGCGCAACAAGGCCAACGGCTATCTGCGCGACATCGAGGACATGAAGCATCGCAGCTTCACCGGCGTGAAGGGCGTCGCCGAGCAGGACGCCATGGTGCAGGAAAGCCAGGGCGCGATCGTCGATCGCAGCCAGGAGATCCTCACGCCCACCGACATGGCCGTCGTGCGCTTCCGCGCGGCCCTGCTCGAAGGCGCCCGCGCCTTGCGCGATCGCGGCCAGGCGCCGTCCTGCGCCGCCACGCCGGCGGCCTACACGCTGCGCTCGGGCAGCTGGATCGCGCCGGCGAGCACGCCGTTCAGCGAGGTGATGATGCGGCGCTTCGGCGACCCGGTGGGCCGCGCCGTCGATTAAGCCTTGGCCTGCGCCACGATGAACAGGCGCCGGAAGCGGAACAGCGTGCTGCCGTCGGCCTCCTTGGGATAGGCGGCGGCGACGCGCGCGCGATACGCCGCCTCGAACTGCCGGCGCATCGGCTCCTCCAGCCGCGTCAGGAACTGCGGCAGCCACGAGCCCTTGGTGAACTCCGCCACCGGGTTCTCGCCCTTCAGCACCTGCAGATACTCGATCTCCCAGATCGCGACGGAGGCGGCGAGCGGCGCGAGCAGGCGCCAGTACTCGTCCGGCGGCGCCACCGGCCGGCGACGCAGCACCGGCAGCAAGGTGGCGCGCCACGGCCCGTCCTCGATGGTGTCGACGACGGTCGAGTGCGAGGGCGCGTCGAAATTGCGCGGCATCTGGATGGCGAGCCAGCCGCCCGGCGCGAGTTGCCCCAGCAGCGAGGGGAACAGCGTCGCGTGGTGATCGAGCCAGTGCAGCGTGGCGTTGCTGAACAGCACATCCGCCGGCGTGTCGGTTTTCCAGCGGTTGAGATCGGCCTCGATGAAGCGCGCGGCGGGATGATCCTTGCGGGCACGCGCCAGCATCTCCGGTGAACCGTCGACACCGGCGAGCTGGGCGTCCGGCCAGCGCGCCGCGAGCAACGGCATCATGTTGCCGGCGCCGCAGCCGACATCGATGACGGTCCTCGGCGCGACCGCCGGAATGCGCGCGAGCAGGTCGATCGCGGGCTGCAGGCGCTCGCCGGCGAATTTCAGGTATTGAGCGGGATCCCAAGCCATGCCGCGCAGCATGCGCGATCACGCGCGCAAACGAAAGCGGCGCCGGATCGCTCCGGCGCCGCTTCACACGGTTTCACAAGGCTCAGTCGTCGGCCGCGTCGGCCAGGTCGGGCTTCACGACGTGGCCGGCGATGCTGAGCTCGCCGTCCTTGACCGAGACATCGACCGCCGCGCCATCGGGCACGGTGCCGTCGAGGATCAGCTGCGCCAGCGGGTTCTGGATCGAGCGCTGGATCACCCGCTTGAGCGGCCGCGCGCCATAGACCGGATCGTAGCCCCGATTGGCCAGCCAGGTGTGCGCCTTGTCGTCGAGCCTGAGCTCGATCTTGCGCACCTCCAGGAGCTTGCGCAGGCGCGCGAGCTGGATCTCGACGATGTCGCCCATGTGGCCGCGCGACAGGCGGGTGAACAGCAGCACCTCGTCGAGCCGGTTCAGGAACTCCGGCCGGAAAGCGCGGCGCACCTGCTCCATGACCTGCTCGCGCGCGTCGTCGACCGGCTGGTCGTCCTTCAGCGCCGCGAGATGCTCGCTGCCGAGGTTGCTGGTCAGCACGATCAGCGTGTTGCGGAAGTCCACCGTGCGGCCCTGACCATCGGTCAGGCGGCCGTCGTCGAGCACCTGCAGCAGCACGTTGAAGACGTCGGGGTGCGCCTTCTCGACCTCGTCGAACAGGATCACCTGATAGGGCCGGCGCCGCACCGCCTCGGTGAGCGCGCCGCCCTCGTCGTAGCCGACATAGCCCGGCGGCGCGCCGATCAGCCGGCTGACGGCGTGCTTCTCCATGTACTCGGACATGTCGATGCGTACCATCGCCTGATCGTCGTCGAACAGGAACGCCGCCAGCGCCTTGGTCAGCTCGGTCTTGCCGACGCCGGTGGGGCCGAGGAACAGGAACGAGCCGATCGGCCGGTTCGGATCCTGCAGGCCCGCGCGCGCGCGACGCACGGCGTTGGACACCGCGACGATCGCCTCGTCCTGGCCGATGACGCGCCTGTGCAGCTCCTCCTCCATGCGCAGGAGCTTGGCGCGCTCGCCTTCCAGCATCTTGTCGACCGGCACGCCGGTCCAGCGCGACACGACGGCGGCGATGTCCTCGGGTTGCACCTCTTCCTTCAGCGCGCGGCCGCCCGCGGCCTCGGCATGCTCGGCGGCCTTCAGCTGCTTCTCCAGCTCGGGGATCTTGCCGTAGGCCAGCTCGCCCGCCCTGCCCAGCTCGCCGCGCCGCTGCGCGATCTCGAGGTCGGCGCGCGCGCGGTCGAGCTCTTCCTTGAGCTTCTGCGTGCCGGCCAGCTTGTCCTTGGCCGCCTTCCACGCCGCCGTCAGGCTGGCGCTCTTCTGCTCCAGCTCGGCCAGCTCCTTCTCCAGCTTGCCCAGCCGGTCCTTGGAGGCGGCATCGCTCTCTTTCTTCAGCGCCTCGCGCTCGATCTGCAGCTGCAGGATGCGACGATCGAGCTCGTCGATGTCCTCCGGCTTGGAGTCGACCTGCATGCGGATGCGGCTGGCCGCCTCGTCCATCAGGTCGATCGCCTTGTCGGGCAGGAAGCGATCGGAGATGTAGCGGTTGCTGAGCGTCGCGGCGGCGACGATCGCGGCGTCGGCGATGCGCACGCCATGATGCAGCTCGTACTTCTCCTTGATGCCGCGCAGGATCGAGATCGTGTCCTCGACCGATGGCTCGGTGACGAACACCGGCTGGAAGCGCCGCGCGAGCGCCGCGTCCTTCTCGATGTGCTTGCGGTACTCGTCGAGCGTGGTGGCACCGACGCAGTGCAGCTCGCCGCGCGCCAGCGCGGGCTTGAGCATGTTGGAGGCGTCCATCGCGCCTTCCGCCTTGCCGGCGCCGACCAGCGTGTGCAGCTCGTCGATGAAGACGACGATGTCGCCCGCGGCCGCGGCGATCTCCGACAGCACGGACTTGAGCCGCTCCTCGAACTCGCCGCGATACTTCGCGCCGGCGACCATGGCGCCGAGGTCGAGCGCCATCAGCTTCTTGCCCTTGAGCGCCTCGGGCACGTCGTCGTTGACGATGCGCAGCGCCAGGCCCTCGGCGATCGCGGTCTTGCCGACGCCGGGCTCGCCGATCAGCACGGGGTTGTTCTTGGTGCGCCGGCTCAGCACCTGGATGGTGCGACGGATCTCCTCGTCGCGGCCGATCACCGGGTCGAGCTTGCCCTCGCGTGCCACCTGCGTGAGGTCGCGCGCATACTTCTTCAGCGCATCGTAGGAACTCTCGGCCGCGGCGTTGTCGGCGGTACGGCCCTTGCGCAGCTTGTTGACCGACTCGTTAAGCGCATTGGGCGTCACGCCGGCGCGCTTGAGGATGTCGGTGGCGTTGCCGGCGCCGGGCATCGCCAGCGCCTGCAGCAGACGCTCGACGGTGACGAAGGAGTCGCCCGCCTTCTTGGCCAGCTGCTCGGCCTGCTCGAAGCTGCGCGCCGTTTCTGGCGCGAGATAGACCTGGCCGGCGCCCGAGCCTTCGACCTTGGGCAGCTTGGCCAACGCCTGCTCGGTCTCGCGCAGCGCCAGGCGGGAATCGCCACCGGCACCGGCGATCAGGTTGGCGGCAAGGCCTTCCTCGTCGTCGAGCAGAACCTTCAGGACGTGTTCGGGACTGAAGCGCTGGTGACCAGAGCGCAGCGCCAGCATCTGGGCGCTCTGCAGGAAGCCGCGGACTCGGTCGGTATACTTCTCTTGATCCATATCAATCACCCCTTCTGTCGTGCCCCCGTCTGGCGGCGGGCGAACGGGCGGACCCTCTGATGAGGCATCCAACGCAGATATGGGGCCGCGCCAAGCGGCGACAAGCCCCGAGTAGCACCGGGTTTGTCCTCGGTTCCGCGCGAGCCGGCTTGCGTCTGGCGCAAGTCGGTCTACGATCAGCGACGAGGCTCGCGCATAGGGAGAGATCGCATGGCGAAGGCTAAGGGCGCGAAGAAGAAGGCGGCCGCTAAGGCGAAGCCAAAGGCAAAGGCGAAAGCCAAGGTCAAGGCGAAGAAGCCGGCGCCGGCGAAGAAGGCGGTGATGGCGAAGCCGGTCGCCGACAACGGGCTGGCCAAGCGTGTGGCCGCCCTCGAGGCGGCGATCGCGTCGTTGAAGAAGGGCTCGGGCGGTGGGGGCGCTTCCGTCACCCAGGCGATCGAAACGGCGGCGACCGAGATGCGCCAGCGCGCCGAGGACGCCGATCACATCGCCATGGTGCAGACGCGCAAGCTGATCGACAAGGTGCGGCACAGGGTGAGCGTCACCGAGGAGCGCCTGCGCAGCGAGATCGGCGCGGTCGACGCCAAGGGCGAGATGAAGATGGACGAGATCAACGCGCTGCGTCGGCGCGTCGAGGCGCTCGAAGCCAGGAAGTAGCGCGCCGCCAACGACAACGGCGCCGGTGGGAGCCGGCGCCGCGTTCGTCTCAGCCCTGGCGGGCCGGTTCTCTATTCCTTGTTGCCGCCGTCGCGCGGTTCGCCGGCCGGCTCGGCGGCGGGGCTGGCCTCGCCGTCGCGTTCGCGGCGCTGGGCGCCCCGGAAGCGACGGAAATGCGGATGGCGCGGCCGGAACTGGCGGTCGCCGCGGCCGCCCTGGCCTTCCGCCGAATCCGCGCCGGCTTCCGCCGGCACGGGTGCCACGATCGGTGCGCCGTCGGGACCGAGCACGCTGGCGCCGTTGAACGGCGCGCCGTCGATCTGCGGCTGCTCGGCGAAGGCCGGATCGTCCGTCAGGTTGCGCACGCGCGGCGGATACGGGATCGGCGTCGAGCCTTCGCCCTGCTGCTCGTCGTAGCCGCCATCGCGCGGGCCATCGCCCTGCGCCGCCATCGGCCGGCGATCGTCCTGGCGACGATCGTCCGGGCGGCGGTCGTCATAGCGGCGGTCATCATGCCGACGCTCGTCGTGGCGGCGTTGCTCGTGCCGGCGGTTGTCGTAGCCGCCACCGGGACCGCGCTCGCCGCCATAGCCCTGCTGGCGCTCGTTGTAGCCGCCGCGATCGTCGTAGCGGCGCTGCTCGCCGCCGTCCTGGCGCGGGCCGGCTTCGCCGCCACCGTCGCCGCCCTGGCCCTCCATCGGCGCACCCTCGCCCTGGGGCGCGCCCTCCTCGCCGCCGCTTTCCTCGTCCCACATGCGGTCGAAGCTGGGGCGCACGAAGCCGCCCTGGGCGGCGATCACCCGGAAATAGTGCTCGGCGTACTGGTAGTAGGACTCGGCCAGGATCCGGTCGCCCGAGGTCGTCGCCTCGCGCGCCAGCGCCATGTACTTCTCGTAGATCTGGTGGGCCGTGCCCCTGACCCGCACGTCGGGTCCATTGCTGTCGAAGGACTGGTTACGGCTGGGAAACTTCTGCTTTCCGCCACCGCCATTGTTGCGGCCACGCTGCCGCCGCTGATTGTTCGGTCTCATTCGGCCTGCCGATGTCGGCCGCGACGGGTGTAGACCCCGGTTATTCGAAAAACCCGCCTCTGCGGGCACCGTCGCGGACTTGGTTCCGAGGGGAACGCTCGCGCCTCTCCGGGCGTCGATGGCGGTTCTCCTTTTCGGATGGGATCAACCTATCCGGTCGGCCGGCCCTTGCCAAACGAATTATTGGGTATTTCGGGCGACCGGATCAGGGCCGCCGGGCCAGGACCACCCGCTCGATCCCGCCCAGATCGGCCGCCACCCGCTCGATCCGGAAGCCCGCCAAGCGCATCAGTCGGGCCACGTCGGCGGCCTGGCCCTGGCCGACCTCGAGCGCGGTCCAGCCACCCTCGCGCACCAGGAAGGGCAGCTCGCCGGCCAAGGTCCGGTAGGCGTCCAGCCCGTCCTGGCCGCCATCGAGCGCCAGCCACGGCTCGTGCTCCGACACCTCCGGCGCCAGCCCCTCGATATCGTCGGTCGGGATATAGGGCGGGTTGGAGACGACGATGTCGTACTGCTCGGCCAGCCCCGCGCCCCAGTCGCCGGCCCGCATCTCGGCGCGGCCGGCCAGACCCAGCGCCTGGGCGTTCTCGCGCGCCACCGCCAGCGCCCGCTCGCTGCGGTCGACCCCCAGGCCGCGCGCGTTAGGCAGCGCATGCAGCAGCGCCAGCAGCAGGCAGCCCGAGCCGACGCCGAGATCGAGCAGGCTGAGCCGGGCCGACCGGTCGGGCACGACCGACAGCACCGCCTCGACCAATGTCTCGCTGTCCGGCCGGGGCGTCAGCACGTCGGGCGTGACCTTGAAGGGTAGGCTCCAGAACTCGCGTGACCCTAATATTTGCGACATCGGCTCGCGTGTGAGCCGCCTTTTGGTCAGCCGCTCGACGCGAGCGATGACGCCGGCGTCATTTATCGCAGCGCCGGGGTCAGCGATCATCGCCTCGACCGCCAGGCCGGTGGCGTCGCCGACCAGCAGGCGCGCCTCGAGCCGGCCGTTGTCGATCCCGGCCGCCGCCAGACGCGCCGCCACCGAGGCCAGCATCTCCCCGACCGTGGGCATCCCCCTCAGCACTCCCCCTACGCCACCGCGCCAATGTGCCGGTCCGGGATTAGCCGCTCAACCCTCGTTTTTGGCGCGCATGCGATAGCGGAAGTCACAATGGCTGGCGCCGCCCATGATGGTCTGCGTGCGCTTAAACTCGATGCGATCGTCGTAGCCCTCGATGAAGGTGCCGTCGCGATTGCACGACAGCAGGTGGCCGATCTCGCCCAGCCCCATCTCGCGATACATCGCGGCGTAGCGGCAGCGCACGACGTTGAAGTCGAGATGCTCCGTGTCCTCGCGCAGCTTCTCGATGCGCAGCGCGTCCTCCTTGGTCCAGAGCGGCTGGATGGCGGCGAAGCTGGCCAGCGACGTGCCGTCCTTGGCCTGCGCCGCGAACTGCTTGCCGGCCTCGATGGCGGCCTTGCGGATCGCGCGCTCAATCACGCCCTTGGCCGCCGCCTCGCCGAAGGCCGCCTTCATCTCTTCGTAGATCGGCTTGATGATCTCCGCCTCGATGCGGCGGCGCTGCAGGATGCCCATCTGCAGGTCGGGGGCAGGCGTGGTCGACATGGCGGCGGCTCCGTCGCGTGAAGATATGGCAGGCTCGCGCAGCGCGCAGGGCGGCGCAAGAGCGCCCGCACCGTGCTACGATCGGACGATCACCTCGGTCGGAGAGCCCACTTGCGGAAGTCAGGCCTGCTTTGCCTGCTCGTCGCGGCAACCCTGGCGCATACGCCTCTGGCGATCGCGCAGGTGCCGCCCTCCGCTGCCGAGATCGCCGCCTATACCGGCCTGCACCAAGCTGCGGCGCGCGGTGACGCCGCCACGATCACGCGGCTGATCGCCGGCAAAGCCGACCCGAACGCGCGCGATAGCGCCGGGCGCACGCCGCTGCATGTCGCGGCCTTCGCCGGTCATCAGGCGGCCGTCGCGGCGCTGGTCGAAGGCGGCGCCGATCCCAAGGCGCAGGAGAGCCGCCGCTACGACATCATCACCATCGCCGCCGTGCGCGACGATCCGGCGATGGTGCGGCTGGCGATCCGCCTGGGCGGCAATCCGCGCGCCATCACCAGCCCCTATGACGGCACCGCCCTGATCGCCGCCGCCCATCTCGGCCACGACGAAGTGGTGCGCGCCCTGATCGAGGCCGGCGCGCCGCTCGATCACGTCAACAACCTCGGCTGGACGGCGCTGATCGAAGCGGTGGTGCTGGGCGACGGCGGGCCACGCCATGTCGCCTGCGCGCGAGCGTTGGTCGAGGCGGGGGCCAACAGGGAGATTCCCGACCGCAACGGCAAGACCGCGTTGCAGTTGGCGCGTGAGCGAGGCTTCGCGGAAATGGTCGGCGTGATCGAGAACGCAAGAAGGCGCTGATCTACGAGCCTCATCGTAGCGCGGCTTCAGATCGCGTCTAGAGCGACGGGCGCCAAATCGGACACACCTGTCATCCCGAGCGTAGCGAGGGATCTAGGCAGCTTTAATGGATCCCTCGCTACGCTCGGGATGACAGGTGCGTTTGATTGATCGCGCGCCGCCCTAAGCGTTGGCGCTTGCGAGCATGCTACGGAAGCGCGCCAAGGCGATGGTCACGTACAGCGCGCCGAGACCAAGCATGGCGGCCAATTCCTGCCACACCATCGACAGCGGCGCCCCGCGAATCAGCACGGTCTGCGAGAACTTCACGCAGTGGGTCGACGGCACGGCCGACATGATGACTTGCAGGTAGCCGGGCATGCTCTCGATCGGCGTCATGCCGCCCGACAGGACCTCCATGATGATCACGAGAGGAAAAGCCAGCAGGGCGAATTGCGGCATCGACGGCGTAAGCGTCGCCAGCATGATGCCCAGCGACATGACGGCGAACGTGAACACCAGGGCGCCGACCATATAGGCGGGCACCGATCCGCCGATCGGAATGCCGAGCGCGCCGCGCGCCACGAGATTGAGCGAGAGGAACACGGCGACGAGAACGACGAGCCCGCTCGCCCACAGCTTGGCGAAGACGATCTCGCTCGCCGTCACGGGCATCACCAGCAGATGCTCGATCGTGCCGTGCTCGCGCTCGCGCACCACGGCCGCGCCGACGAGCAGTATGGCCAGCAGGCAAACGTTGTTGACGATCTCCATCACGGCCGAATGCCGAACGTCCTCCAGATTCGGATTGAAGAACGCGCGGATCGTGAAGCCCGCCGGCTGACGGGGAGTCGCGCCGCGCGCGTCGAGGAACCGGCGGATCTCGCGGTCCGTGATCTCCTGGATGTGGCCAGCGCCGACGCCAGCCTGCGTCATCGCCGTCGCATCGACGATCAGCTGGAGCTCAGGCGTCCGCCCCGCGAGCAGGTCGCGCTCGAAGTGCGGCGGCACGACGAGCATGAACGTGAAGCGCGCCGCGTCCATGAGCCGGTCCATGTCGGCGCGGTCGACCGTCACCGGCGGCGCGAACGAAGGCGGCCGCAAGGCGTCGCGGATCCGCTGCGATACCTGCGAGCGATCGTCATCGGCGAAGCCGACGCTCGCGTTGCGCATCTCGGTGTTGGCGCCCGACGCGATCAGATAGATCGCGCCGGTGAACGCCCACACGATGAAGATCATCATGATCCGGTCCCGCCAGACGCTGATCAGCTCCTTGACCCCGAGGTTCCATACGTTGGCGGTCCAGCGCAGCATCGCTCATCGCTCCTGCTTGGGGAGGATCAGCCACGCCGCGCCGACGTAGATCGCCGGAAAGACGGCGAGCGCCGCGATGTGCTCGACGAAATGGCTGAACGGAAGGCCCTTGGTGAACACGCCCAGGCAAATGCTTTGGAACCAGAACGCCGGGAAGCCGACCCCGAAGACCTGGGCTTCGGGCGAGAGGTTCGAGACCGGCTGCAGGAACCCCGAGAAGTTGATCGCCGACAGCATCGTGAGAATGGCGCAGACGAAGATCGCCGCCACTTGCGTGCGCACGAAGGACGACACGAAAATGCCGAATGTCGTCGCCGTCAGGATGTAGAGAACGCCGCCCAGCGCCAGCGCCGCGACCGAGCCTTTCACGGGGACGCCCAGCAGGAAGACGGCGGTCAGGACCATCGCGAGAAAGACGAGCGATCCGATCACGACATAGGGAAGGGCCTTGCCGATCAGGAAGGCGTCGGTCGTCGCCGGCGAGACCGACAGGTTGATGATCGATCCGATCTCGCGCTCGCGCACGACACCGAGCGCCGTCGTCATGGCCATGATCAGCATCACCAGGAACATGATGACGCCGGGCGTGATGGCGACGACGCTGACGAAGTCCTGGTTGTAGAGGAAGCGCGGCCGCAGTTCGAAGGTGGCGCGGATCGGCGCCCGCGCGTCCTCGCGCACGAAATCGGCGATGAACAGGCGCGTGATGCCCTCGGCATAGCCGCGCGCGGTGTTGGCGCGCGCGGGATTGGCGCCGTCGAGCCACAATCCGATCGTCGGCGCGTGGCCGCGCAGCAGGTCGCGGCCGAAGCCGGGGGGAATCTCGATGATGAGCGAGGCCTCGCCGGATTGCAGCCGGGCATCGATCTCGAAATCGGCGAGAACCGGCCTTCTCTCGTCGAAGTATCTCGACCCCGAGAGATGAAGCGCGAGCGACTGGCTTTGCGCCGAGCGGTCCCGGTCGAAAACCGAATAGGGCAGCTTCTCGATGTCGAACGAGATGCCCAGCGCGAACGTCACCAGCAGGACCAACGGCGCCAGGACGATGAAGCTCAAGCGGACGCGGTCGCGGACCACCTCCTGCGCCTCGCGCTTCGCGAACGCGCCGACCCAGGTCAGCCACGTGCGCAAGCGGCCGACCGCTGGCCGGACGGCTTGCGGCTTGCGGCGCGCGACCACGGCGAGTTCGCCGCGCGTCGGGCCGTCTCCGGTCTCCTTCTGGAGGCAGGCGATGAAAGCGCGCTCCAGCGTCGGCGCCTCGAGCCGGGCGCGGATTTCCGCCGGGGTACCGACCGTCAGCACCTTGCCGGCGTGCATGAAGGAGAGGCGATCACACCGCTCGGCCTCGTTGACGAAGTGGGTCGAGATGAAGATCGTCACGCCGTCGTCGCGGGACAGCGCGACGAGATACCGCCAGAACTTGTCGCGGGCCTCCGGGTCGACGCCCGATGTCGGCTCGTCGAGGATGAGCACCTCGGGACGATGCAGGCAGGCGACCGCCAGCTGCAGGCGCTGGCGCACGCCCAGCGCCAGCGCCGCGGGCAGAACGTCGGCGACGCCGACGAGATCGAAGCGTTCGAGCGTGTCCGCGACCCGTGCGCGGGCGTCAGCTGGATCGAGCCGGTAGAGCTTCGCGTGCAACTCCAGGTTCGCGCGGACACCAAGCTCGCCGTAGAGCGAGAACGACTGCGACATGTAGCCGACGCGCCGGCGGGTCTCGAGATCGGTGGCGTCGACCGGTCTGCCGAGCAATCGCGCGTGTCCCTCGCTCGCGGGGACAAGGCCGGTCAGCATCTTCATCGTCGTCGTCTTGCCGCAGCCATTGGAGCCGAGAAAGCCGAAGATCTCGCCGCGCTCGATGCGAAAGCTCACGGCGTCGACCGCGGTGAAGTCGCCGAAGCGCTTGGTCAGACCCTCCGCCTCGATGGCCGGCGCGCCGTCGTGGAAGACGCGCGGCGGCATGACGAGCGGCTGTGACGCGGCGGCGGCTTCGGGGTTGCGCAGCTTGACGTAGGCTTCCTCGACCGAGGCCGCGCCAACCGATCCGAGCACCTCGTCTCGCCTGCCGGCGGCGAGGATATGACCGGCGTCCACGGCGACGAGATAGTCGAAGCGCTCGGCTTCTTCCATGTAGGCCGTCGCCACGATCAGCGTCAGATCCGGCTGGGCGTGCCGGATGCCGTCGATCAACTGCCAGAATTGCTGGCGCGACAGCGGATCGATGCCGGTCGTCGGCTCATCGAGGATCAGGAGATCGGGATCGTGCACGAGCGCGCAGCAGAGCGACAGTTTCTGACGCATGCCGCCCGAGAGTTTTCCTGCCGGCCTGTCGGCGAACGGATCGAGGCCTGTCGACTTCATCAGGAATGCGCTGCGCTCGGCGCGCTCGGCCGACGACGTTGCATAGAGGCGGGCGAAGAAGTCGATGTTCTCGGCGACCGACAGGCTCGGATAGAGGTTCTTGCCGAGCCCCTGCGGCATGAAGGCGATGCGCGGCGCGACGCGATTGCGCGCCTGCGTCCGCGTCATATCGGAGCCGAGCACCTCGACCTGCCCCGACTGGATCGCGCGCGCGCCGGCGATAAGGCTGAGCAGTGTCGATTTGCCGACACCGTCGGGGCCGACGACCGCCGTCGTGCTGGCGGGCGGCAGGACCAGAGACACATCGTCGAGCGCCACGATCTTCTTGTAGCGATGCGCCACATGGGCGACGCGGATCGCCGCGTCGCGCATCACGGCTTCGTTCCCGGCGCGGCCGGCAGGCGCACGGCGAGGGTCTCGGGAAACCGCGCGTCGGCTTGCAAGCGCACATAGGCGGTTCCGGTGAGGCCGGCCTTGACGTACGCGCGATACTGATCGAGCAGCGCCGGGGCGATCGACACCTTCACGCGATACATCAGCTTCTCGCGCTCGTTGCGCGTCTCGACGTATTTCGGCGTGAACTGCGCCTCGCCCGCGACGAACGAGACCGTGCCCGGAATGACGTACTGGGTCGCGGCATCGAGCACGATCCGCGCCTCCGCGCCCAGAGCGGCGCGCCCGACCTCGACCGTCGGCAGGAAGACGGTCATGAACACGGTGGCGGTATCGAGCAGCGTGACGAGACGCCCCCCGGCCGCCACGACCTCGCCCGGCTGCACGAGGCGGTATTCCACGCGGCCGGCGACCGGGGCCAGGAGTGTCATGTCGGCGATGCTCACCTCGATCTGGCGGACCTGCGCCTCGGCCGCGTCCTTGGCCGCCTCGGCGTCGCCAATCGAGGCCTTCGCGCCGACAACGGCGGCGGCCGCGACATCGCGCTCGGCCTTACGCCGGTCGATCTCGGCCTCGCTCAGCACACCCTTCGACAGCTGGAGCGCGCGGGAGAGCTCGACCTCGTGCAGCCTCAGCTCGGCTTCACGAATGCCGAGGTCCGCCCGGGCCTTACCGATCATCTGCTCGGCCCGCCTCACCGAGGCTCGCGCCGAGGCCAATTGCGCGCGCAGATCGGCGACGTCGAGGCGGGCGATCACGGCACCCTTCTCGACGAAGTCGCCTTCGCGGACGAGGATCTCGCTGACGCGCCCCGCGATCTTGGTCGCGATATCGACGCGCTCGACCTCGATGCGACCGTTGGCCTGCGCGAGGCCCGCCGGCAGCGGCACCGGACGCGAGCGCAGCCACCACGCGCCGGCCGCGAGCGCGATGCCAAGGCCGACAAGCAGAAACACGGCGCGACGCCCCCAGCGGAAGACGCGAGCGCGGCGAGGCTCATCGCTGTTCACGGTCTCGGCTGCGGCCTGTGCCCTGCTCATCGTGCGGCCTCTCTCTTGCTGGCGAGGCTATGCGGTCGACGTGCTTCGGCATTGATGGATATCAACGCCCAAATGCGGCGCCGACCTCTCGCATCGGAAGTTCGCAGCCATACGCCCTGAACATGGGCGAACGATCAGTTATGAGTTGCTGCAATCAACGGGTCAGCGTTCCTCGCGGCGGCAAATCCGACCAAGAGGTACCCCGCTACCATGGCGGCGGCGCTCGATCACGCCCTTCGGCGCGGCGATCGAGCGGCTGATCGCCGGCAAGGCCGACCCGACCGCGCACGACGGCGCCGGCCGCACGCCGCTGCATGTCGCGGCCTTCGCCGGCCATCAGGCGGCCGTCTCAGCGCCGGTCGACGGCTGCGCCGATCCCAAGGCGCAGGAGAACGCCGCTACGACATCATCACCATCGCCGCCGTGGCGACGACGCGGCGATGGTGCGGCTGGCGATCCGGCTGGGCGCCGATCCGCGCGCCATCACCAGCCCCTATAACGGCACCGCCCTGATCGCCGCCGCCCATCTCGGCCACGACGCGGTGGTGCGCGTCCTGATCGAGGCCGGCGCGCCGCTCGACCACGTCAACAACCTCGGCTGGACGGCGCTGATCGAGGCGGTGGTGCTGGGCGACGGCGGGCCGCGCCATGTCGCCTGCGCGGGCGCTGGTTGAGGCGGGCCCCAACCGTGAGCTTCCGGATCGCAAAGACAAGACCGCACTGCAGCTGGCGCGCGAGCGAGGGTTCGTCGAGATGCTTAAGGTTCTTGAGAGTGCACCAAAGCGTTAGAGTGAGCAGCCACGATCGATGCTTCGACTGTCTATTTCCCCGAATCTCTCGATGTAAGCGTGATCGCCTTCAGCCAAGGATCGACCAGTTGGGAGTAGCTGAAGTGGCCGCCCTGTCGAGACAACAACCCGACCGCTTCGGCAATACCGAGGGCTTGCACGAGATCACCCTCGGCGGCGTAGATCATCGCCATCCGCTGCCAGAACCAAACCGAATCGTATGAGCCGTCGAGTAGCTCGATCTTTGCGTGTGAGAACGCGGGCTGAAGGCGGACGATCTGCGAGAAATCCTTCCGTCGCGCCGCGACGAGTGCAACGGCCCGTAGGATCGCGACATAATTCTCGCGCGAGGGCGCCATCGCCAGAAGGGCCGCCGAATCGAAGTCGGGCTCCTGCGCCAGAATCAGCCGCAGGGCCCATCGCGCAGTATCCTCGAAGTACCCCTGGGAACTTGTAGACGCCACCATCCTGGGGAGCTGGGCGCGTACCGCCGCCTGAGCCTCCGCTTCGGCGCCGTATGCACGAAGGGCAACCGCAAGGTTCTGGGCAATGGGAGCGGAAATCGTGGCGACCCTGCCGATTTCTCGAACCATCACATCCACAATACTCGGCACAGGCAAAGTACCTGTTGCCGCAGCGGCCAGGATCGCCGAATTCAAGGCTCGGCTGCGCTCCTCGGACTCCCCTAGCGGCTCGATCGCTCTTGAGAGTTCCTCCGAATCGCCCACAACGATGGCGCCCGTAGCCCAATGGGACAGCTCGAACTGCAGCGAGAGGCCATCCTGGCCTTGGGCGATGAAGCGCTCAGCTAGGCGGCGTGTCCATTCCCGCTTTCCAAGCATGACAAACCATGCAACTGGCTCGCCTACTATGCGGTCGCCCGCCTGAACCGCAGCAAGCGATCTCTCGTAAACGGTCTCAGCGTCAGCGCCTGCACCAGACGCCAGAAGGGCGACGGCTGTCCATGCCCAGCTCCGAGCGGACGCGGCGCCAGTCCTTTCGACGAACCGATGGAACGATCTCGCGACGCGAGCCGACATTTCAGTCTCGCCAGAGCGCGCCAGGTGCAAGGCCGCGGCGATGATCGGTTCGTTCGCGCAGCCGAAGGAGCCGTCGACGTGCCCCCAGTTCTCGTCGGTCCAGCTCTTCTTCTCCCAGACGCATCCGTAGAATGACGTCCACCCGGCCATCCATTGGCGATCGTCGGCGTCGGCAAGGTCGAGTTCTGTGACCAGATTGTCGACCCGAATTGAGAGGTTCTTGCGGTCGCTTCGCTTGAGCATCTCGGCGATCAAAAGCGCGTTTACACGGATCAGAACGCCGCGATCGTGGGTAGGGTGCAGCATTTCGAGTGCCGCTTCGCCCTCGCCTCGGCGATAGGCCCAGATCACATCACTGACAACGGCGCTCCCACCGACAAGGCGACACCGATGCCATTGCGGCCAACAACCCTCCGAAATCCATCGGCGAAGGTGCTGGATCGGACCCGGATCGTCCGCCGGCGCCGGGTTGGCCGAGGCTGGTGATGGGCTCTGGGGCGGGTCGATCTGGCATGCGATCGTCGGCCCAAGTGCATTCGCGAGTTCTGTCGCCCGATCGTTCATGTCCGACGCCCAGTGCAACAGGCGACAGCGCTCACCTCGGTTCAGCGTCGTCACTGCCCAGTACCGTTGGAAATCAGCCACCCATCCAGCGCGCGCTAGCGCGAGCAGCGCGGAGAAGTCCAGCTCGCCCGTTGAACGCGCCCAACGTTGGGCCAGGGTCCAAACGAAATCCGCGTCGCCGGCACCTGTCTCTTTCAGGATAGTCGCCAGTCGCGAGTACAGCTCACGCCGAGCGTCCTCGTCGCTCGGCACTGCGTGTGCCATGACAAAGCCGCGAAGCCGCTGACGCCCGAGCTCCAGCGTCGTGAGACGCGGTCGCTCCAGCTTGATATCGGTAGGAGCGGTCTGCGCGCTTGCTGGCCGACAGCACCCCCACGCCTGCCCAACGATCAGCGTGAGGACCAGCAGGAGGCCAAAGCGAAGTCTCATTGTGCCACAGTGCAACGTCTCCACGTATGCGAGCATCGGCTCAATCGCTCGACGACTCAAGACCCGATGCCAGCAGGACGACATCATCACCATCGCCGCCGTGCGCGACGACGCGGCGATGGTGCGGCTGGCGATCCGGCTGGGCGCCGATCCGCGCGCCATCACCAGCCCCTATGACGGCACTGCCCTGATCGCCGCCGCCCATCTCGGCCACGACGCGGTGGTGCGCGCCCTGATCGAGGCGGTAGTGCTGGGCGACGGCGGCTCGCGCCGTGTCGCCTGCGGGCGGCGCTGGTTGAAGCCGGCGCCAATCGCGAGATTCCCGACCGCAATGGCAAGGCCGCGCTGCAGCTGGCACGCGAGTGCGGCTTCGCTAGGATGGTCAGAGTGATCGAGCAGGCGACAAGGCGGTGACCTGCCAGTCTAATTGTAGCTCTTCGACAAGCGAGAGTTCAGTACATAGTCTCTGACATCCCATTCGGCAGGGTCCATTGATAGGACCGTGGCCACTTCCTTTTGCGCGAATGCTCTCGCCCGCTCGAGGCGAATGGCACCGACCAGAGATTGTGCGGCGGTCGTGTCTTTGCGCTCGGCGAATCGCAGGGCCGCCTGGAAGCGCCCCTCATCACCAAGATACGTTGAGGCTACTTCCATTCTCGTCGAAGCCGGCAATGGCGCGCGCTCGATCAGCTGAATCAACCGCCGGGCCTCTCCGATGTCTCCACGATCCGCCGCGTCGTTGATGCACAAGGCCAGGAAATGCAGGCGCTCCAAGGGGTCGGACAAGGCGGCGAAGGATCCATCGAAAGGCATCGCACGCAACCGGTAGGCGGCGAATTGGAGTAGCGAGCTGCTGATCGCCCTCATCAATCGATCGCTCTCCTCGCCCCCGTGCTCTGGCTTCAATTTCGAGACGGTCTGCTCGGCTGCGTTCAACGCCGAGCGGGCGCCGACCTCGTCACCAAGACGGGCAAAGACCTCGGCAAAATGGAGATAGCTGGACTCTGCGCTCCAGAAATCGTGCCCAGCGACAACTCCCTCCCGCAGCACCGCCACCGCCGATGCTGTATCCTGGCGGTTCAAGTAGGCCTGCGCTAACTGCCATGTGAAGTGCTGTCGTTGTGCTTGAGTTGGTAGCAATCGAGTGGCGGATGACACATCGCCATCGCGCAATAGCATGTGGATCACTTCCCACTCGCCGCTTTTTCCCAAGGGATCGAATGCAATCCCCGCAATCCGCAATGCGGCGAGGGCGCGGTGCGGGTCGCCGATCGCGACGAAGACGCGAATGATCCAAGCAGCGAAGCCCTGCTCGGCCGTGCTGCCGCGCGTGCCGGCAGGTACGGGGCGCAGCAGCGCCACGGCATCCGCGTCTCGTCCCGCCTGAGCGAGGTAGTACGCAACCCGTTGACGTGCGGACTGAGAATCAAGCACGCCTCCGTAGTAGGAGCTCGGCGACATTGGTAGTCTGGTCGAAAATGCGAACGCGATCCAGACCGGCAACTCCGCGCGGATGCGTTCATACGGATGGCTCAGCAGGCTCTCCTGGACCGCCCAAATACCGTGAGGGACGTGATACGGAAACGGCGCCTCGACGATCGGCGGTGAGTACACGGGCCAAGTCGGCACCATCCGGTGCTCTAACGCCGGGTGCCGGATCGGCCATCGACGCCAAGGCCATTCCTGCTCAACGCGATAGTTCCATCCAGATTGCCCTGCGCCACCCCCGGCCGCTATGGTCCGTTCCAACTCAACCATTTCGCGAGTAGCCGACAAGCCGACCTCAAAGTTTCCGCGCTCCATGTTTGCGGCGGCGTAGGCGGCCAGAAAGAAGACCATGGCCTGCGCGGTGGGTTGGGTGTCGACTAGGCGACGCGCCTCCGCCTCGCGACCGGAGCAGACGAGCTGGAATATCTCGCCGATTACTCTTGGATTCCCTTGGCAGGGTGCAGGTGGCGTCGCGCCCTGTTGCGCCGATCCCGGTTGCGCGAACGCGATTGCGATCAGCAAGATGAAGAAAACGCGCAATGTCATGCGCATCCGACAACCTATCGCTGGAAGTACTCCAATACGGTAGCAGAGCAAACGGGTGGCTGTCGCGGGGCCTAACGAAGTTACGCCGCGAACTCCGCCAACCGCGCCGCCTCGTCATCCGCGATCAGCGCCTCGACCACCTTGTCGAGCGCCGTGCCCTCCATGACCTTGTCGAGCTCATACAGCGTCAAATTGATCCGATGGTCCGTACACCGCCCCTGGGGGAAATTGTACGTGCGGATGCGTTCGCTGCGATCGCCGCTGCCGACCTGGCCCTTGCGCGCCGCGGCGCGCTCGTCGGCGAGCTTCTGGCGCTGCGCCTCGTAGAGCCGCGCGCGCAGGATCTTCATCGCCTTGGCCTTGTTCTTGTGCTGGCTCTTCTCGTCCTGCTGGCTGACCACGACGCCGGTCGGCAGATGGGTGATGCGCACGGCGCTGTCGGTGGTGTTGACCGACTGGCCGCCCGGCCCGGAGGAGCGGAACACGTCGATGCGCAGGTCCTTGTCCTCGATCTTGATGTCGACCTCCTCCGCCTCGGGCAGCACGGCCACGGTGGCGGCGGAGGTGTGGATGCGGCCCTGCGATTCGGTGGCCGGCACGCGCTGCACGCGATGCACGCCCGATTCGAATTTCAGCCGCGCGAAGACGTCCTTGCCGGTGACGGTGGCGGTGGCCTCGCGATAGCCGCCCATGCCGCTGTCGCTGAGCTCCATGACCTCGAACTTCCAGCCGCGCAGCGCGGCGTAGCGCTGGTACATGCGGAACAGGTCGGCGGCGAACAGGGCGGCCTCCTCGCCGCCGGTGCCGGCGCGCACCTCGAGGATGGCGTTGCGCGCGTCGGCCTCGTCCTTGGGCAGCAGCATCAGCTGCACGCTGCGCTCCAGCTGCGGCACGCGCTCCTTGGCGGCGCGGAACTCCTCCTCGGCCAGCGCCTTCATCTCGGCGTCGGTGCCGGCGTCGGCGATCATGCCGGCGAGGTCCTGCGCCTCCTTCTGCGCCGCGCGCAGCTCGCGCACCTTCTCGACCAGCGGGCCGAGCTCGGCGTATTCCTTCGACGCCTGCGTGAACTTCGCCGAATCGAGCCCGCCGCCGGAGAGGATCGCCTGCAGCTCCTCGTGACGGTGCACGACCTGGTCGAGCTTGTCGTCGAGGGTCATGGGGTTCCCCTCCCTTCCCCTGGAGGGGGAAGGTGCCCGAAGGGCGGATGGGGGATGTCGAAGACGGACACCGGCTGTCTTCGGGCCGCGCCGCTCCAGCGGCGCTCAAGATGCGTCGCTGGAGCGACGCGGCCCGAACGGCTTGAACAACGCTTTCTGGTCGGGGCGCGCCACTCCAGTGGCGCGTCTTGTCGATCGACCGCCGCGCCACTGGAGTGGTGCGCCCCCAGCACTTCGAGGGCCATCAGCGCTTGTCCTCTTCCTCGTCGTCGTCGAGGCCCATCAGGTCGGCGAACTCGCCCATGGCGTCGACGGTCAGCTCCTCGACGATGTCGTCGAAGGCGACCTCGCGTTGCGTGCCGTCGTCGAAGTTCTTCAGCGCCACCACGCCCTTGGCCAGTTCGGCGTCGCCGAGGATCAGCGCATGGCTGGCGTTGAGCTTGTTGGCGCGCTGCAGGCGGCGCTTCATGTTGCCCTTGTAGGCTAGCTCCACCGGCACGTCGCTATCGCGCAGCTCGCGCGCGAGCGCGAGCGCGCGGCGCTCCGCCGCCTGGCCCATCGGCACGATCGCCACCGGTCGTTCCGGCTTGGGTGGATCGTTGGCCAGCATGGCCAGCCGCTCGATGCCGCCGGCCCAGCCGATGCCGGCGGTGGGCGGGCCGCCCAGCGCCTCGATCAGCCCGTCATAGCGGCCGCCGCCGATCACCGTGCCCTGCGCGCCCAGATGCGTGGTGACGAACTCGAAGGCGGTGTGGGTGTAGTAGTCCAGGCCGCGCACCAGGCTCGGCTCGACGGTGAAGGCGATGCCCGAGGCCTCGAGCCCGGCCTTCACCGCGGCGAAGAAATCGCGCGCCGCCGTGTTGAGGTAGTCGCCGAGCGACGGCGCGTTGACGTTGACCGCCTTGTCGCCCTCGTCCTTGCTGTCGAGGATGCGCATGGGATTGCGCTCGAGACGGCGCAGCGATTCCTCGCTGAGCTTGGCCTTGTGCGCGCTGTAATAGTCGATCAGCACCTTGCGGTAGGCGGCGCGGCTCTCGGGATCGCCCAGCGAGTTCAGGCTGAGCGTGCAGCGGTCGAGGATACCGAGGCGGCGCAGGATGTCGGCGGCGAGCGAGATCACCTCGACGTCGCATTCCGGCTCGGGCGCGCCCAGCACCTCGACGTCGATCTGGTGGAACTGGCGCTGGCGGCCCTTCTGCGGCCGCTCGTAACGGAACATCGGGCCGTGCGCGAAGACCTTCAGCGGCACCTGTTGCGTCAGGCCGTTGGAGATGAAGGCGCGGCAGATGCCGGCGGTGTACTCCGGCCGCAAGGTCAGGCCTTCGTCGCCGCGATCGGTGAAGCTGTACATCTCCTTCGACACGACGTCGGAGGTCTCGCCCATGCCGCGCGCGAAGAGCTCGGTGAACTCGAAGATCGGCGTCGCCATCTCGGCGTAGCCGTAGAGCCGCGCCACCTCGCGCGCCGTGTTCCAGACATGCGCGAAGCGCGGGAACTCGTCGGGCAGGATGTCGTGGGTGCCGCGTACGGGCTGCAGCTTGGACACGTCGATATTCCACGGGAACGGGTTGGACCGGGCGGTTGATTACACGGATTGCGCCCGCGTGCCCACTACCTTCCCCCGCTCGCGGGGGAAGGTGCCCGAAGGGCGGATGGGGGGTGGGCGGCATCGCGGTCAGTCACAACGGTCGGAG
>CAYTFW010000100.1:0-23843 GCA_964437145.1 uncultured Rhizobiaceae bacterium
AAGAAGAGCGTGACGCTCGATATCAAGGGCGCCGAGGGCCGCCGCCGCTTCGAGGCGCTGGTGAAGACCGCGGATTGCGTGGTCAACAATCTGCGCGGCACGCAGCCGGCCAAGCTCGGCATCGACTACGCCGCGCTCAAGCATCTGAAGCCCGCGATCGTCTGTCTGCACATCTCCGCCTATGGCCGATCCGGCGAGCGCGCCGACTGGCCGGGCTACGATTTCCTGATGCAGGCCGAGGCCGGGCTGATGGAGCTCACCGGCGATCCCGATGGCGCGCCGACGCGCGTCGGCGTGTCGCTGATCGACAGCATGAGCGGGCTGACCGGCACCGTCGGCCTGCTGTCCTGCCTGCTGCGTGCGCGCGGCACGGGGCAGGGCTGCGACGTCGAGACCTGCCTGTTCGATGTCGCCGTGCATCAGCTCACCTATCCCGGCATGTGGTACCTCAACGAGGGCGATGTCTCGCCGCGCGTGCCGCGCAGCGCGCATCTGGCGCTGGCGCCGGTGCAGACCTTTCCGACTCGGGACGGCTGGATCTTCGTCATGTGCATGACGCAGAAATTCTGGCTGTCGCTGGTCGAGGTGATGGGTCGCCAGGATCTGCTCGACGACCCGCGTTTCCCCGATCCCAACACCCGCGCGCGCAACCGCGCGGCGCTCACCGACGCGCTCGATCCCACGTTCCAGACGCGCACCACGGCGCAATGGCTGTCGTTGCTCAACGGCGTCCTGCCGGCGGCGCCGGTCTTCCGCCTCGACCAGGCGCTCGACAGCCCGTTCGTGCGCGACACCGGCATGATCTCCGACGTGCCGCATCCAACCAAGGGCCGCCTGCGCGTCATCGCCAATCCTCTGCGCATCGACGGCGAACGACCGTCACAGTCGGCATGCTCGCCGCTCGGCGCCGACACCATCACGTATATCGGATGAACACCCCCTGTCATCCCGAGCGCAGCGAGGGATCTAGGGTCGCCGCCTGGATCCCTCGCTGCGCTCGGGATGACAGCCTCAACTGTGCTAGAGCCGTGTCATGAAACTCGAAGGCATCAAGGTCGTCGACCTGTCGTGGTTCCTGCCGGGGCCATATCTCACGACGGCGCTGGCCGATCACGGCGCGACGGTGATCAAGGTCGAGCCGCCGGGTGAGGGCGATCCCGGCCGCCACATCCTGCCGCCCGACCAGCGCACGTCGGTGTTCTTCCGCAACATGGCGCGCGGCAAGAGAAGCGTCGTGCTCGACCTGAAGAGCGAGCAGGGCAGGGCCGATCTGTTCCGCCTCGCCTGCGAGGCCGATGTGCTGGTCGAGTCGTTCCGCCCCGGCGTCGCCGCGCGTTTCGGCGTCGGCTACGAGGCGGTGAAGGCGAAGAATCCGGGCATCGTCTACTGCTCGATCTCGGCCTTCGGCCAGGACGGCGCCTATCCCGGCCGCGCCGCGCACGACCTCGCGCTCGAGGCGATGAGCGGCGTGCTGAGCCTGACCTTGGGCGACGACGGCCGACCGGCGATCCCCGGTATTCCCGCCGCCGACGTGGTGAGCGGCCTGCATGGCCTGGCCGGCGTGCTGATGGCGCTGCTGCGGCGCGTCAGCACCGGCAAGGGCGACTACATCGACGTGTCGATGCACGAGGCGCTGATGGCGTCGTGCGCCAACGTGGTCGGCGCGCCGTTCACCGACGGTACGCAGCCCGATGTGAAGAACCAGCGCACCACAGGCGGCTCGGCGTTCTATCGGATCTACGACACGTCCGACGGCCGTCAGCTCGTGCTCGCCGGGCAGGAGATGAAGTTCGTGCAGAACCTGCTGGGCGCGTTGGGCCGCCCCGACTTCGCGCCGCTCTGCGAATGGCCGGGGGCGCACCAGAAGCCCGTGATGGAGTTCCTCGAGGCGACGTTCCGGTCCAAGCCGCTGAAGCACTGGATGGAATATCTGGCCAAGCTCGATGTCTGCTACGGCCCGGTGAACACGCTGCCCGAGGCGATCGAGGACGCCAATCTGAAGAAGCGCGGCATGATCGTGACCGACGAGATGGGCCGCAAGCACTTCGCGCCTGTCGTGCGGTTCAAGGACGAGCCTTCGCAGGTGGTCTATCGCGAACCGCTGCTGGGCGAGCATGGAGGGAAGGGATGGTCGTGACGTCCAAGCTGGTCGGGCCGAATCGCTACCGCGAGCAGTTCGGTCGCTATTACGAGGATTTCCAGAAGGGCGATGTCTACGAGCATCGCCCCGGCCGCACCATCACCGAGAGCGACAACACCTGGTTCACGCTGCTGACGATGAACCAGCATCCCCTGCATTTCGACAAGGCCTATGCCGCGAAGTCGGAGTTCGGCCGGCCGGTGGTGAATTCCTGCCTGACCTTGTCGATCGTCGCCGGCATGAGCGTCAGCGACGTGAGCCAGAAGGCGATCGGCAATCTCGGCTGGACCGACATCAAGCTCACCAAGCCGGTCTTCGTCGGCGACACGATCTACGCCGAGTCCGAGGTGCTGGACAAACGCGAGTCGGCGAAGCGGCCGACACAGGGCGTGGTCAGCGTGCGCACGATCGGCAGGAAGGCCGACGGCACCGTGTTCATGACCTTCGAGCGCACCATCCTGGTGCCCAAGCGCGGCCACGCGGTGGACGACAAGGCGGACTATTGAGCGACTACCCGTCGTCCTGAGCGCAGCGAAGGACCTTCTCTCGTCCGCGCGAATGTGCTTGTTGGGGCAAGGCCCTTCGACTTCGCTTCGCTCCGCTCAGGGCGACGGGGAGGTATTGATGCGCATCGCGGTGCTGTACTTCTCGCACGAGACGGTGTCGTTCCTGAAGAACGACACCACGGTCGAGGACTTCGTCTATCCCGGCTCGCCGATGCGCGACGAGGCGCTGCTGAGCCACGATCCCAAGGGCTACATGGGCGGCTTCGTGCAGGTCGCGCGCGAGCATGCCGGCGTCGAGCTGGTGGGCATCGAGTCGCCGGGCTTTCCGCGCACCGGCACCGGCTCGGGCTGGGTCACCCAGGAGGCGTTCGAGCGCTTCACCGGCCGCATGGTCGAGGAACTCAAGACACGCGGGCCGTTCGACGGCGCCTATCTCTGCATCCACGGCGCCATGGCCGCGCGCGGCGTGCCGCGACCGGAGGCCGAGCTGGCGAAGCGCGTGCGCGCTGTGATCGGGCCCAAGGCGTTCATCGCCGCGACCTTCGATCCGCACGCCAACGAGGACGAGGAGTTCCTGCGCCATGCCGACATGGCGTTCTGCGTGAAGTACTTCCCGCACTACGACATGCACCTGCAGGGCGAGCGCGCCGCGCGCATGCTGGTGCGCGCGATCCGCGGCGACTACAAGCCGGCCACGGCGACGGTGAAGGTGCCGATCATCACCGCCACGGTGCTGCAATGGACCGGCGCCTCGCCCTGGATGGACCTGGTGCAGCGCGCCCTGACCTGGGAAGCGCGCGAACCCGACGTCTACGTCAACTTCATGTTCGGCTTTCCGTGGGCCGACGTGCCCGATGTCGGCATGACCTTCCAGGTGCTGACCAACGGCAAGCCCGAGCTGGCGAAGAAGATCGCCGACGACATGGCGCAATCCGCGTGGCGCCGCCGCAAGGAGCTGGCCAACGCCGCCAAGGTGCACCTGATTCCCGAGGGCGTGGCGCTGGCCAAGCAGGCGCTGGCGCGCGGCGACACGCCGATCGTGCTCGCCGACCACAGCGACCGCTCGGGCTACGCGACGTGGCTGTTGCGGGAGATCATCGCCCAGGACCTGCACGACGTGGTGATCGCCACCATCGCCGACGCCAAGGCCGTCGAGGCGATCAAGAACGCCAAATCAGGCGATCCGTTCGATATGGAGATCGGCGGCCGGGTCGACGAATCGGCCGGCGCGCCCGTTCGCGTGGTCGGCAAGGTGCGCGAGGCCGCGGCGCGCGGCGCCACGATCGAGTTCGGCCGCGGCAATGTGCTGGTGCTCAGCCCCTACCTGGTGCAGGTGACCGAGCTGTCGCATCTCGGCCTGATGAATCTGGATCCGGCGGCGTTCAAAGTCTTCGCCATCAAGTCGCGCGTGCATTTCCGGCGCGGCTTCGACGACAGCGGCTTCGCCAAGACCATCCTGCTGGTCGAGCCGATCGAGCCGTTCCTCGGCACGGTGCGGCTCGAGGGGCTGCCGTATCAGAACGTCGACCTCAAGCGCTTCTACCCTTACGCCGATCTGACGTTACCCTGATTTTTGCGACACTTGATCGGCGCGCGCTTCACGGGCAGCGTCGGCCCGGCAACAAGGAGCTTGATGATGGATACGCGGCGATGGATGCCGGCGCTGGTCGCCGGTGTGCTGGCACTCGGGCTGTCGGCGACGGCTGGCGCGAACGAGGTGACGGAGTATTGCCAGCAGAGCCTGAACAGCGCGACGGACCGGCCGCCCAACATCGATGTTGGCAAGTTCTGCGGCTGCATCGCCGAGAAGACCCCGGCGGGCGACCGAGCCTTGACGGTCACGGTCATGAAGGCATCGGACGAGGCGCGCGCCAAGGGCGGCCGACTTGATCCGGCCACTCTGCCGGCCGACCAGGCCAAGGTGCTGGAGGGGTTGCGCAACGTTGTCGTGGGCTGCATGCAGGCCATGGCGCCCGCGCCGACGCCCGCCCCCGCGCCAACCGCCACGCCCACGCCCGCGCCGGCGGCCAAGGTCACTGGCCTTGCGGCCTGGAGCCAGCTCGTCGGCAACACCGTCGCCGGCAAGATCGACGGCAAGGACTACGCCGAGTTCTACATGGCCGACGGCACGGTCAAGACGATGGAAGACAGCGTGCTCTCGACCGGCAAGTGGTCGCTCGAGGGCGACAAGGTCTGCTTCGTCTATCCGAAGGAGGACAAGGCGTGCTTCGCCGTCGAGGTGGCGGGCGACGACGTCACCTTCACCGACAAGTCCGGCGCCGGCATCCGCCTGAAGATCCTGAAGGGCAACCCGAAGAATTTGTGAGCGACGCCGGCGTCAAGCCGCGCGTCGCTTCGCGTTCATCAGCATCACGATCAGCGATCCGACGATCAGGATGTTCAGCAGGTTGAAGGCGATGCCGCTGGCGAAGGCCGGCGCGTAATAGCCATAGCTGTCGTGCAGCCGGCCGGCGAACCAGGCGCCGAAAGCCATGCCGGCCTGGGCCGTCGACAAGGTGAGCGGAATGCGCCACGAGGCCTGCGCACCGGAGAAGAGGTCGCGCACCGCCACGGAGTAAGCCGGGATGATGCCGGAGAAGCCCAGGCCGAAGGCGGCGGCGACGAAGAACAGGCCGGCCTCGTCCTGGGTCAGCAGGAAGCCGCCGATGCAGATGGCCTGGCAGATCGCGCCGATCAGCACGGTGCGCAGCCCGCCGATGCGGTCGGCCAGCACGCCCCAGAGCTGGCGCGAGATGAAGGCGGCGGCGAGCATCACCGAGAGCATCGCGGCGCCGCGACCGGCGGCGATGCCTATGTCGCTGCAGAAGGCGACGAGATGCGCCTGCGGCACGGCCATCGGAATGCAGCAGCAGAAACCGGCGACGCAGAGCATGACCTGCGCCACGTTGGGATTCATGCCGGCGATGCGATGGCCGCCACCCGCGCCGCTGCGCGCGGCATGCGCTACGGCCGCGACCGGCAAGGGCTTCAACAGGAAGGTCGCCGGCAGGATCACGGCGGCGATGATTACGGCGTAGCCCAGCATCACCGCCTGCCAGCCCCAGGCGTCGATGCCGCGCTCGAACAGCGAGGGCCAGACGATTCCGGCGATGTACTGGCCGGAGGAGATCAGCGCGATCGCCGTGCCGCGCCGGCGCTCGAACCAGCGGCTGACATAGACCAGCAGCGGCGCGTAGATCGCGCCGTTGCCCAGCAGGCCCAGCATCAGCCCGTGGCCGAGATAGAGCGACCAGATCGGGCCGAGCGAGGAGACCGCCAGGCCGCAGGCCACCATGACGGTGCCAAAGGCGAGCGTCGCGCGCACGCCGATCTTGTCGGCCAGCCAGCCCATGAGGATGCCGCCGGCGGCGGTGCCGAACCAGGCGAAGGAGCCGGCCAGCGCCACTGTCGAGCGATCGGTGCCCAGCGCGAGCTGGATCGGCTTCATGCCGACGACGATCAAGAGCGGCGAGCCGAAGGAGATCGACAGGATGCCCAGCACGATCCACGCCGTCCGCCACGCGGCCGGCCCGTCGATGCCCTCGGGTTTGCTGGGTGCGGACTCGGTCAAGCTCCCTCTGACTCTTCATCTAACCTTCCCCCTCCGGGGGAAGGTAGAAGTGATGGACTATGCCACACCCGCAACCTTTGCGCGCTGGCGCACCAGGGCTAGCACGATATCGCAAGTTGGTGTCGGCAGGCCGGTGATCCGGCCCATCTCGACCACGGCGCCCAGCAGCGCCTCGATCTCCATCGGCTTGCCGGCCTCGAGGTCCTGCAGCATCGAGGTCTTGTGCGCGCCGACCTCGTTGGCGCCCTCGATGCGCTTGTCGACGTCGATGGCGAACTTGACGCCGGTCTTCTCCGCCACAGCCTGCGCCTCGACCATCATGGCGCGGATCACCGCGCGCGTGCCGGGATCGCTGGTGATCAGGTCGAGCGTCGCGTGCGTCAACGCGGAGACCGGATTGAGCGACAGGTTGCCCCACAGCTTGATCCAGATCTCGTCGCGGATGCGCGGACGCGCCGGCGCGCGCAGTCCGGCCTTGATCATCGCCTGCGATAGCGCGGTGATGCGCTCGCTGCGCGAGCCGTCGGGCTCACCCAGGGTGAAACGGTTGGAATAGGTGTGCTCGATCACGCCGGGCGCGGTGATGGTCGCGGCGGGGTAGACGATGCAGCCGATGGCGCGGCGCGGATGCAGGCGCTCCCACAGTGAACCGTCGGGGTCGACGCTCTTCAGGCGCAGATCGTCGTACTCGCCGCCATGCTTGTAGAAGTACCACCACGGCACGCCGTTCATCGCCGTGACGATGGCGGTGTCGGGCCCCAGCAGTCTCTCGATCTGCGGCAGCGCCGCCGTCAGCCCATGCGCCTTGAGGCTGACCACGACATAGTCCTGCGGCCCGGCGGCTGCGGGATCGTCGGTGCACGGCACCTTGATGATGTGCGTCTGGCCTTCGGAGATCAGAGTCAGCCCGTTGGCCTTCATCGCCGCGAGATGCGGTCCGCGCGCGAAGAACGTCACGTCGGTGCCCGCCATCGCCATCTTGGCACCGAGATAGCCGCCGATCGCACCGGCGCCGAAGATCAGCACGCGCATGTCAGGCGCCCAGCCCGAGCTTCTCCGCCAGGCCGATGCGCTGCAGCTTGCCGGTGGCGCCCTTGGGGATCTCCTGCAGGAACACGACCTTTCGCGGCACCTTGAAGTCGGCGAGTTTCTTGGCGGCGAAGTCCCTGATCTCGCGCTCGGTGGCGCTCTGGCCCTCGCGCAGCACAATGGCGGCGGCGACCTCTTCGCCGAGCTTGTCGTGCGGCATGGCGAAGGTCACGACCTGCGCCACCGCCGGGTGATCCATGATGGTCTCGTCGACCTCCAGCGGGCTCACCTTCTCGCCGCCGCGATTGATCAGCTCCTTCAGCCGACCGGTGATGCGCAGGTAGCCTTCCTCGTCCATCGTTCCCTGATCGCCGGTGCGGAACCAGCCGTTGCTGAACGCGCTGGCATTGGCGGCGGGATTGGCCTCGTAGCCCTGGGTGACATTGGGGCCCTTGATCACGATCTCGCCCAGCGCGCCCTTGGGCAGGAGATTGCCCTCCTGGTCCATGATCGCGACTTCGGGTCCTGCGGCGATGCCGACCGAGCCGGGCTTGCGCGCGCGCGGCGGCAGCGGGTTGGACGCCATCTGGTGCGCCGCCTCGGTCATGCCGTAGCTCTCGATCACTGGCGCGTTGAAGGTCTTCTCGAGCTCGAGCATCACCTGCGGCGGCAGCGAGGCCGAGGACGAGCGGATCAGCCGCAGCTTCGAACGGGCGATGATCTCGGCGTTGCGGTCGGCGCGCGCCAGGATGGTCTGGTGCATGGTCGGCACCGCCGTGTACCAGCTGGGCTTCACCTCATCGAGCCAGGCGAAGAAACGCAGCGCGTTGAAGCCGGGCGAGCAGACCACCGAGCCACCGGCCGCCAGCGAGGACAGCACCGCGGCGATCAGGCCGTGGATGTGAAACAGCGGCATGATGTTGAGACAGGAATCGGACGGCGTGAGCGTCAGCGTCTGCGTGATGTGCCGCGCCGAGGCGCAGACATTGCGCTGCGCCAGCGGCACGATCTTGGGCCGCGACGTGGTGCCCGACGTATGCAGCACCAGCGCGATGTCGTCGGGCTGGGCCTTGCCAGGCATCGCTGGCTTGCCGGCCATGGGCTTCTGCGGCGTGAGCGCGAACCAGCCCGCGCCCTTGCCGCGATCCGGCACGACCTCGACCAGCGGCACACCGAGCTTCTGCGCCACGGCGCGTGCTGGCGAATCCTCGCCCTGCTGGACCAGCAGCGCCTTGGCCTTCAGGTCGGTTAGATAGAACTCGAACTCATCGGCGCGATAGGCCGGGTTCAGCGGCGCGGTGGTGGCGCAGGACGCCACCGCGACGAAGGCCGCGGCCATCTCCGGCCCGTTGGGCAACACGATGGCGACGCGGTCGTTGCGGCCGATGCCCATGGCGTTGAGGTCGGCCGTGGTCTTGGCCGCCAGCGTGCGCAGCCCTGCGAAGGAAAGCGGCGTGTGTTCCGGCGCGCCGATCGCCGGCGCCGAATCGGCGCCGCGCGCCAGCAGCTCGAGAACCGTGTCAGCGGCCATGGGGAACCCCTTGTCAATCGAATGGCGGGGTTTTAGCCCGTCAGGCCGTGCCGCTCCAGCGGAGCGGTGTCACAAGAGTTAAGACTGTCCCTGCGCACTGAGCCTGAGCAGCCGCACGGGCTTGCCCGGCGCCCGGCCAATCACGCCTTTGGCTTCAAGGTCGAGCTGGACGGCTTTGAGCCACCATCCCGCCTTGGCGCCGCCGGGGAACAGCGCGTCGGGCAGGCGTGGCAGGACCGCTTCCTTTGCCTCGGCCACCGTCATCGCGCGGGGAGCACGCGGCAGAACCGCGATCAGCGCGGTACGCATCGCCATGTACTTGGTGCGATCGACACGCTGCACATGGCCCGGGGAGACCACGTTCTCGATCGTGATCTTGCTGTCGGTCTCAGGCATGGATCTCTCCGTTGTAGACGGTGATCTTCGGGCTCTTGAAGCCCATCGCGATCCACGCGCCCAGCAGCCTGGCGTAGAACCGAAGCGTGTGGCGCGTGCCGCTGGGGACATCGCCGGCAAGCGATGAGGCGTCCGGCAGATCGCCTGTCATGGTTCGGAGATCGAGCGGTGGCAGCGCACCCTTCGGCCACAGGCCGCTGTAGAGGCTGAGCCAGTGGCCGCCGTGAAACTCCAGAAAGACCGGCGTGTTGCAGCAGGCCGCGACAGCCCGGCGAGTCGTGGCCGATGATTTGAGGCGGAATTCCTTGAGCTGCGTGGCGCCCGCGACAAAGCGCACGCGGTCCTTCCGGTACATGACGAAGCGTGTGCCGCCGTTCGGTTCAAGGAACGGGCGGGCCGCAGGCAGCGCCTGCAGCCTGGCACCGGCGTCACGGCAGCTATTGCAATGACACTCGGCGCTGATGATCGGCGTGCCCTGCGCTTCGAGCTGAACCTGGCCGCAGGCGCAGGCAAGTCGGATGGTCTCAGACATGGCTAGCCTCGCTGTTTGTGGGGATGCCGAAGAGGAGGCGAATGTATCGGCCGAGGTGATCGAGGCTTTCGCGCGCCAGGTCCGGATCGTTACCGGCCTTGGCGAGAACGAACGCGCCCTGGATCACGGTCTGTGTGTGTCGCGCCAGGCTTGCCGCCGTCCAGTCGCCGGCGATGCCGCGATCTTCCATCGCCGCGCCGATGTTGGCCTCCAGCGTTGCGGCGTGGCCAAAGATGCTGGCACCGCATGCATCGCGAATGGTGGGCGAGGTGACATAGATTTCCTGAACCATTGTGCCGACCAGGCAGGAGAACTCGGCCAGCTCTCCCGCGATGATCGACTTGCGGAACGCGACGTACGCCAGGACGCGGTCGAGCGGATCATCAGGCGCGTGATAGGGCGCGGCCGCGAAGAAGGCGCTGGTGGTCTCGGCCCAGTCGACCGCGGCTGCCACGCCGAGCGCGTCCTTGGTCTTGAAGTGATGAAAGAACGAGCCCTTCGTTACCGCGGCGGTCTGGCAAAGGTCCTCGATCGAGGTCGCGGCAAAGCCCTTCGCGCGGATCGCGTCGCGGGCCGCATCGAGGAGGCGTGTTCTGGCATCGCCGCGTTCAGGTTGGTGCTTCGTCGGTCTGGGCATCGACGATGAATACCATACGGTCGGTATGTATGGCGAGCGTATCGTCAGGTGGCTAGTTAGTCAGTCATTTCAATGCCTTGTTCAGGTCGACAGGTTAGCCAGATTTGGTACGGGTCGCGCGATTGCTGGGTCGGCCGCGAGATGCGCCTCCAGCGCCGCCGCCGCCTCCAGCACGAACTTATCGCCGTGATGCGGGCCGACGATCTGCAGGCCGAGCGGCGTGCCGGTGGGATCGAGGCCGGATGGGATCGAGATCGCGGGGTGGCCGGTGTTGGTGATGGCGTAGGTCAGCGCCAGCCAGTGAAAGTAGGTGCGCAACGGCTCGCCGTTGATCTCCTTGATCGTGAGCTGCTCGACCGGGAAGGGCGGCACCGCCACGGTCGGCGTGATCAGCACGTCGACGTCGCGGAAGAAATCCTGGAAGGCGCGGAAGACGCGGGTCTGCTCGGCATGCGCTGCGGCCGCGTCACCCAGGGTCATCTTCAGACCCTGCTCGACATTGGCGACGATGTTCGGGCCGAGCTTGTCGCGATGCTGCTCGTAGCGCTTCAGGTGTGCGGTGAGGAAGTTCTGCGCGCGCAGGGCCTCGAAGACATCGTTGGCCCGGCCCATGTCGGGGTCGCGCCACTGGGCGCTGCGGAACACCGGCGCCAGCTTCTCGGCGCGGTGCTTGAAGGCGTCGCGGATGCGGTGGTCGATGATGGCGAAGCCGAGATCGGTCGAGAAGGCCACCCGCAGCGACGACAGGTCGACCGGCCGCAGCGACGCGAACGAGGCGGCGTCGACCGGCTTCGACAGCGGATCACGCGCGTCATAGGCGGCCATCGCGCTCATCAGGAGCGCGGTGTCGGCGACGTCGCGGCCCATCGGCCCGAGTACCGAGAGCGGCGTCCAGCCCAGGCCGCGGCGCTCGCTGGGCACGACGCCGGGCGAGGGGCGGAATCCCACGACGCCGCAGAAGGCGGCGGGGATGCGCAGCGAGCCGCCGGTGTCGGAGCCGCTGCAGATCGGCACCATCGAGGTCGCCAGCGCCACCGCCGAGCCGCCCGAGGAGCCGCCGCAGATGCGTGCCGGATCGAAGGGGTTGCGCGTCGGGCCATAGACCGGATTGGTGGTGTTGGCGCCGGCGCCGAACTCCGGCGTGTTGGTCTTGCCGACGATGATAGCGCCGGCGTCGCGGATCACCGCCACCGTGCGCTCGTCTTTGTTCGGGATGTTGTCGGCCATCAGCGGCGAGCCGAAGACGGTGCGCAGCCCCTCGGTCTCCTGCAGGTCCTTGATGCCCACCGGCAGGCCATGCAGCGGACCGATCGCGTCGCCCGCCATCACCGCGCGCTCGGCGGCGCGCGCTTCGCCCATCGCACGCTCCTCGCACATCGCGACGAAAGCGTTGAGCCTGGGATTCACGTTATCGATGCGCTTGAGGCACGACTGCAGCAGCTCGATCGGCGACAGCTTGCGCGTGCCGATCAACCGGCGCAGCTCGACGGCGCTCAGATCGCAGGGTTCGGTCATGCCTTCGGCTCCCACCTATGATTTCGACTTCCCGAGAGGACGGTGGCGCGCGCACCGCGACGGCCGATCCGGATGTCAGGGCGCGACATCCGCTCCTATTCCTCAACGCCTTGCAAAGCGGATCCGTAATCCTGTCCGCCGTAATAGATGCCGATGATGTTAACGGTCTCGCCTGCTACCTCGAACAGAATCGTCACGCGCCGACGATAGCCGATCGTTCGCAGGCCCGGCCGAAGATCGTCGCGCCGCGTGCCTCGGTGTGGAAAGGTTCGCAGGCTTTCGCAATAGTCCACGATGGAATCGACATATCGTGCCGCCACTGTGGGCGACACCGCTTCGGCAATATGAGTTTCCAGCTCGTCAAGCTGTCGCTGGGCCTCCGGCGTGAAATCAACCGAGTAGATCAAGCCGGGGTAGGCCGCTTGCGCTTGTCGGCAAGGCCCTGGCGCAACTTGCTTACGCTAAGCGCCCGGCCCGGATCGGCCTTCAGCTTGTCGTAGGCGGCGACGCCTTCCGTTCGCAACCAGCTTTCAAGGGCCTTGTCGCGCGCCTGCAAGGCGCGCAGCCCGTCGCGGATAACCTCGCTCTCGCTGGCATACTCGCCCGACGAAACCTTACTCTTGACCATCTCCGCCATTTCGTTCGGCAACGTGACGCTGAACTGCTGCGTGCTGCGCATGGAGCTTACCTAGTTGGATGATGTATAATAGGATTGAACACTATCGTGAATCAAGCCGCCCAACCGCATGCGGGCGCGATGACAGTCGGTACGGCGCGCATGGCCACATCTATATGAGGCCGAGCGCGCCCAGCGCGGCGGCGATGGCCAGCCAGATCAGCGGATGGGCGCGCGTCGTCACGGTCAGGATCGCGACGGCTGCCGTGACCGCGAAAGCCCGCCAGGTCTCGTCGGCCGCCATGGTGACGATGTAGCCGGTGGCCAGCACCAGCCCCACGGTCACCGGCGCGGCGGCTTGCTGGATCAGCGCCTGCCAGGCCGAGCCGCGGAAGCGGTCCCAGACGCGGTAGACGAGAAAGGTCAGCAGGCTCGACGGGCCGATCAGGCCGATGGTGCAGACCAGCGCGCCGGGCAGGCCGGCGACGTGATAGCCGATCAGCGCCACGACCAGCATGTTGGGGCCAGGCACGCCTTGCGCGAGGCCGAACAGCTCGGCGAATTTCTGGTGCGTCAGCCAGCCCTGCTGCTCGACGACGAAGCGGTGCATCTCCGGCAGCACCGAGTTGGCGCCGCCGATGGCGAACAGCGACATCAGCGCGAACTGGCCGAGCATCAGCAGCAAGGTGTCGGCCGTCTTCATCGCCGCCCGCGCATCCACGCCGTGACCAGGATCGACAGCGTCGCCAGCACCAGCACCACCGGTACCAGCGGCCAGCGCATGACGGCGATGGCGCCGAAGCCCAGGGCGATGAAGATCAGCGCCTGGATGCTGCCGATCATCGGCCGCGCCATCTTCAGGCCGGTGGCGATCACCAGACCGGCGCCGGCGGCGGCGATGCCCATGAAGGAGCCCTGCACGCGCGGCACCTCGCCATACGTCGCATGGATGATGCCGAAGCCGATCACGATCCAGAACGGCACGAAGACGAGGCCGGCAAGCGCGGCGAAGATCCCTGCAGCACCGGCGAAGCGCCAGCCCACGCAGATCGAGACGTTGACGATGTTGGGGCCGGGCAGGATCTGGCCCAGCGACACCAGGTCGGTGAACTCCGCCGCCGTGAGCCATTGCCGCCGCTCGACCATCATGCGCCGCGCGAACGGCATCACGCCGCCGAACCCCGACAGCGCGATCGAGGCAAAGCCGAGGAACAGCTCGATGGGCGTGATGCGACGTGGTGCGGGGAGAGATTCGGTCACGGGCGATCAGTCTAGTGAGACTCCACTGTCATTCCGAGCGCAGCGAGGAATCCAGGCCTTCTGGGACCGCCGGCGGTCCCGCCGGCTCTTCTTCGCTGCGTCAACGATGATGCCGGCGAGACGCCGGCGGTCCCACTGAAAACGTAGATCCCTCGCTGCGCTCGGGATGACAGCGGGCCTCATCCACGAAGACGGTGCGAGAACACGAGGCCGAGGATCATCAGGCCCACGCCCGCGCCGATGAACAGTGGCGGCGCGCCCCAGCGGTCGACGATCCAGCCGCCCAGCGCCACGCCGATCGCCTGGCCGGTGAAGAAGGCGAAGCCGAACATGGAGAGCGCCGTGCCGCGCGCCTCGGGCGCCATCTGCGTGCCCTGGGTCTGCAGCGTGTTGTGCATCATGAAGAAGCCCAGCCCCATGGCGGCGATGCAGGGGATCGCCATCGCGAGACCGGGCGACAGCGCCAGCAGGATATAGCCGGCGCCGAGGATGGCGCCGCCGATGCGCGCCAGGCCGCGCTCGCCCAGCAGGTTGAACAGGAACGGCGCGTTGAGCGTGTAGATCAATCCGCCGCCGCCGAAGGCCATCAGCGACAGGCCGACCACTGAGAAGCTGGCACCCAGCCTGGCGTGCAGGTCGGCGCCGATGAAGGCCACAGCGCCGAACATCAGGCCGCCCTCGACGATGAGGATCGACAGCACCATGCGCGCCTGCCTGCGCGCGAGGATCGCGGGATAGAGCCGCAGCGCTTCCATCAGCCCGCGCGCCTGGCCGACGCTCGAGCTTCGGGTGGCTGGGCTGAGCTTCAGCTCGAGCAACATCGCCACGGCTGCGATCAGGTGGATCACCGCCAGCACGACGAAGACCTGGCGCCAGCCAAGCCATTCGCCGAGCACGCCGCCCACCGCCTGGCCCGCGATCTGGCCCATGATCTGGCCGGAGAGGTAGCGCGCGAAGATCGGCTGTCGTCGATGGAAGGGGATCACGTCGCCGATCCAGGCGAAAGCCATGGGCACGATCGCCGCCGACACCGCGCCTGAGATGAAGCGCGCGACCGACAGGCCCCAGAGGTCGCTGACGATGGCGCAGGCATAGGAGCCGATCGCCGCCAGCAGGCAGATCACGGCGACGGTCTGGTACTTGCCGTAGCGATCGCCGATCGGGCCGTAGACGATCTGGAAGCCGCCATAGCCCAGGCCGAAGGCGGTCACCATCATCGCCGCCTCGCCCGTGGCGACGGCGAAATCCTGCGCGACCTGCGGCAGCAGCGGATCGGCGATGCGGATGGAGGCGGAGCTGGCGAAGCCGGCGAGCGCCAGCACGCTCAGCGCGCGCACCGGTGTCGGCGGATCGGCGGGAGAGGACGCGGGACTCGACAAGGCCCCGCACTATACAGGCGGCGATACCCCTGTCATCCCGAGCGCAGCGACGGATCCATGATCAATCCTGGATCCCTCGCTGCGCTCGGGATGACAGGCTCACTATGGCGCGATGATCGTGCGGATCACGATGAACGCGGCGGCGCCCACCAGGGCGGCGGCCAGCGGCCAATGGCCGTAGTCGTGGAACTTGTCGAGCGCGTGGGCCGCGGCTTCGCGAATCTTGTCGGACATGACGGTCGCCTTTGTGGCTGGACGACGCCCGTTACGCGGCGACCAGGGCGTGCACGAGCAGGGTCATGGCGAAGCCGAAGCACAGGGCGCCGAGCGCCCACTGCACGCCCTCGCTCACCGAGCTCCGCATGTTGGCGATGCCGTCGCGGAGCGACTCGAAACTACTGCGGTGCATGGTCATCCCCTAGTGCGCGCCGTGCGCGACGGTGTCCGCCTTGCGCGGCGCGTTGTGCCGTCGAGGCAGCGGCGGGTTCGTGTTTCCCCCAAGAGAACCCGCCGCCGTTTACGCCTCGCGCCCCTGTCCCCCGACAGAAGCTGTTTCCCCCAAGAAAGAGACGTCTTCCGTAAACTTCCCAGACCTCGTCGTTCTTTGCCGTCGACCACGATCCCAGCGGACGCCCGTCGCCTGTCGCCGCGTCAAAACCCGCCCCGTCTTCCACGACCAACTGTTGAGGTTGGTCTCCCCCCGGGGGCGGGTCTGGCGCGGCGCGCACTTGTCGATCCCGGTGGGCGCAAGCCCTTCGCTCACCGGCCGAAACGTCGTGCTGTACCGCTGGGATCTGACGTACCGCATGAGGCGGCGCGTACCTTGGATCAGTCGAACTGTACTACGCTTCAATAATCCTTTGATTTTACAATACTATACACAAATTTCCTAAATCGTAGACTGAGAGCTTGAGTGTGCCCCGGGTGCGCTATCCAATGATTGCAATTATCTTTCGTAGCCTTGTCGTCACGCGTTAATCTTGCGTGATGAAAAGACTTTGAGGTTTTCGGTCTTGGCTGTCAAACTCAAACTTAGATCATTGATTTCATTGCATTTAATTTTATGCCTTTTGCCGCAAGGTCATATTGTTGACGCTAATTTGACGATAATTTATGACTATAAATCAAGCATTTAGCTGCAACTTCAAAACATGAGCCGCAGATGACGCGTACCCAAACACTCCAATCGCGATGGAGCGTCTCCTAACTCCAATGAGCTAGTGATCCTTGGCGGCGTGGCGTTTGGGTTCGACGGCTTGATTGTGCGTCGTCTCGGTGCGTGCCAAGACATCGTCGACCGCGGAATCGCGTCCCACCCGCTCCCGAAGGGTGAGGGGGCGTGTTCAGGCGCGTTGGGGGAGCGTTGTGATGGCTGGCGAGATCGTCGATTCGACCGAGATGCTGCGACGCCTGGTAGGCTTCGACACCACGTCGCGTGATTCGAACCTGGCGCTGATCGAGCACGTGAGGGCCTATCTCGCCGACCACGGCGTGGCCTCGACCGTCGTGCCCAACGCGGAGGGCACCAAGGCCAATCTCTACGCCACGACCGGGCCGATGGTCGAAGGCGGCGTGGTGCTGTCGGGCCATACCGACGTGGTGCCGGTCGATGGCCAGCCCTGGGACGCCGATCCCTTCACCCTGCGCGACGGCGGCGACCGCTGGTTCGGCCGCGGCACCTGCGACATGAAGGCGTTCCCGGCCGTGGCGCTGGCGCTGCTGCCGGAGTTCCAGAAATCCGGCATGAAGGTGCCGGTGCACCTGGCGCTGAGCTACGACGAGGAAATCGGCTGCCTGGGCGCGCATTCGCTGGTCGAGCGGCTGATGGGCGACGTACCCCGGCCGCGCGCGGTGATCGTCGGCGAGCCCACCATGATGGGCGTGGTCAACGCGCAGAACTGGGGCGGCGGGCTGATCACCACCTTCACCGGCTTCGAGGCGCATTCCTCGATGACCCATCTGGGCGTCAGCGCCATCCATTTCGCCGGTGAGTTCATCGCCTTCCTCAATCGCCTGCAGGAGGAGCTGGCCGAGCGCAAGCATCCGCATCTCGATACCGTACCCAACCACACCACGATCAATGTCGGCGTGATCAACGGCGGCACCGCCGGCAACATCCTGGCGCGGCAATGCATCGTGAGCTGGGGCTACCGAACCCTGCCGGGCGATGACGAGTGGGAGGTGCAACGCCGCGCGGTGGCCTATCTCACCGACACGCTGTTGCCGGCGATGCGCAAGCGTCACCCCGCCGCCAACATCGAGACCAAGCGCCGCTCGATGGTGCCGGGCATCAAGCCCGACGAGAACCGCGAGGCCGAGCAACTGGCGCTGCATTGGACCAACACCAACCGCACCTACGCGGTACCCTACGGCACCGAAGCCGGCATCTTCCGCGCGGTGGGCATTCCCACGGTGATCTGCGGCCCCGGCGACATCGCCCAGGCGCACCAGCCCAACGAGTTCATCCTGAAATCGCAGATCACGGCCTGCGAGACCTTCATGCGCCGCCTGATGGCGTGGGGCGCGAAGCAGTAGGCGCGGCGCGAGCCCGGTATCGCAGGTCTCCCGTTCCCGGGTGAAGTCGGGCGCCGCTGTCGCCGGCTCAGGCGTCGGCGTGGCCGCGCCGCCGGGCGACCTCGCTGATCGACTTGATGAGGTCGGGGCGCTTGCCGGCGAGGTCGCGGAAGTCGGCGATGTCGAGCACCAGCAGCTCGGCGGTGTCGAGCACGGTGACCGTGGCGCTGCGCGGGGCGCCCGACAGCAGCGCCATCTCGCCGAAGAAATCGCCCGGCCCCAGCACGGCGCCGCCGTGCCCGCCCTCGACGCGCACGCGGCCCGAGACGATGAAGTACATGCGATCGCCCGTCTGCCCACGGCGCATGAGCACTTCGCCTGGCCGCGCGTCGTCGATGCGCAGCAGATGCACCACGGTCGAGATCAGCTCGACGCCGCCGTCGCGGAACATGGGCACGCGCGTGCACAGATCCCAGGTGCGCAGGAAGTCGCGGCGCCGCAGTTCCACCGAGAAGCCGTTGGCGAGGATGCCGGCCCACATCGCGAACACGGCGATGCCGCTGACCATGACCAAGCCGGCGATCATGCGTCCGCCGACGGTCTGCGGGGTGACGTCGCCGTAGCCGGTGGTCGTGAGCGTGACGATCGCCCACCACATCGCCGCCGGGATGCTGTGGAACGCGTCGGGCTGGACGTGGCGTTCCAGCACATAGACCAGCGTCGCCGACATCAGCAGCACGATCGCGAACACGGTCAGCACGCTGATCAGCGAGGTGTACTGGTTGACGACGACCCGGCCGAGCATCGCCAGGCCCTCGGAGTAGCGCACGTATTTCAGCGACCAGACGATGCAGAACAGCGATTTGTCGTCACCGGTCACGTCGACGTTGAGCCCGATCGGCAGCGCCAGCATGGCGGCGAAGTCGGACAAGCCGGCGGGCGAGAGCACATAGCGCAGCCGCGCCCGCCAGGCCGGCGCCGACGAGTCCTCGGGCGCGACCCAGATCCGCGTCAGCCACTCCACGACATAGAGCGTGGCGATGACGAAAGTGGCGCGCGAGGTCAGTCGGTGGGCCCAGTCCGGCAGGCCCGACAGCGTGTAGAGCACGACGGCGACAAGGCCGATGGTCACCGTCGCAATATAGGCGATGCGAAATCGCCGGGCCGCCGCCGTGCGGCCGTGACGGCTGATGATCTGGCGGATGGTATGGCGCACCAGCGCAGTCTAGTGGCGGAAGCTGGGTGCGCGCCACCGGAGCGGATAGACTCCAAGCCGGCGGACGATTCCAGGGAGGCGGCATGACGTGGGAACTGTACGCGCTGCTCGCGGCGGTGCTGCTCGGCCTGGTGCACCTGTCGGCGGCGTCCTTCTCGTTCAAGGCCCAGGTCGGCAACCGCTACACCGTCGGGCCGCGCGACGAGGATTTGCGGCCGACCGGAATCGCCGCGCGCCTGCACCGGGCCAACCTCAACTTCCTCGAGACCTTCGCGTATTTCGCGGCGGTGGTGCTGATCGTACGCCTGCTCGACGCCTCGGGGACGCTGAGCCTGCTGGGTTGCGCCCTCTATCTCGCCGGCCGCGTCGCCTTCCTGCCGCTCTACGCCCTGGGCGTGCCCTGGCTGCGCACCTTCAGCTGGAACATCGCCACCCTGGGCCTGGTGCTGGTCGGCGCGCAGTGCCTGGTGGCGCGCTGAGGCCCACGCGCGCGTCAGACCCTTGACGGGAGGGCGGGGGACCGGCCATTTGAGCGGCCGGATCGGCGCTCCGGGCAGGGGCGCTGGGCATCCCTTCGACTGCGCTTCAAGAGACGGACCCGACCATGCGCCGCGCGCTCGTGCTTCTCGTATCCCTGCTGTCGATCGCTGTCTTCCCCGTGCTGGCCGCCGATCCGCCGGCGCAGCCCAGGGTCACCGGGCTGTGGCTGATCACCGAGTATCCCTCGACCGTCGCCAAGCCGGGCGAGACCACCACGGTGAAGCTCAAGCTGCAGAACGCCGGCCTGGCGCCCGAGGCGCTGGCGCTGTCGGTCGCCAACGTGCCGCAGGGCTGGAAGGTCGACATCCTCGGTGGCGGCCAGGTGGTCGGCGCGGCGATGCCGGCGATCAACGAATCGGTGACGCTCAACCTGCGCCTGGAGCTGCCGGCCAACACCGCGCCCGGCACCTATCCGATCACCGTCGCCGCCAAGGGCGCGACCAACAACGCCGAGCTGAAGCTCGCCATCACGGTGGGTGGCGACGTCGCCGCCAAGCTGTCGATGAAGACCCGCCTGCCGGCGCTGCGCGGCACGCCCAAGTCGAGCTTCGAGTACACCTTCACGGTGTCCAACGACTCCGGCAAGGACCTGGTGGTGCGCTTCGCCGCCGACGGCCCGCGCGGCTTCCAGCCGACCTTCACCGAGGCCTTTGGCAGCAACGAGATCAACCAGATCCCGATCGAGGCCGGCCAGACCAAGGACATCAAGGTGCGCGTCGGCCTGCCGCGCGACGTCGCCGCCGGCGACTACACCGTGCGCGTGCGCGCCACGGCCGAGAACGTCACGGCGGAATCGCCGGTCACCCTGCAGATCGTCGGCACGCCCACGCTGCGTGTGTCGGGCCGCGATGGTCGGCTGAGCGGCTCGGCCGAGGCCGGCACCGCCTCGCCCGTCGTGATGGTGGTCAGCAACGAAGGCAGCGCGGTGGCCGAGGACGTCGAGCTCACCGGGACGATGCCGTCGGGCTGGAAGGTCGAGTTCGAGCCCAAGCTGATCGACAAGCTGCCGCCGGGCGAGAAGAAGGAAGTCACGGCGCAGATCACGCCCACCGCCAAGGCGCTGGCCGGCGATTACATCGCCACCCTGCGCGCCGCCGCCAAGGCCGGCGACTCGGCGTCGGCCGATTTCCGCGTCGCCGTCACCACCTCGACCCTGTGGGGCATCGTCGGCGTCGGCGTGATCGCCGTGGCGCTGCTGGTCCTGGTCGGCGCCGTCGCGCGTTTCGGCCGTCGATGAGCCGGGGCCGTCGATGAGCGAAGACCTCGTCATCGAGGCGCGCGGGCTGACGCGGCGATACGGCCGCGGGCCCGCAGTCGCCGTCGACCATATCGACCTCGCCATCAAGAAGGGCGAGATCTTCGGCCTGCTCGGGCCCAATGGCGCGGGCAAGACCACGACCATCCTGATGATCCTCGGGCTCACCGAGGCCACCGAGGGCACCGTCTCGGTGCTTGGCCACGACCCGCTGCGCGAGCCGCTGCAAGTCAAGCGGCGTGTCGGTTATCTGCCCGACTCGGTGGGCTTCTACGACAATCTCAGCGCGCGCGAGAACCTGATCTTCACCGCGCGGCTCGCCGGCATCGAGAAGGCCGAGGCCGCCAAGCGCATCGAGGAGTCGATGGCGCGTGTACGCCTCACCGATGTGCTCGACAACCGCGTCGCGACCTACTCACGCGGCATGCGCCAGCGGCTGGGCTTGGCCGAGATCCTGATGAAGCGCGCCGAGATCGCCATTCTCGACGAGCCGACATCGGGCCTCGATCCGCACGCCACCTTCGAGTTCCTGGAGATGATCCGCGGGTTGAAGGCCGACGGCGTGGCGGTGCTGATCTCCTCGCACGCGCTCGAGCAGGTACAGAGCGTGTGCGACCGCGTCGCGCTCTTCAACAAGGGCAAGATCGCGCTGCAGGGCACCGTCGACGAGCTGGGCGAGCAGGTGCTGGGCACGCGCCACGACCTGCTGGTCGAGGCCGACGGGCATGACATCGCCGCGCAACTGCGCAAGATCGAGGGCGTAAGCGCGGTCGAGCCGCCGGATACTGGCCGTGGCGTGCTGGTGCGCGCCGATCGCGACGTGACGGCCGAGGTCGTCGCCGCGGCGACGCGCGACGGCGGACGCCTGCGCCAGATCAGGGCCATCGAGCCCAGCCTGCAGGCGATCTACAACCGCTACTTCGAGGGAGAGAAGGATGCGGCGTGAGGGCTCGCCGTTCACCGGCACCGGCGCGGTGTTCACCAAGGAATACGCCGACCATCTCGGCAGCGCGCGCATGCGCGTCATCGAGGCGCTGGTCGTCATCGTCGGCGTGGTCGTGGTCTGGGTCGCCATGCGCGACCTCAAGGACAAGGTCACGCAGGACCAGTTCATCTTCCTCCGGCTGTTCACCTATGCACCTGAGTCGAACCCTGTAAACTTCGCCGGCCTGCTGACCTTCCTGATTCCGCTGGTCGCCATCGGCCTGGGCTTCGACGCCATCAACGGCGAGTTCAATCGCCGCACCATGAGCCGCGTGCTGTCGCAGCCGATCTATCGCGACGCGCTGCTGATCGGCAAGTTCCTCGCCGGTCTCGCCACGCTCGCCACAGGTCTGATCGCGCTGTGGCTATTGGTGATGGGCGGCGGGCTGATCGTGCTGGGCGTGCCGCCCAGCGGCGAGGAGGTCGCGCGCGGCCTGGCCTTCCTGGTCATCGCCACGGCCTATGGCGGCGTCTGGCTGGCGATCGCCATGCTGTGCTCGATCGTCTTCCGGTCGGCCGCCACCTCGGCGCTCACGGCGCTGGGCATCTGGCTGTTCTTCTCCTTCCTGTGGCCGGTGATCGCGCCGGCGATCTTCGACGGCATCCTGCCGATGATCGCGCCGCAGCGCGTGCTAGCCGGCGGCGCCACCGCCGACGATGTCGCCGGCCTGCTCGACGTGCAGCAGCTCATCATGCGCTTCTCACCCACGGTCGTGTTCCAGGAGGCCTGGCTCGGCGTCTTCAGCCCCGACCAGTTCACCGAGCAGCAGATCATGCGCATCCGCCTCGACCCACGCCTGGGCCACCGCGTCATCCCCGGCTCGCCGCTGTCGTTCGGCCAAAGCCTGCTGATGGTTTGGCCGCAATTCACCTTCATGGTCGCCGGCGCGATCGTGATCTTCACGCTGGGCTACATCTCGTTCCAGCGGCAGGAGGTGCGGGCGTAGCATCCGCGAGTCCGGCGCGGAGAGAAGGCTGGATCGATGATGCGACACTCATCCCTGTCACCGGCCGAGCGCGAGGCGCTGCGGGACTATCGCCGCCAGCACGTGCCCGTCTTCAACGACAACAGGCTGAAGCTCGGCCTGTTCGGCATGAATTGCAGCAACGGTTTGCTCGTCAGCACCGTTCCCACGGACTATCGGATGACGTGGGAGCACACCCGGCGGATCGTTCAGCGCGCCGACCGCATGGGCTTCGAGTTCGCCTTGCCGCTGGGCCGCTGGCGCGGCTTTGGCGGCGTGACCGACTTCAACGGTGTCTCCTTCGAGACCTACACATGGGCCGCCGGCCTGGCGGAGGCGACCGAGCGGATCATGCTCTTCGCCACGTCGCATGTGTCGACGGTGCATCCCGTGGCCGCGGCCAAGCAGGCGGTGACGATCGATCATATTTCCGGCGGGCGCTTCGGCATCAACCTCGTCATGGGTTGGTTCAGGCCGGAGATGGAGATGTTCGGCGGCCACATGCTCGACCACGACGATCGCTACGCCTATGGCGCGGAATGGCTGTCGATCGCCAGGCGCCTCTGGACCGAGAAGGAGCCGTTCGACGTCGATGGTCGCTTCTTCAAGCTGACCGGCGTGCAGGGACATCCGAAGCCGGTTCAGCTTCCCCATCCCGTACTGATCAACGCCGGTACGTCGCCAGCCGCGATCGAATTCGCCGCGCGCGACGTGGACGTGTGCTTCGCGACCTTGTCGAATCCCGCGAGCATCGCCAAGCACGCCGGCATCAAGACAAAGGCGCTGGTCGAGCATGGTCGCGAAGTTTCGCTGTTCGCCTCGGCGCTGGTCATCTGCCGCGATAGCCAGGCCGAGGCGGAACGGGATTACGAGCGCATCCTCGAGCACGGCGATTTCGAGGCGGCGCGGAACATGATGGAGGTGCTGGGGATCGAGAGCCAATCCTTCAACGACAGGCTGAGCACGGTGCAGCGGCGCTTCGTGGCCGGTTATGGCACCCATCCGCTGCTTGGCACGCCGGAACAGATCGTGGATCAGATGCTGGCCTACGCCGATGGCGGGATCGATGGCCTTGCGCTCTATTTCATCGATTACGACGCGGAGCTGGCGTCGTTCGACGCGCGGGTCATGCCCTTGCTCCGTCAGGCCGGGTTGAGACGTTAGAGCGCGCCTGTCATCCCGAGCGCAGCGAGGGATCTCGTTGGGACCGCCGGCGTCCCGGTGCGCCACGAGGGCGCGTAACACCAGTGGAGGAAG
>CAYTFW010000101.1:0-23519 GCA_964437145.1 uncultured Rhizobiaceae bacterium
CTCATACGGTGGCAACGCATTCTATCAAATAAAGCGAGCGCTCACAATTATGATTGTGGTGCTTTCTTCTCGGCGTCCATGCGCTTGAGCTCACGGCGCAGGATCTTGCCGGTGGTGGTCAGCGGCAGGGTGTCGAGGAACTCGACCTCGCGTGGATATTCGTGCGCCGCCAACCGGGTCTTCACATAGTTCGCGATGTCGGCCTTCAGCGCCTCGTCACCGGTCACGCCCGGCCGTAGTTGCACGAACGCCTTGACGATCTCGGTGCGCACCGGGTCGGGGATGCCGACGACGCCGGCCATCGCCACCGCCGGGTGCTTGATCAGGCATTCCTCGATCTCGCCAGGGCCGATGCGATAGCCGCCTGATGTGATCACGTCGTCGTCACGGCTCTTGAAGAAGACATAGCCCTCGTCGTCCATGCGCCCGAGATCGCCTGTCAGCAGCCAGTCGCCGGCGTATTTCTTCGCCGTGCCCTCTGGGTTCTTCCAGTACTCCAGCATCACCACGGGATCGTGCCGCCAGCCGGCGATCTGGCCTTCCTCGCCCGATGGCAGCACGCGGCCCTGGCTGTCGACGATCGCCACCTTGCGGCCGATCGCGGCGCGGCCGCAGGAGCCGGGCTTGACCGGGAACCAGTTCGGCGAGTTCAGCAGCATCAGGTTCATCTCGGTCTGGCCGTAGCCTTCGGAGATGGTCGAGCCGAACGTGTCCCGCCCCCATTGCAGCAGCTCTGCGCCCATCGCCTCGCCGCCGGTATAGACGCAGCGCACGTCGTAGCCCCAGCGATCGCGCGGGCGATCGACCTGGCGCATCATCTTCAGCGCCGTGGGCGGGATGAAGGCGACGCCGACGCGGTGCTTGTCGAGCAGATGGAAGGCGCGCTCGGGATCGAACTTGGCGAAGCGGTGCGCCAGCACCGGCGTGCCGTAGTACCAGGCCGGGAACAGCGCGTCGTAAAGGCCGGCGATCCACGCCCATTCGGCCGGCGTCCACATCACCTCGTTGCCGCGCGGCCAGAAATCGGCCCATTGGTTCACCGCCGTGATCACGCCCAGCATCATGCGATGCGCATGCAGCGCGCCCTTGGGCTGGCCCGTGGTGCCCGACGTATAGACCAGCAGCGCCGGATCCTCGGCGTCGGTGTCGAGCGCAGGGAAGGAGTCGGAGGCGGCGCCGACCAGCGTGTCGTAGTCGAGAAATTCGGTGGCGTGCCGGCCGGCGCCGATGACGATGATGGTCTTGAGCGCCGGCAATCGCGCGCGCACCGCCAGCACCTTGGGCAGCTGGCTCATGTCGGTGAGCAGGGCGCAGGCGCCGGCATTGGCGGCGCGGTACTCGACGGCCTCCTCGCCGAAGAGCGTGAACAGCGGCAGGGCGATCGCGCCCATGCGGTAGCAGGCGAGGTGGCCGATGGCGAGCTCGGCGCTCTGCGACAGGAACACGCCGACACGGTCGCCCTTGGTCACGCCGCGCGCCTTGAGCGCGTTGGCCAGCCGCGCGCTGGCGCGCGCCAGCTCGCCGAATGTCCAGTTGCGCACCGTGCCGTCGGCGTTCTCGACGATCATGGCCAGCGATGCGGCGGGATGACGATCGCACACCGCGCGCGCGATGTTGAAGCGCGCCGGCCTGGGCCAGCGGAACGCGGCCTGCGCCTGCTCGTAGCTGCGGCCTGGCGGAATCATCACGATCGGGCTTCCATCTGATGCGTGTTCTCTCGCCGCCGACTGTAGCGTTACTTCCGATGGATCACACCGGCTTCGAGCAGCTCCGCTTCTGTCGGCACCCAAATGGACTCGGACGGCGTCTCCATCACCTTGCGCACGAAAGGCGCGCTGACCTGACCGGCGAGGATCATGAAGTCGCGCAGCCGTCGGTTGGCGTCGGCGAGCTCGGCGTCGTCCATGCCGGGGAAGCTCAGCCGATGGAAACCGAGCTCGCCGCGCGGGCCGATGCTGCGCCGCACGCCGCCCAGGAACATCACGGTGCAGGCCGAGTAGCATTGGCGCTCCACGCGCGTGTCGAGCCCGCGCGCGCCGATCAGTCGGGCGATCTGGTAGGCCGGCCCTACGCGGCCACCTGGACCCGCCACGATGACCGTGCGAAGCGCGGTGTGCTGCTCGAGGGTCGCCTTGACCTGCGTGGCGGCGGCCATGCCCAGCGCGCCGTCGAGGATCAGGGTTCGGCCCCCGTCGACGACGATGATCTCGAGGTCGCCCAGTCGCTCGTCACCGTGATGGATCTCCCACATCTCCGTGAGCTGCGGCACGGCCTTGAAGTGCAGGATGCCGGCGATTACGGCGGCGCCGAGCGCCGCGCCGCCAATGGCAGGGACGGCGAAGCGCAGGCCGCCACCCTCGCGGATGGTGCGGCGCGCCGCGACGACGATCAGCCAGAGCTGCCACAGCGCGAACACGGACGCGACGGCGCAAAGCGCGGCCGGAATCACGACCTGGAGGATGCCGAGGTCGCGGCCTTTGGAGATCGCGATGGACATGGCGTTCAAGCCCATGATCATCGCCAGCGCCGCCGCCACGACGCGATGATTGACGACGCGTCCCAGCGGCACCGGCGAGTCGCGCCAGATCGGCACACCGAACATGCCTATCTGCGCCTCACCGCGTCGCTGCGATGGATCGCGCCGGCGTCGAGCAGTTCCTGCGGCGTGGGCGACCAGATCGAATCGTGCGGCGTGTCGACCACCTTGCGCGCGAAATCGCGATGGAGCTTGGCGTCGAACGTCAGGAAGCGTTCCAGCTGACGGTTGGCGTCGACCATGTCGCCCTGGCTCATGCCGGGGAAGCCGACCTGGTGGAAGCCGAGGCGGCCGTAGAATCCCAGGCTGCGCTCCGCGCCGCCCAGGAACATGACCGCGCAGGCCGAGTCGCATTCGCGTTCGACCCGCGTGTTGAGGCGGCGGTCACGGATCAGCTGGAAGATCTCGTAGGCCGGCCCCATGCGTCCGCCCGGCCCCTCCATGACGATCGTGCGCACTTCGGGATGGGCGTCGAGCGCGCGGCGCACGTCGGCCGCGGTGTTCATGCCCAGCGAGCCGTCGAGGGTCATGGTCTGGCCGCCGCTGCCGACGACGATCCGCAGATCGCTCAGCCGCTGATCGCCGCGATAGATCTCCCACATCTCCTGGAGCTGCGGTACGGCCTTGCCGTGCAGCACGCCGGCGATGGTCAGCACGCCCAGTATCGTGCTGGAGAAGGCGAGGCCGCTCGAGCGAGGATTGCCGCTGTTGGCGACGCGGCGCGCGGCGGCGGCGATCAGCCAGAGCTGCCACAGGGCGAAGCCGACGCCCAGCGCGCAGAGCACGGCGGGAATGGCGATATGGGCGATAGTGATCGGGCCACCCGCAGACACCGCCAAGGATATGCTGCCGACGCCGACGATCAGCGCCAGCACCGCCCAGACGGTGCGGTAGTAGACGACGCGGCCCAGCGGCACCGGCCCGTCGCGCCAGATCGGCATGCGCAACGGCTCGGGCAACACCGGACCATCGAGCCGCTTGCGCATCCAGACGACCTCGCCGCCGGTGGGAATCGCGGCGCGTTCGGTGATGGCGTAGCCCAGCTTCTCGTACATCGCGATGTTCTGGGCGAACTGGGCGTTGGTGTAGAGGCGCAGCTCCTTCAGCCCGAGATCGCGCGCGACCCGCTCGGCGACGTCCATGAGCTGCGTGCCGAGGCCGCGCCCCTGCGCCGCCGGCGCCACCGCGACGTTCTCGACCAGCAGATGGTCGGCCGCCGGGATCAGCTCGATCGCCGCGTCGAGCCGGCCGGGTGCCTCGACCACGAACACCAGATGCTCGCGCACCGCCTTGTCGTAGTCGGCGGTCATCGGCTTGGGCTCGCGGCCGATCAGCGGCACCCATTTGGCGTAGGCCGCGCGCACCAGGGCGAGCAGGGCGGGGGCGTCGCCGGCAAGCGCCCGGCGCGCGACCTGCTGATCGCCGTCGGATGATGTCTCGGTCGATGACAATGCGATTGTCCCCTCGTGGACTGGGTGCTTTGTCCGATGCTCGCTCGCCGGTATGATGGGCGACTTTATCGCGGAGCGTCTATCTCCATGGCCCCTGATGGAAGCGCCCGGCCGGCCAGCACCGCCGCGGCCAAGCAGAAACCAAACCTGGTCAATTCGGTCTGCCCGCACGACTGCACCAGCACCTGCGCGCTGGAGGTCGAACGGCTCGACGCCCACACCATCGGCCGCGTGCATGGCTCCCGGCGCAACACCTACACCGCCGGTGTGATCTGCGAGAAGGTCGCGCGTTACGCCCAGCGGGTGCATCACCCCGACCGCCTTCAGTACCCGATGAAGCGGGTGGGCCCGAAGGGCTCCAGCCAGTTCGCGCGCATCTCCTGGGAGGAGGCGCTCGACACCGTCGCCGAGCAGTTCATCGCCAAGGCGGCGCGGTACGGCACCGAGACGGTGTGGCCGTATTTCTACGCCGGCACCATGGGCCTGGTGCAGCGCGACGGCATCAACCGGCTGCGCCACGTGATGAAGTACTCGCGCTGGTTCTCGACCATCTGCGTAACGCTCGCCGACACCGGCTGGGTCGCCGGCACCGGCTTCAAGCGCGGCGTCGACATGCGCGAGGTCGACGAGCATTCCGACGTGGTGGTGATCTGGGGCGGCAACCCGGTGAACACCCAGGTCAACGTCATGCACCACGCCATGACCGCGAAGAAGCGCGGCGCCAAGCTGGTCGTGGTCGATCCCTACCGCACCGGCACGGCCGAGAAGGCCGACATGCATCTGGCGGTACGTCCGGGCACCGACGGCGCACTCGCGGTGGCGATGATGCATGTGCTGTTCAAGGAGGGCTTCGCCGACTGGGACTACATGCGCAAATACGCCGATTGCCCCGACGATCTGGCGAAGCATGTGGCGACGCGCACGCCGGAGTGGGCCGAGAAAATCACCGGCATCCCGGCCGCGCAAATCGTCGAGTTCGCGCGCCTCTACGGCTCGAGCAAGAAGACGTATATCCGCTGCCACCACGGCTTCAGCCGCTCGCGCAACGGTGCGGCCAACATGCACGCGGTGACCTGCCTGCCGACGGTGACCGGCGCCTGGTCGCAGCTCGGCGGCGGCGCGCTCTACGGCCACACCCAGATGTATCCGCTCAACCGCACCCTGATCGAGGGCAACGACCACATCGACATGTCGCTGCGCGAGCTCGACCAGTCCAGGCTCGGTCCGATCCTGACCAACGATCCTGCGGCGCTGAACGGCGGCCCGCCGGTGACGGCGATGCTGATCCAGAACACCAACCCGGCGATGGTCTGCCCCGAGCTGCATCTCGTGCACAGGGGTCTGTCGCGCGAGGACCTGTTCCTCTGCGTGCACGAGCAGTTCCCGACCGAGACGGCGGCCTTCGCCGACATCGTGCTGCCGGCGACCACCTTCCTCGAGCACGACGATTTCTACACGGCTTCAGGCCACACCTATTTCCAGGTGACCAAGAAGGTCATCGAGCCCTATGCCGAGAGCCGCGAGAACCATTACGTCATCTGCGAGCTGGCCAAGCGCCTGGGCGCCGAACATCGCGGCTTCGACATGACGGCGTGGGAGATCATGGACGAGACACTCAAGGTCTCGGGCATGTGGGACGCCGAGACCAACTTCCAGAAGGGCGGCCAGGACTTCGTGAAGCCGTTCGAGACCGGCCACTTCCTCGACGGCTTCGAGAACCCCGACAAGAAGTTCCACTTCCGGCCCAACTGGAAGAAGTTCGGCGGCCGCTGGCAGGACATGCCCGAATTGCCCGACCACATGGACGTGATCGACAACGCCACGCCGGAGAAACCCTACCGCCTGGTCGCCGCACCGGCGCGCACCTTCCTGAACTCGACCTTCACCGAGACGCCCGGCTCGCTCAGCCGCGAGAAGCGGCCGACGGCGCTGATCCATCCCGAGGACTGCGCCGCGCTGGGCGTGAAGTCTGGCGACAAGGTGATCCTCGGCAACGATCGCGGCGAGGTGCTGGTGCACGCCAAGCCGCAAGACGGCCAGCAGCGCGGCGTGGTGATCGTCGAGGGCATCTGGCCCAACAAGCACTTCGAACGGAAGATCGGCATCAACGCCATCACGTCAGCCGATCCCGGCTGGCCCAATGGCGGCGCGGTGTTCCACGACACGGCGGTGTGGTTGAAGAAGGCATAAGTCCGTGCAAGGACATCGGCTTTGTCTGTGGCGGCCAGACCGCCGAGGTGAAGTTCGAAGCGCTTCCGTTTACACGCCGGCATCGTTCACGGTGACGTCGTGCATCTTTCAATGGACGCGGTGGCGGACGAGAGGCTCGGATTTGATGTCAACTGGCGATGTGGCCGAAACCGCAAAGGCGGCGTTCTTCAACGCCAAGTCAATTTCTCGAGTTGGCGTTGCTGCTGCGATGGGAATCCTTCTGTCGACGCATGTCTTCGAGCCGGCCGTTGGGCGGTCAATAGGCGGCCCATACAAGCTGGTAATGGGCAGCCCTGAGCAGTGTGCGCCATTTCTGGAATTGTTCTCGCATTCTCGCTTCGCTTCATTCGAAGTTCGCTGGAGAGCCACTGGCCGACCCGCAACGAGCCGGCATGAAGGCGCAGTGACGTTTGAGTCGCCATCTAGTGGCATCACAATTCGCTTCGAGCGCCGACCCATGTCCAAGGGATTAGGTGAAATTTTAACATTTAGTCATAGCCCTCAAGTCGACGCTCCACCTGCCGTCGGCAAGAGTTTTCGGGCGATGTCGGAGTGCAAGCTGGTTGAGAGGCTACCAATCGAAGCGTGCGTCCTCGATGACGACATGCTGGCGAAGAAGTTCAATTTACCTGCGCTGACTTCAACGAGGGTCTACACACAAGATGGCATCTCGCAGCTCTTTGGCAACGGTTATGGCGTCTTTCGTTTTAGGGCACAGGATTGGATCGCTATTCGACCTCTTGGTCGGGATCCTCCGAATACTGTTTTTGGGTTCGCGCTTGCTGACCCTGACGTAGTTGTGGCGGAAGCCGCGAGCTCTCTATTTCAGTTTGGTTGCCAACTGGATCAGAAGCGCTGAGTACAACCTGCGACCCTATCCCTTACTTGTAGTAGCCGTCATCACCCGCATGGAGGCCGCCGGCTTCGCGATCGAGTACGGTCCCGTGACGAGCCTTGGGGCGTGTGCCGCTTCTACGTGCGCGATCCGTTCGGCAAGCTGGTCAATGTCCGCGCGCACACGGGATAAGTTTTCCCAAGGCGGGTGTCTCGCCTCCGCCTTTTCCTAGGTGTAGGGTTTTGGGGCTGAGCCGGCACAAGACCGGCCCTCATCGACGCACAACCCCTCGGGCGCCGACCATGAATCAGATCGCCTTGCGGCCGTTTCGTGCCGCCGCCAATCCCAGCATCGTGCAGGCGCAAGCCAGCGCCGCCGAGCCGCGCGCGCATGTCATCGTCTTCGGCAACGAGAAGGGCGGCTCGGGCAAGTCGACCGCCGCCATGCATGTCGCCGTGGCGCTGCTGCGCGAGGGCAAGAGCGTCGGCACGGTCGACGTCGATGCGCGCCAGGGCACCTTCACGCGCTACTTCGAGAATCGCCGCAGCTACAACGCCACGCGCGCGCCCGATATGCCGATGCCCAGGCACCACGCGGTGCCGCCGAGCAACGCGGCGACCAAGGCGGAAGCGGAGGCCGACGAGAAGGCGCGGCTCGAGGCGGCGCTCAACGACCTGCTGCCGTCCTGCGATTTCATCGTCGTCGATACGCCGGGCAGCGACACCTTCCTGTCGCGCCACGCCCATACCTTCGCCGACACGCTGGTGACGCCGCTCAACGACAGCTTCGTCGACCTCGACCTGCTGGCGCGTGTCGATCCCGAGACCTTCAAGGTCGTGCGGCCCAGCATCTACGCCGAGACGGTGTGGCGGCAACGCCAGATCCGCGCCATCGCCGGCGGCAAACCGATCGACTGGCTGGTGATGCGCAACCGGCTGTCGGCGCTGACCGCGCGCAACAAGCGCGACATGAGTACGGTGTTGATGAACTTGTCCAAGCGCATCGGCTATCGCCTCGCCGCAGGCTTGAGCGAGCGCGTGATCTACCGCGAACTCTTCCTCAAGGGCCTGACCCTGCTCGATCTGCGCGAGGAGAAGACCGGCATCGCCATGACCATGTCGCACGTCGCGGCGCGACAGGAGGTGCGCGACCTGCTGTCGGCGCTGAAGCTGCCGACGCTCGCGATCGAGGAACCGCCGGCGCCGGCGGCGGAAGAGACCGAAGAGGCTTAGCGCAGTTTCCGTCGTCCTGAGCGCAGCGAAGGACCTCGCGGTGGTGCGAGCGGTCGCAGCGCTGGTGTGTGGCCGCGATACCGCAAGGTCCTTCGCTGCGCTCAGGACGACGGTGGATTTTGCGCATCGAGCGGTTAATCGGACGCATCTGTCATTCCGAGCGCAGCGAGGAATCTAGGCATCTTCCCTGGATTCCTCGCTGCGCTCGGAATGACAGGGTGGCGACGATTTCAAGCTCGCCGCTCTAGAATTACGTCAGTGCGCCTGCTCGACCGGCGGTCGGGCGCGGAACAGGATCAGCCAGAGGAACGCCACGACCTGCAGCGCGATCAGCAGGCCGAAGGCCCAGGTGTAACCCTCGGGCGCGTAGCCTGATGCGGTGCGTGGCCACAGATCGACGATGCGGCCGATGCCCCACTGGCCGAGGAAGATGATGGTGAAGGTGACGAAGTTGCCCGTCGTCGTGACGCGGCCGCCGAGCTCGGGCGTGAAGGCCTGCGCCAGAGGCGGGAAGTAGACGATGCCAAAGGCGCCGAAGTAGCCGAACAGCATCCACCACACGGTCACGTTGGTCGGCGGCGCGAAGGTGATCACCGCCATGACGGCGCAGAAGATCACCGTGGCGCCGGTGGCGGTGTGGAAGTCGCCGAAGCCGAAGCGGCGTACGACTCCGGCCACCATGCCCGTGGTGAAGAAGCCGACGGTCATGGCGGCGGCGGTCATGAACAGCACATCGGCGCGGTCGACGGCGTTCATCCCGGCGATGTCGCGCAGCCAGGGGCCGGCCCACAGGGTCTGGACCGAGATGTAGGCGCATTGCTGGAAGGTCATCAGCGGCACGATGCGCCAGAAGTAACCGGTGCGCAGGATGCGGCCGATGATGGATATCTGTTGCGACAGCGTGCCGCCCGCCTGCGTGCCCGGCTTCTCCGGCACCACCAGCCAGATCACCAGCGCGACAATCAGGGTGATGCCGGCGAGGATGAAGAACAGGCCGTGCCACGTCGTGTACTGCAACGCCGCCTGGGTCGGCGCCGTGGCGGTCAGCGAGCCGATGCCGCCGGCCGCCATGTGGATGCCGGTCATCAAGGTCCAGCGCTCGGGCGGGAACCACAGCGAGATCGCCTTGATCGCCGCCATCAGCCCGCCGGCGACGCCCAGGCCGATCAGCGCGCGGCCGATCACCAGCTCGGTCATCGACGAGCCGCCGCCGAACACCGCCGCGCCCACCGCGGCGATGGTCAGCAGCGTGCCATGCACGCGGCGCGGGCCGTAGCGATCGAGCGCCACGCCCAGCGGGATCTGGATCGCCGAGAACATGATGAAATAGGCGCTGGTCAGGAAGCCGAGGTCGCCGGCGCTGAGCTTCAGCTCGTCGGCGATCACCGGCCCGACCACCGAGTTCACGGTGCGGTAGAGGTAGGACAGGAAATAGGCGGCGGCGAAGGGCAGGTATATCCGCAGCACCAAGGTGGCGATGCCCGGCGAGGACCCCGCGCCGGCGGCGATAGCCATGGTCTTGTTCCCTCTGCGCGCGGCTGCGCTGTTTATTGGGGCGCCGCTCTGGACGGCGGCGCCGGGGCGTCACCATATTAAGGTGGCTTGGGAGGGTCAAAGCGCATGGGCGGCGAGGACCGCAAATCATCCATGCCGGCGCCGCAGGGCGCGGCATCGCGCGATGTCGACCTTTTCCTCGAACGGGCGCGACATGTACCCGCGCCGGCTTCCCACGAATCGGCGGCACGCGGCCGGCTGCTGTTCTGCATGGACGCGACAGCCAGCCGCGAGCCGACCTGGGACCAGGCCAGCCGGATCCAGGGCGATATGTTCGTCGCCGCCGAGAAGCTCGGCGGGCTGGCCGTGCGCCTGGCGTTCTATCGCGGCTTCGACGAGTTCAAGGTCTCGAAATGGGCCAGCGACGGCGTCGAGCTGGCGCGGCTGATGACGCGCGTCGATTGCCTCGCCGGCCGGACCCAGATCGCGCGCAGCCTGGCTTTCGCCGCCGATGAAGCCTCGACCAGCCGTCTGCACGCCATGGTGCTGGTGGGCGACGCCTTCGAGGAGGACATCGACTCGATCGGTCCGGGCGCCGGCAAGCTCGGCCTGCTGGGCGTGCCGGTCTTTGCCTTCCAGGAGGGTGGGGATCCGGCGGCCAGTCGCGCCTTCCGGCAGATCGCCAAGCTGAGCGGTGGCCGGCACTGCGTCTTCGATTCGGCGAGCCCCGACGAGCTGCGCCGTCTGCTCGCCGCCGTCGCGGCCTACGCCGCGGGCGGTGCGTCGGCGATGGGCGACTACGCCCGCCTGCATGGCGGCGCGGCGCGGCGCCTGGTCGATCAGCGCGGTTAGCTGATGCGACCCTCAGACACATCCACCTGTCATCCCGAGCGCGGCGAGGGCTCTAGGACTACCCTAGATCCCTCGCTGCGTTCGGGATGACAGTGATGCAATCCGCGCGGGATCCGCTCTAGCCGATGCTGCAACTCCTCGCCGGTCTTGTCCTGCTGATCGTCCTGGTCGGCGTGCTGCGCTGGCTCGCCACCGCTAGCCCGGCGAGCTTGGCCACGGCGTTGCGCGGCGCGATCTTCGCCGCCGTGGCGCTGGGCATCACCGGCGTGCTGCTGTTCCTCGTGTTGCGCACGCCGCAATTCCTGTTCTCGCTGCTCGCCCTGGCCGCGCCGGCGCTGGTGTGGTGGTTCCGCCAACGTCGCGCCAGCGGCAAGCTCGGCGGCGGCTGGTCGAGTCCCACGGGCGCGCAAAGCACCGGTGTCGAGACCGAATGGCTGCGCATGAGCCTCGACCACGACAGCGGCGTGATGGATGGCGTGATCCTGCGCGGTCATTGGATCGGCCGTACACTGTCGGCACTCTCCGAGGCCGAGCTGTTCGAGCTGCTCGACGTCTGCGCCGCCGACTCCCAGTCCGTGCGCGTGCTCGAGGCCTATCTTGATCGGCGGCTGGGTCCCGAATGGCGCGACCGGCGTCCGGCGAGAGAGGAGGCGGCGCGTGAAGAGGCGCCGCCGCGCCATGACCGGCGGTCCGACGCGATGACCCGAGAGGAGGCCTGCGCGGTGTTGGGCGTGAAGCCGGACGCCAGCGAAGACGAGATCAAGGCGGCGTATCGGCGGCTGATGCGCAAGGTCCACCCGGACCAGGGCGGCAGCGACGAACTGGCCTCGCGAGTCAATCGCGCCCGGGCTATCCTGCTCGGTGAGTAGCTTCCAGCAACCGACGACACTGTGCCGCCTTCCTTCAGCCATATCGATCCGTTACTTGCGTGCCGTAGGCAATTATTGATAGCGAAGCGCAGACGCTTGCGATAAGATATTGATATTGCCTAACAATGATTTTTTTGAAGTAGAGAGAGTTTGATGCCGCGCGTCCGCAAGGCCGTTCTTCCCGTCGCTGGGCTCGGTACCCGCTTCCTGCCCGCGACCAAGGCGATCCCCAAGGAGATGCTGACGATCGTCGATCGACCGCTGATCCAGTACGCGGTCGAGGAGTGCCTCGCGGCCGGCATCGAGGAGTTCGTCTTCGTCACGGGGCGCAGCAAGCATGTGATCGAGGACCATTTCGATCATGCCTACGAGCTCGAAGCGACGCTGCGCGAGCGCGGCAACAAGAAGGTCGAGCTGGAGATGGCGCGCGACGCCACCATCCCCTATGGCAACGCGGTCTTCACCCGCCAGCAGCAGCCGCTCGGCCTGGGCCACGCCGTCTGGTGCGCGCGGCACTGGGTAGGCGACGAGCCCTTCGCCATCCTTCTGCCCGACGAATTGACCCTGAGCACACCGAGCTGCACCGCCGAGCTGGTCGCCGAGCATGAGCGCACCGGCGGCAGCGTGATTTCGGTGGTCGATGTGCCGCGCGAACACACCAACCGTTACGGCATCATCGCCACCGGCAAGGACGATGGGCGTATCGCCGAGGTCGTCGGCCTGGTCGAGAAGCCCGACCCGGCCAAGGCGCCCTCGACCCTGGCGGCGATCGGCCGTTACGTCCTGCTGCCCGAGGTATTCAGCCATCTCGACAAGCACGAGAAAGGCGCCGGCGGCGAGATCCAGCTCACCGACTCTATGGCGCGCATGATCGGCCATGCGCCATTCCACGCCCTGCGCTATCGCGGCGCACGCTATGATTGCGGCAACCGCATGGGCTTCCTCGAGGCGAACATCGCGGTGGCGCTGGCGCGCGAGGACACGGCCAAGGAAGCGCGCGCCATGCTCGCGCGCCTGGCCAAGGACATCTAAGCGGCCGTGGCGTCGCCGACCGGAATGGGGGTTTCATGCGTATCGCGATGATCGGCACGGGCTATGTCGGATTGGTGTCCGGCGCGTGCTTTTCACAGTTCGGCTTCGACATCGTCTGCGTCGACAAGGACAAGTCCAAGATCGAGGCGCTGGAGCGCGGCGAGATCCCGATCTTCGAGCCGGGCCTCGACCGGCTGGTCGCCGACAACCGCGCGGCGGGACGGCTGACCTTCACCACCGATCTGAAGGCGGCGGTGGCCGGCGCCGACGCGGTGTTCATCGCCGTGGGCACGCCGTCGCGTCGCGGCGATGGCCGCGCCGATCTCGGCTATGTCTACGCGGCGGCGGCGGAAGTGGCCGACGCCATGACCGACTACACGGTGGTGGTCACCAAATCGACGGTGCCGGTGGGTACCGGTCGCGAGGTCGCCCGCGTGATCCGCGAGCGCCGGCCCAATGCCGAGTTCGATGTCGTGTCCAATCCCGAGTTCCTGCGCGAGGGCGCGGCGATCGAGGATTTCATGAAGCCGGACCGCGTCGTCATCGGCGTCGAGAGCGAGCGCGCCAAGGAGGTGATGCGCGCGATCTATCGGCCGCTCTATCTGATCGAGACGCCGATGGTCTTCACCAACCTCGAAACCTCGGAGCTGATCAAGTACGCCGGCAACACCTTCCTGGCGACCAAGATCACCTTCATCAACGAGATGGCCGATCTGTGCGAGAAGGTCGGCGCCGATGTGCACGACGTGGCGCGCGGCATCGGGCTCGATGGCCGCATCGGCCGCAAGTTCCTGCATCCCGGTCCGGGCTATGGCGGCTCGTGCTTTCCCAAGGACACCTTGGCTTTGGCGTATACCGCGCGCGAGATGGGCTCGCCCGCGACCATCGTCGAGCAGGTGATCAAGGTCAACGACAGGCGCAAGAAGAACATGGCCCAGAAGGTGATCGCCGCCTGTGGTGGATCGGTCGCCGGCAAGACCATCGGCGTGCTCGGCCTGTCGTTCAAGCCCAATACCGACGACATGCGCGACGCGCCCTCGCTCGACATCGTGCCGGCGCTGCAGAAGGCCGGCGCGCGCATCCAGGCCTACGATCCGGAGGCGATGAAGGAGGCGGCCAAGCTGCTCAACGACGTCGACTTCAAGCGCACGGCGCAGGAAGCGGCGACAGGCGCCGACTGCCTGGTGATCCTGACCGAATGGACCCAGTTCCGCTCGCTCAGCGGCAAGCGCCTGAAGCCCCTGATGCGCCAGCCGGTCGTCGTCGACCTGCGCAACATCTTCAATCCCGAGGAGATGCGCGCCAACGGCTTCATCTACGAGTGCGTCGGCCGACCGCAGCCGCGCAATTCGGCGGCGACAACCGCGCGGGCGGCGGAGTGACATGACCGTGCACGTCTTCGACCCCACCATCCTGCGCGAGTACGATATCCGCGGCATCGTCGGCCAGACGCTCCATCCCGCCGACGCGCGGGCCATCGGCCGTACCTTCGGCACGCTGGTGCGTCGCGCCGGCGGCAAGGCGGTGGCGCTGGGCTATGACGGCCGGCTGAGTTCGCCGTCGCTGCAGGAGGCCTGCGTCGCGGGCCTTCGCGAATCGGGCGTCGACGTGCTGCGAGTCGGCATGTGCGCCACGCCGATGCTGTATTTCGCGGTCTACGAGCTCAACGCCGATGGCGGCATCATGATCACCGGCTCGCACAATCCGCCGGACTACAACGGCTTCAAGATGATGTTCGGCAAGAAGCCGTTTTACGGCGCCGACATCCAGAAGCTGGGCGCGATGTCCAAGGCGGGCGACGTCGAGACCGGCGCCGGCACGCTCACCGAGCGGCCGGTGAAGGACGCCTATGTCGCGCGCGTGCTGCGCGACTTCAGGCCGGGTCGCCCGCTCAAGGTGGTGTGGGACACCGGTCACGGCGCCATGGGCGTGGTGATCCGCGACATCGTCTCGAAGCTGCCGGGCGAGCATACCGTGCTGTTCGAGCGCGTCGACGGCACCTTCCCGGCGCACCATCCCGATCCGACGGTCGAGAAGAACATGCTCGACCTGCGCGCGGCCGTTAAGGAGCGCGGCGCCGATGTCGGCATCGGCTTCGACGGCGACGGCGATCGCATCGGCGCGCTGGACGGGCAGGGCCGCATCCTGTGGGGCGATCAGCTGCTGGCGATCTGGGCGCGCGACGTGCTCAAGGAGCGTCCCGGCTCGACCATCATCGCCGACGTCAAGGCGAGCCAGGCGCTGTTCGACGAGGTCGCTTCCGCCGGCGGCAAGCCGCTGATGTGGAAGACCGGTCACTCGCTGCTCAAGGTGAAGATGGCCGAGGAGAAATCGCCGCTGGCCGGTGAGATGAGCGGCCATATCTTCTTCGCCGATCGCTGGTACGGCTTCGACGACGCGATGTACGCCGGCATCCGCCTGCTCAACATCGTCGGCGGCTCGTCCGATACGCTGGCGGCGATGCGCGATCGCCTGCCGCAGCTGATCAACACGCCGGAACTGCGCTTCGACTGCGCCGAGGACCGCAAGTTCAAGGTCGTCGAGGAGGTCAAGGCGCGTCTGAAGGCGGCCAAGGCCAACCTCAACGATGTCGATGGCGTGCGCGTCTCGACGGCGGATGGCTGGTGGCTGCTGCGCGCGTCCAACACCCAGGCGGTGCTGGTGGCGCGCTGCGAGGCGCGGGATCAGGCCGGCCTCGACCGGCTGATGACGGAACTGAAGGCGGCGCTGTCGGCCAGCGGCGTGGTGATGCCGGACGAGCCTTCCTCCGGCCACTGATGCGCTTCTTCTTCTACGGCACCTTGCGCGATCGCGACCTGCTGTCGCTCGTGCTGGGTCGCCCGGTGGCGCGCGACGCGCTGAAGCCCGCCGTGCTGCGCGACTGGCGCCGCCATCCGGCGCGCGGCAAGTACTATCCCATCCTGTTGCGCGAGCGCGGCGCTGTCACAGAGGGTGACGTGCTCGACGGCGTCACAACCAGCGAGCGGCGTCGCCTGACAATCTACGAGGGGGAGGGCTACGACCTGATCCGGGTCTTCGCGACCATCGGCGGCGGCGACACGCCGTTGGGCGTGATGCTGTTCGCACCATCGAGCAAGGCGCCGCCGGCGCTGGACGGCGACTGGTCGCTGGACGAGTGGCGCGCGCTGCACAAGGCGCGCGCGATGGAGAACGTCCGCGCCAACGCCGAGAAGCTCGGTTTCTAAACTCACGCCGTCATTCCGAGCGCAGCGAGGAATCCAAGCGCCGTCTCTAGATTCCTCGCTGCGCTCGGAATGACAGCGCGGTTAGTTCTGCGCCACGCTCAGGCCGAGGTTGATCGGCGCGCAGGCGACGTGCGCCTGTTCCAGTCGCTTGCAGCTCTTGATGGCGCGCTGGCTGTCGAGATTGGTCAGCCGCGCGCGATGCATGGTCTTGCCGTTGACCGGCACCGTGTCGATCGTCGCGCGCGCCGCGGTCCTGAGGTCGGGCAGCAGGCCCATCGCGCGCTGCACCGACTGGGCGGCCGCCTGCGCGTTGCCGAAGACGCCAAGCTGGATGGCCCATCGCGCGCCGTCGACACCGGCGTCGCCCAACGCCATCCCGCGGTTGTCGAACTCGGCGGAGCTGGATGGGAAGGTCGGTCGAACCGCTGCCGCGGCGCGCGGCGCTTCGCCGGGGATCACCGCGCCGGGCGCGAAGTTGAGCGCCGTGTATCTCATCCCCGGCGGCGGCTTCGATGGCCGGTACTGGGCGAGTCTCAGCGCGGCGGCGCGCTCGAAGCCGCGATCCATCATGTCGCCCATGACCGCGTCGCGTTCGCCGGGCGTCGAGCCGCCCAGCACCACGCCGATCAGGCGACGGCCGTCGCGCAGCGCCGATGTCACCAGGTTGAAGCCGGAGGCGCGGATATAGCCGGTCTTGATGCCGTCGACGCCGGGATACCAGCCCAGCATTTGGTTGTGATTGCGTAGCGGCCGGCCCTCGTAGACATACTCCTGCGCCGAAAACAGCGGGTAGTAGTGCGGGAAGTCGCGCAGCATCGCCTGCGCCAGCCTGGTCAGGTCGCGCGCCGTGGTGACCTGCGCCGGATCGGGCAGGCCGGAGGCGTTGCGGAAGGTGGTGCTGGTCATCCCCAGCTGCCGCGCCTTCTGCGTCATGATCTGCGCGAAGTCGGACTCTTCCCCGGCGAGCTGCTCGGCGACGACGACCGCGGCGTCGTTCGCCGACTTGGTGATCAGCCCCATGATCGCGTCGCGCACCCCCAGGGTGGCGCCGGCATGCACGCCGAGCTTCGACGGCGCGGTGTTGGCGGCGCGCACCGACACCGGCATGCGATCGCCCAGTCGCAGCCTGCCGCTATCGAGCGCCTCGAAGACGAGATAGAGCGTCATGACCTTGGTCAGGGACGCGGGGTGGCGCAGGTCGTCGGCCGACACCGCCTCCAGCTCGCGACCGCTTTCGGCATCGACCACCAGCATGGCGTCGCGCCCGGTCACCGCCGGATTAGCCACCATGGCCGGGACCGTGGCGGTGGGGCGCATCTTCCGCGGCAAAACTTTTTGCGTTCCAGCTGCGGCTTTCCCCCGCACTGTCGTCGTGCGGCTCTGCGCGTCGACCGGCGTAACCATAGCCAGCCACGCCAACGTCATCACCGTGATACCGATCGCCACCAAGGGGGAGTGGCGACGACTCACGCGGTACTCAACCATGAACGTCTTTCTTAAGCGGTTTTTTGTGACAAATGAGGGGATTGCAAGACGTTCCACACGTTACGCGAGGTCACTCGAATTCGCAATTCAGAAGTGGGCGCTTGGTCAGGTCTCCATTCGGCCGCAAAGTCGCGGCAGTCTGGACACAGTAGGTTTTTCGGAATCCCAGGAGCGGTGAATGGCGAAGCTCAGACGTGCGATTCTTGCGGTCGCGGTGATGATGGTAGCCGCCTGCAGCCCGGATCCCAATGGCGGTGGCCGCGAGATAGAAGCGCCGATTGGTCGCAGCTTCTACTGGTTCCGCTACATCGGCGGCGCCGACATCCGCGATACCTGCGCCGCCGGCGCGCCCGACCGCCTGCGCATCGTCTACAATGCGGTTTGGGGCGAGCAGGTGCGCATCTACGACTTCGTCGGGCCGCGGCTGAACTCGCGCGTGCTCACCGACATGACTGTGGGACTCAACCTGGAGATCAGCTCTGCCGGGGACCTGCTGGGTCCGTGGCGCGCGCGCAAGGCGGAACGCGTGCTGAACGCCGCCGAGATGCGTCAGCTCGACCAGGCGCTGTCGGCCAGCGGCGGCTATGGACCGCCCGCCCTGCGGCGCGACCTGCGATCCGACGAGTTCTGGTGGAGCGTGGCGTCGTGCCGCAATGGTCGCTGGGGCTACGCCGCGTACGATTTTCAGTCCGATGGTTTCGCCGCCGTGCGTTTCGCCGAACCGCTCTTCGCCCTTGATCCGATGGCGCGTCAGCTGCCGCCACCACCGCCGCGCCGTACGGCGGGCGATCGCCTCGGGCAGGAGAGCAAGCAGACCCACAGCAGATGGCGCCTGTCGATCGGGCCGAACGGGCCGTCCTACTGATTTCTGTTGCGCGGCGGGCTTTGGGCGGCGCGCGAAAACGGGTTAGACTGGTGCTGGCAGCGGCCCTTTCGCCGCGTCGCGGCGATGCCTATGTAGAGGGGCGTTTGGCTCGGATCGGATGATGTGGCATTCGGGGTTCACTTCGGGCGCAGCCCTATGGCGCGCGAGCGGCGAGCCGCCGCGGCGCGACGATGGCGGCCGTGGCGGTGATCAGGACAACGATTCCGACAAGGGCGGTTCGGGCACGGCGACGCTGACGCGCACCCGGACCAAGAAGCCCTCGATGTACAAGGTCCTGATGCTCAACGACGACTACACGCCGATGGAGTTCGTCGTCCACGTGCTGGAGCGGTTCTTCAGCAAGAACCGCGAGGAGGCGACACGCATCATGCTGCATGTCCACCAGCGCGGCGTGGGCATTTGTGGAGTCTTCACCTACGAGGTCGCCGAGACCAAGGTGATGCAGGTCATGGATCTGGCGCGCAAGCACCAGCATCCGCTCCAGTGCACGCTGGAGAAGGAGTAGCGGAGAGGGGCAGGAGTAGGCACATGCTGTCGAAGAACCTCGAGAAGACCCTTCACCGCGCGCTGGCGCTCGCCACCGAGCATCGGCACGAATACGCCACGCTCGAGCACCTGCTGCTGGCGCTGACCGACGACAACGACGCCATGGCCGTGCTCAAGGCGTGCTCGGTCGACCTCGACAAATTGCGCCGCGAGCTGTCGCGCTACATCGAGGAGGAGCTCAAGGGCCTGGCCACCGACAGCGTCAGCGACCCGCAGCCGACCGCCGGCTTCCAGCGCGTCGTGCAGCGCGCGGCGATCCACGTGCAGTCGTCGGGTCGCGAGGAAGTGACCGGCGCCAACGTGCTGGTGGCGATCTTCTCCGAGCGCGAGAGCCACGCGGTCTACTATCTGCAGCAGCAGGGCCTGTCGCGCTTCGACGCGGTGAATTTCATCAGCCACGGCGTCGCCAAGACGCCGGGCCGTACCGAAACCCGCCGCGTCCGCGGCGCCGACGAGGACTCGAAAGAGGACAAGGTGGCCAAGCAGGGTGAAGAGGCTCTTCAGGCCTATTGCGTGGACCTCAACCAGAAGGCCCGCGAGGGGCGCATCGATCCGCTGATCGGGCGCGAGCTCGAGGTCGAACGCACTATCCAGATCCTCTGCCGCCGCACCAAGAACAACCCGCTCTATGTCGGCGATCCCGGCGTCGGCAAGACCGCCATCGCCGAGGGCCTGGCGCGGCGCATCGTCGAGGGCGACGTGCCCGACGTGCTGAGGAAGTGCGTCATCCACGCGCTCGACATGGGCGCGCTGCTCGCCGGCACGCGCTATCGCGGCGACTTCGAGGAGCGGCTGAAGGCGGTGCTCGCCGAGCTCAAGAGCAAGCCGGGTTCGATCCTGTTCATCGACGAGATCCACACCGTGATCGGCGCTGGCGCCACCTCGGGCGGCTCGATGGACGCCTCGAACCTGCTCAAGCCCAGCCTGGCCAGCGGCGATATCCGCTGCATCGGCTCGACCACCTACAAGGAATATCGCAACTACTTCGAGAAGGACCGCGCCCTGGTGCGGCGCTTCCAGAAGATCGACGTGCCCGAGCCGTCGATGGCCGACGCGATCAAGATCATGACCGGGCTGAAGCCGGTCTACGAGCAGCACCACAACGTCACCTACACCGAAGAGGCGGTGAAGGCGGCGGTCGACCTGTCGGCCAAGTACATCAACGACCGCAAGCTGCCGGACAAGGCGATCGACGTGATCGACGAGGTCGGCGCGGCGCAGATGCTCAAGCCCGAGAGCGAGCGCAAGGGCGTGATCGACGTCGCCGATATCGAGGAGATCGTCGCCAAGATCGCGCGCATCCCGCCCAAGAGCGTGTCGAAGGATGACACCGAGCTGCTGCGCAACCTCGACCGCGATCTGAAGACCGTGGTGTTCGGCCAGGACAAGGCGATCGACCAGCTCGCCGCCGCGATCAAGCTTTCGCGTGCCGGCCTGCGCCAGCCCGAGAAGCCGATCGGCTCCTACCTGCTGGCTGGTCCCACCGGCGTCGGCAAGACCGAGGTGGCGCGCCAGCTCGCCAAACTGATGGGCGTCGAGCTGATCCGCTTCGACATGTCGGAGTATATGGAGCGGCATTCGGTGTCGCGCCTGATCGGCGCGCCGCCGGGCTATGTCGGCTTCGACCAGGGCGGCCTGCTGACGGACGCGATCAACCAGCATCCGCATTGCGTGCTGCTGCTCGACGAGATCGAGAAGGCGCATCCCGACCTGTTCAATATCCTCCTGCAGGTGATGGACTACGGCAAGCTGACCGACCACAACGGCCGCTCGGTCGATTTCCGCAACGTCGTGCTGTGCATGACGACCAACGCCGGCGCCGCCGATCTCGCCAAGCCGCCGATCGGCTTCGAGCGCTCGACGCGCAAGGACGAGGACGACGACGCGATCAACCGCCTGTTCACGCCGGAGTTCCGCAACCGGCTCGACACGGTGATCAAGTTCGCCAGCCTCGGGCCGGAGACGGTTGGCCTCGTCGTCGACAAGTTCATCGCCGAGCTCGAGGCGCAGCTCGCCGACCGCAAGGTGCTGGTCGAGCTCAGCGAGAAGGCGCGTTCGTGGCTGGCGACCAACGGCTACGACAGCCTCTATGGGGCGCGGCCGCTGGCGCGGCTGATCCAGGAGAAGGTCAAGAAGCCGCTGGCCGACGAGATCCTGTTCGGCAAGCTCAAGGACGGCGGCACGGTGCGCGTCGATGTCGGCGAGAACGAACTGGTCTTCGCCTTCTCGCCGCCGCCGCAGGGCAAGCCGACGCCGTCCGAGCCGGCGCTGGCCAACTGATGGCGCTTGACGCCGACGACTACGACGCGCTGGCGCTGGTGATCGTCGCCACCTTCGACGATGTCGCCGAGGCGCACATCGCGCGCGGCATGCTCGACGCGCAGGGCATCCCCTCGGTGCTGGCCGATACCGGCATTCTGGGCGCGCTACCCTCGATCGCCGATCGCGTCGGCGGGGTGAAGTTGCAAGTGTCGCGCCGCGACGAGCGCCGCGCCCGCGACCTGCTGGAGCATCCGCCCGGCGCCGATGAGGATCTAAACGACCTCACCGAGGCGGATTGGTGACGGTTTCCGACTATCCGTCTTCCGCCTCTTTCCTGAACGGCGAATATTCCATCAGCGCCGCCATGTCGCGTTCGGCGGCGGGGCGTTCGCGGTCGAGGAAGTTGGCGATCGCCGCGCGCAGTTGGCGGTCGCCGATCCAGTGCGCCGAGTAGGTCGGCGTCGGCAGGTAGCCGCGCTGGATTTTGTGCTCGCCTTGTGCGCCGGCCTCGACGCGCTTGAGCCCATGGGCGATGGCGTAGTCGATGGCCTGGTAGTAGCAGGCCTCGAAATGCAGGAAATCGTGGTTCTCCAGGCAACCCCAGTTGCGGCCGAAGATCGCGTCGTCGCCGCGTAGGTTGAGCGCGCCGGCCACTAGGCGGCCGTTGCGCTCGGCGACGATCAGTACGACCTTCTCGGCCAGCGATCCGCCCAGCAGGTGGAAGAACTCGCGATTGAGGTAGGGGCTGCCCCATTTGCGGTCGGCGGTGTCCATGTAGAAGGCGAAGAACGCGTCCCAGTGCTGGGCCGTGATCTCCGCGCCGCTCAGCGCGCGCATGGTAAGCCCGTGCTTGGCGATCGCCGCGCGCTCCTTGCGGATCGCCTTGCGCTTGCGTGAGGAGAGCGCCGCCAGGAAATCGTCGAAAGTCTTGTAGCCGTCGTTGCGCCAGTGGAACTGGTAGTGCTGGCGCTTGAGGAAGCCGAGCCGTCCGAGCGCGTCCCACTGCTCCCGTTGGCAGAAGGTGACATGGATCGAGGAGATGTCATTGTCCGACGCGACCTTCACCATCGACTCGACCATGGCGTCGAAGACGTGGCTCGCCAGCGGACCGGGGCGCGGCAGGATGCGCGGGCCGGGCACCGGCGTGAACGGCGCGGAGACCTGCAGCTTCGGATAGTAGCGGCCGCCGGCGCGCTCATAGGCCTGCGCCCAGCCATGGTCGAAGACGTACTCGCCCTGGGAGTGGCTCTTGAGGAACATCGGCACGATGCCCAGCACCTCGCCCGAATCGTCCTCGGCCACGAGGTGCTGCGGCATCCAGCCGGTGCCGCGGCCCAGGCACTTGGAATCCTCGAGCGCCTTGAGGAAGCCGTAGCTCAGGAACGGATTGCCAGCGGCTTCCGGCGCCAGCGCGCAGGCGTCCCAGGCCACAGCGTCGACCTTGGTTACGCTGTTGACCACGCGGATGCTCAGCCGGGTCTGATCGCCGTCCATCGCCGCCCATGCTAGAGCGGATCGCCCGCGCGCGCGAAACGAAAACAGGCGGACCAGCGGGCTCGTGAGCCCGATATCCGCCTGCTTACAGGTATTGCAATGTTGCTTCCCGCCGGCGCCTCAGCGCCGAGCGGGAAGCTGATTGGCATCAGTTAGAGGGGCCAATCTAAAGTTGGCGCTTAGGCCTACTTCTTCTTGGCGGCCTTCTTCTTGGCGGCCTTCTTCTTGGCAGCTTTCTTCTTCGCAGCCATGACATATCTCCTATGAGTTTTGCCCGTTTCCGACCGTCGGTCCCGGACTGGGTACGCGGTTTTTACTCAACGCTTACGCTCGCGCGCCCGTACGACGCGCTAAGACCTCAACTGCACCCCGTGGTCGCCCCGCACGTATTGCATTTCAGGCACGTGCCGTTGCGGACGAGGGTGAAGTTGCCGCAATCGGTACAGGCATCGCCTTCGAACCCCTTCAACCGGGCCTCACGGACCCGGTCGAGGCGCTCGTCTGCGTGTCCGACCGTTGCGGATCCGAGGACGGCCGCTCCGCCAGAGGCGAAGGCGACGGCCATGCCGTCCATCGAACTTTGGGCGGGGAGGGGGGCGGACACCGCCGGCGCGAAGACCTGCATCGTCGCGTCGGCGGTGGCCTGGCTGCCGGCCCCTCGCCCGTTCAAGACATAAAGGTTGCTGCGCACGAAGCCGACGCTGGCCAGCGACGGCGCGCCCGAAGCCTGCGCCATCATCAGCGTCGTCTCCGACTCGCCGGCGCCGACATCGTCGGAGCGGTTCACCGCCGGCGCGACATGCGCCAGATCGGTGCGCCCGAGATAGGACACCGCCAGCTCGCGGAAGATGTAGTCGAGCACCGACGTTGACATCTTGATCGCGTCGTTGCCCTCGACCAGGCCGGAGGGCTCGAAGCGCGTGAAGGTGTAGGCCTCGACGAACTCCTCGAGCGGCACGCCGTATTGCAGGCCGATCGAGATGGCGATGGCGAAATTGTTCATCAGGCTGCGGAAGGCGGCGCCTTCCTTGTGCATGTCGATGAAGATCTCGCCCAGCCTGCCGTCGCTGTACTCGCCGGTGCGCAGGTAGACCTTGTGGCCGCCGACCATGGCCTTCTGGGTGTAGC
>CAYTFW010000102.1:0-9374 GCA_964437145.1 uncultured Rhizobiaceae bacterium
CCGATCGCTTCGGCCCGCGGTTGGTGGTCGGTGGTGGCATGGCGCTGGTGGCGCTGGGCACTTTCGCCGCCAGCCAGGCGGACACGCTGTGGCAGGTCTTCGCCGGCTATGGCCTGGGCGTCGGCATCGGCATGGGCGCGGCCTACGTACCCGCCGTCGCCGCCCTGCAGCGCTGGTTCAACCGCAAGCGCGGCCTGGCCACGGGCATCGCCGTATCCGGCATCGGCGTCGGCACGCTGGCCGGCCCACCGCTCGCCAAGCTGCTGATCGACAGTGTCGGCTGGCGCGGTGCCTGGATCGGCCTGGCGTTGATCGCGTTCGCCGCCGCGCTGTTCTCGATCGTCACCATCCGCCGTTCGCCCGAGACCTACGGCCTGCGGCCGGACGGCGACGCCGCCCCGCCCGCCGGCGCTGGCCCGACCCCGCCGGCATCCGGTGACAGCCTGCGCGAGGCGATGCGCCTGCCGGTGTTCTGGCTGCTGTTCGCGGCCTGCGCGATCTACTCCTTCGGCCTGTTCACGCCCTTCGTGCATCTCGTGCCTTACGCGCGCGACGTCGGCCATGGCGAGGCGTTCGGTGTCAGCCTGATCATGCTGCTGGGTGTCGGCAGCACGCTGGGCCGTTTCGTCTTCGCGGGCATCGCCGATCGCATCGGCCGGCGGCGCATGTATGCGCTCAGTATCCTGGGCTCCTGCCCCGCGCTGCTGCTTTGGGCCTCGACCAGCCATTGGCTGGCGCTGGTGGTCTTCGCCACGCTGTTCGGTGCGCTTTATGGCGGCTTTGTCGCCATGGCGCCGTCGGTGATGGCGGACTATTTCGGCACCAGAGCCCTGGGCTCGATCCTCGGCGCGCAATACGCCAGCGTCGCCGTCGGGATCCTTGTCGGCCCGCCCGCCGCGGGCTGGATCTTCGACGCGACCCAGTCATACACGGTGGCGATCGCCGCCAGCGCCGGGCTCGCGCTGCTGGCCGGGCTCACCGTACTGTTCTGCCCCGAGCCCGCTGTGCTACGGGCACGGCGCGCCGCCATGGAGGCCTCGCGATGAAGATGTCCTCGATCCCCTTCGGCACCACCGACTGGAGCGCCGTCGAGCCGACCGAGCACGCCGGCGAGACCGGCAAGGCGATCTGGCGCACGCGCACGTTCGGCGACATCCGCGTGCGCCTGGTCGACTACACGCCGGGCTATCTCGCCGATCACTGGTGCGAGAAGGGCCATATCCTGATGTGCCTGGACGGCGAGCTCGATACCGAGCTGAAGGACGGCCGCCGTTTCGTGCTGAAGCCGGGCATGAGCTACCAGGTCGCCGACAACGCCGAGCCGCACCGCTCGCGCACAGCGGTCGGCGCCAGGCTGTTCATCGTCGATTGATGGGAGCGGCCGGACCATGCCGACCAGCGGCAGGTGATCCGAAGCCCAGCGTGCGCCGTCGGTCGAGAAGGCCTCGAGGCTCTCGAGGTTGTCGAACGGGATCGACCACAGCCGGTCCAGCGCCATCAGCGGCCGCGGCGCGGGAAACGTGCGCACGTGCTTCAGCCCCATCGGCGCACCGATCTTCGTCAGGCGGCGGCGCTCTGGGCCAAAGACGTTGAGGTCGCCCATCACCAGGGTCAGGGCCTCGGGCTCGTGCGCCAGCGCGTCGCGCAACCGCTCGATCTGGCGGCCGCGCTCGGCCGGACGCAGGCCGAGATGGGCGGCGATCACGCGCAGCCGCTGCCCGCGCACCTCGACGACGGCGTCGATGGCGCAGCGCTCCTCATAGGGCGGAACGGTGAGGTCGACGACGCGCCGCTTCAGGATCGCGCCGCGCACGTAAAGGCCGTTGCCGAAGCCGAAGCGGCGCGCCCGGAAGGTCTGGCCGAAGACCGGCGCCATGTTCAGCCGCTTGTGAAACAGCTCGAACTGGTCGAGGTCGGGCGAATAGGCGCGCACCTCCTGCAGGGCGAGAACGTCCGGGTCGATCGCGTCGATGACGCGCAGCACGCGGTCGGGGTCGTTGCGCCGATCCATGCCGATGCAGGAATGGATGTTGTAGGTGGCGGCGCGGATCAGCCTCTGCTCGACCGGCGCATCGGCGGCGGCCGCGCGCGTCTGCTCGTCGCCGGCTAGAGCACGGGCGCCAGCAAACGACATGCCTGCACCGCGACGCGGAAGGGAAAGGAACGGGCGCGCACAACATCCTCCGTCACGATCCGGGAGCCGGCGAAATCGCGCTCGAGCATCGCCGCCACCTCCTGCGCGAACCCCTCGTCGAGAAACGCGAGCGTGATCTCGAAGTTGATGCGGAAGGACCGATTGTCGAAGTTCGCGGTTCCAACGGTACACAATTCGTCGTCGATGAGCGCGACCTTTTGATGAAGGATGCCGCTTTCGTAGAGCAGAATCTTGACCCCGGCGTGGACGAGCTCGGGCACGAAGGACAGGCCGGCGAGCCACGCCGTGTAGTGGTCCGGCCGCCCGGGCAAGAGCACGCGCACATCGGCGCCGCGCTGCGCCGCCAGGATCAGCGCCGACAGCGCCGCCGAATCAGGCACGAAGTACGGATTGGCGATCCACACCCGCTTGCGGGCCAGCGAAATCATCTGCACGAAGGCCAAGCCGCAGGTCGCGAGCTCGTCGGCCGGCCCGGTAGGCAAGGCCAGCACGAGGCGATCCTCGACCTCCTTGGTCGGGATCTCCCAGCTCAGCTCGAGCGCATCGCCGGTCGCCCAATACCAATCCTCGACGAAGCTCATCTGACAGCACAGCACGCTGGCGCCGCGCACGTGCACATGCGTATCGCGCCAGGGCGACAGGATGGGGTCGCGATGAACGTACTCGTCGCCGATGTTCAGGCCGCCCACCCAGGCCGACTCGCCATCGACGACGACGATCTTGCGGTGGTTGCGGTAGTTGATCCTGCTGTGCCGCACGAACCAGCTCTTGCGACCGTTGAACGAGCTGATCGACACGCCGCCGGCGACCAGGGACTCGACATACGCGCTCGACAAATCCTCGCTGCCGATGTCGTCGTAGAGCACGTGGACCTTCACGCCCGCCGCCGCGCGATCGATCAGCACGCGCCTGAAGGCCTGCCCCAGACGGTCGTCGCGCACGACGTAGAACTGCACCAGCACGTACTTCGTCGCCTGCCGTACGCCCTGCAGCATGTCGGCGAAGGCCTGCGGGCCATCGATCAGCAGCTTGGCGCTGTTGCCACGGGTGAACGGAAAGCCGGCGAGCCGCTCCAGCGCTCCCAGCGGCTCGCGATTGGCGCCGTCGAGCTTGGCGCCCGCCCGCTCGATCGCCTCCGTGGCGCGCCGCATCAGCTCGCCCAGTTCCTCCTTGCGCGCGCGCCGGGCGACGACGTAGCCGTGGAACTTGCCATGGCCGAACAGCGCGTAGACCGGCAGCGCCAAATACGGCATCAGGATCAGCGACAGAATCCACGCCACGGTGCCCGGCGGCGAGCGCCCCAGCATCAGCGCGCGCAGGGCGAAGGCCGCCCCGGCGACGTGGAACGCGATGACGATGGCCAGGAGCAAAGCGATCCCTCCGGCGGTGAGCGGGCTCGAATAAGGCGTCAGCCTTCCGGCGGAAGCCCGCCTTTTTCCGGCACCAGGGTCTTGACCTCGGCGGTGGCCCCACGATTGCCGCCGATATTCGCCGCCAGCCACTGCGCCAGCTCGCGCATGGTATCGGCGAATTTCCACGGCGGATTGATCACGATCATGCCGGAGCCGACCAGCATGCGCGGCATGGGGTTCATACGCATCATCTGGACGTGCACGGCGATGGTCTCCGGCGGGTCGAGCGCGATCACCGCCTCGTGCAGCGCCTGGATGAACTTCATGTCCTTGATCGGGTACCACAGCGCGTAGACGCCGGTGGCGAAGCGGCGCAGGCCATGGCCGATCGCCGCCACCGCGTCGGTGGTCTCGTCGCGCGATTCGTAGGGCGGGTCGATCATGATCAGCGCCCGCCGTTCGGGCGGCGGCAGCATGGATTTCAGCAGGCCGTAACCATCCTCCTCGCGCACCTCGATGGCCTTGTCACCGGCGAACTCGCGCTTGAGGAAGACCGACTCGCGCGGATTGAGCTCGGCCACCACCAGCCGGTCGCCGGGCCGCATCAGGGCGCGCGCGATACGCGGCGAGCCCGGATAGTGGCGGATGCCCTCGGCCGGCTTGATGCCGAAATTGCCGAACTTCTTGTCGTAGAGGCGCACCGCGCGGATGTAGTCGGCCAGCGCCGGCGGCGGCTGCCTGATCGGCAGCAGGCGGCCGATACCCATCTTCCATTCCATCGTCACCGCGCCCTGGCCGCCGAGGTCGTAACCGCCGCGCCCGCCATGGGTGTCGAGGATGAGATATGGCTTTTCCTTGACCTGCAGCGCCGCCATCAAGTTCGCCAGCGTCGCGTGCTTGAGCACGTCGGAGAAACCGCCGGCATGAAATCCGTGCTGGTAGTTCATGGACGCGGCTATACCACGGCGGCGCGGATCGTGCTTGGATCGCGCCATCGCCGCAGGGAGTGCCAATGTCCGCGCCCATCGTCCTGAAGTCGTCGCCGCAGACCATCCACTGGGGCTATTTCGACAGCAAGCTCGAGCCCAAGGCGCGGGTGAAGTCGGGCGAGATGGTCACCATCGAGTGCGTCTCCGGGGCCAAGGAGATCCTGCCCGACCCGCCCTTCTCGATCCTGCCCGAGCACCGCGAGATCCACGAGAAGTGCACGCCGCATATCGGTCGTCACATCCTCACCGGCCCGGTCTATGTCGAGGGCGCCGAGCCCGGCGACGCGCTGCAGGTCGATATCGTCGACATCCAGTTCCGCGTCGACTGGGGCTGGAACGTGCAGCGGCCGCTGATGGGCACGCTGCCCGAGGACTTCCCGACCTATCGCCTCACCCACATCCCCATCGAGCGCAACCGCAACGTCTGCCGCATGCCCTGGGGCACTGAGCTCGAGCTCAAGCCGTTCTTCGGCATCATGGGGGTCGCGCCGCCGCCCGCCTGGGGCCAGTGCAGCTCGGTCGAGCCGCGCGCCTTCGGCGGCAACATCGACAACAAGGAGCTGGGCGTCGGCACCACCATCTACCTGCCGGTCTTCACCCCGGGCGCGCTGTTCTCGACCGGCGACGGCCATGGCGTGCAGGGTGATGGCGAGGTCAACCTGACAGCGCTAGAGACCTGTCTCACCGGTACCTTCCGCTTCACCGTGCGCAAGGACATGAAGCTCAACAATCCCAGGGGTGAGACGCCCACCCACTGGATCACCCACGGCTTCGACACCGACCTCGACGACGCCGCCAAGGAAGCCCTGCGCGACATGATCCGGCTGATCCGCGGCAAGACCGGCATCTCGGCCGAGGACGCCTACATGCTGTGCAGCCTGGCCGCCGACCTGCACGTCACCCAGACCGTCGACGGCAACAAGGGCATCCACTGCATGATCAAGAAGGAGCTGATCGGCGGCTGAGAATGCCTAATTAAACACTGAAGAATTGTTCAATAGTTTCATTCCACACTGCCGTTAGACATGATCGTTTGAGTGAACGGCCGGGGCGCGGTCATCTGCGCCCATGCCCGATACCGTTCTCACGCCCTTCGACGACGACCTCAGGCTGCTGAACGAGGTCTCGCGCGCCGCCTCGGCCCCCGACTTCCTGCGGCTGGCGATTCGTGGGGCCTATCGGGACCGGATCGCCCTGGTGTCGTCCTTCGGCACCGAGGCGGCCGTGCTGCTGCACATGGTGGCCGGCATCGACCGCGACACGCCGATACTGTTCCTCGACACGCTGAAGCTCTTTCCCGAAACGCTGCGTTACCGCAATGCGTTGATCGCCCGGCTGGGCCTGCGAAACGTGCGCACCGTCACGCCCGACGCCGACGCCCTCGCCACCGAAGATGCCGACGGCCTGCTCTGGCGACGCGACGCCGATCGCTGCTGCGCGTTGCGCAAGGTGGCGCCACTGGAACGCGCCTTGGATGGCTTCGCGGCTTGGATCAACGGCCGCAAGCGCAGCTATCTGCCACTGGTCGAGGTCGACGGCGGCCGGCTCAAGCTCAACCCGCTGGCGCTGTGGAGCGCCGAGGACATCGAGACCTACTTCATCGCCAACGACCTGCCGCGCCATCCGCTGGAGGCCGACGGCTTCAGCTCGATCGGTTGCGTGCCCTGCTCGGGACCGACATGTGCCGGCGAAGGCCGCCGCGCCGGCCGCTGGCGCGGTCTCGACAAGACCGAATGTGGCATCCACAGCCTCGCCTCGATGCCGGTGCGCGGAGAGGCGTGATGGACGACCTCGACCGGCTCGAGTCGGAAAGCATCCACATCCTGCGCGAGGCCAAGAGCCGCATCGAGCGGCTGGCCATGCTGTGGTCGCTGGGCAAGGACTGAGCGCGGCACCATCGTGCTCGCCTTCATCGAGGACAAAAGCGGGACAAACGCCGCCGACCGGCATGGCAGCTGGGGTGCTGACCTGAGCTGACTTTTGTGGAGTCCCAAGGGCTTAACGGCGTTCTCCACAACGCGCCTGCGCTGGACCTTGGCGATCTCCGCAACCGACACGATATCCACGCCAGGAGGTGCGTCATGCTTCACCGCAGGTCCATCCTCGCCGCGAGTGGCGCCGCGCTCGCCTTCCCCGCAGCGCCCAGGGCCCAGCAGACCCAGACGCTGCTCAACGTCTCCTACGATCCGACGCGCGAGCTCTACACCGACATCAACGCGGCCTTCGTCAAGGTCTGGCGGTCCAAGACCGGCCAAAACGTCATCATCAAGCAGTCGCATGGCGGCGCCGCCAAGCAGGCGCGCTCGGTGATCGACGGGCTCGAGGCCGATGTCGTCACGCTGGCGCTCGCCTACGACATCGACGTGATCGCCGAGAGGGGGTTGATCGCCAAGGACTGGCAGAAGCGCCTGCCCGACAATTCGACGCCCTACACCTCGACCATCGTGTTCCTGGTGCGCAAGGGCAACCCGAAGAACATCAAGGACTGGAGCGATCTGACGCGCAAGGACGTCAAGGTGATCGCGCCCAATCCCAAGACCTCCGGCGGCGCGCGCTGGAACTACCTCGCCGCCTGGGGCTTCGCCAGGCGCGAGGGCGACGACCGCAAGGCCGAGCAGTTCGTGAAGGAGATCTACGCCAATGTGCCGGTGCTCGACACCGGCGCGCGCGGCTCGACCATCACCTTCGTGCAGCGCGGCCAGGGCGACGTGCTGCTCGCCTGGGAAAACGAGGCGCATCTGGCGATCAACGAGCTGGGCAAGGACAAGCTCGACATCGTGCTGCCCAGCATCAGCATCCTCGCCGAGCCGCCGGTCGCCGTCGTCGACAAGGTCGTCGACAAGCGCGGCACGCGCGCGCTGGCGACGACCTATCTCGAGTTCCTCTACACCGCGGAGGGACAGGAGATCTCGGCCAAGCACTACTATCGGCCGCGCAACGCCGCGGTCGCGGAGCGCCACGCCAGGACCTTCCCCAAGCTCGAGCTGCTGACCATCGACCAGAACTTCGGCGGCTGGCAGCAGGCGCAGAAGACGCATTTCGCCGACGGCGGGATTTTCGACCGCATCCAGCGACGCTGATCGAGGATATGAACGCGCGCCTGCGACCGCCCTTCCCCGCTGCACGGGGGAAGGCATGAGTCTCGCGACCAGCGAAGGACACGACCGCCGGACCCGCGCCAGTGTCCTGCCCGGCTTCGGCCTCACGCTCGGCATGACGCTGGCATGGCTCGGCCTGATCGTGCTGATCCCGCTTGTCAGCCTGTTCGCCAAGGCCTCGACGCTTGGCTTTGAGCGCTTCGTCGAAGCCATCGCCGAGCCCCGCGTGCTGGCGGCCCTGCGGCTGAGCTTCGGCGCCTCGCTCGCGGCCGCCGCGATCAACGCAGTCTTCGGCACCCTGATCGCCTGGGTCCTGGTGCGCTACGCGTTTCCCGGCCGACGTCTGGTCGATGCGCTGATCGATATCCCCTTCGCGCTGCCCACCGCCGTCGCCGGCATCGCGCTCACCGCGCTCTACGCCGAGAACGGCTGGCTCGGCGAGCCGCTGGCGGCGCTGGGCATCAAGGTCGCGTTCACGCCGCTGGGCGTCTTCGTCGCGCTGGTGTTCATCGGCCTGCCCTTCGTCGTGCGTTCGGTGCAGCCGGTGCTGGAGGATCTCGCTCCCGAGGTCGAGGAGGCCGCCGCGAGCCTCGGCGCCAATCGCCTGCAGACCATCCGCCGCGTGATCCTGCCGACCCTGTTCCCGGCGCTGGCCACCGGCTTCGCGCTCGCCTTCGCGCGCGCCGTCGGCGAGTACGGCTCGGTGATCTTCATCGCCGGCAATCTGCCGATGGTGTCGGAGATCGCGCCGCTGCTGATCGTCATCAAGCTCGAGGAGTACGCCTATGGCGAGGCGACCGCGATCGCCACGGCCATGCTGCTGCTGTCCTTTGCGCTGTTGCTCGGAATCAACCTCCTGCAGCGCTGGTCCAGGCGCTACCAGGAGCACTGAGCATGCCGCGCCGCCGACAGACCGCCGACGTGCGCGCCGAGCCGCCGCTGGTGAAGATGCTGCTGATCGCCGTGGCGATCGCCTTCATCGCCCTCTTCGTCCTGCTGCCGCTGATCAGCGTCTTCGTCGAGGCGTTCCGCCGTGGCGTCGAGCCGTACTTCGCGGCCCTGGTCGAACCGACGGCGCTGGCGGCGATCGAGCTCACCCTGATCGTTGCGGTGATCGCCGTGCCGACCAACCTGGTGTTCGGCGTCGCCGCGGCCTGGGCGATCACCAAGTTCGAGTTTCGCGGCAAGGCCGTGCTGACCACCTTGATCGACCTGCCCTTCTCGGTCTCGCCGGTGATCGCCGGCCTGATCTACGTGCTGCTGTTCGGCCTGCAGGGCTGGCTCGGGCCGTGGCTGTCGGCCAACGATTTCAAGATCATCTTCGCGATCCCCGGCATCGTGCTGGCGACGGTCTTCGTCACCTTCCCCTTCGTCGCGCGCGAGCTGATCCCGCTGATGCAGGAACAGGGCGTCGAGGACGAGGAAGCGGCGTTGGCGCTGGGCGCTTCCGGTTGGCAGACCTTCCGCCGCGTCACGCTACCCAACATCCGCTGGGGCCTGCTCTACGGCGTATTGCTGTGCAACGCGCGCGCCATGGGCGAGTTCGGCGCCGTGTCGGTGGTCTCCGGCCACATTCGCGGCGAGACCAACACCATGCCGCTGCACATCGAGATCCTCTACAACGAGTACAATTTCGCGGCGTCCTTCGCCGTCGCCTCTCTGCTCGCTGTCCTCGCGCTGCTCACCCTGCTGGGCAAGGCGGTTCTGGAGTGGAACACGCCGGCCCAGGCCAGGCCGTCCTCGCGCTGATGCGGAACGCATGACCATCGAGCTCAAAGGC
>CAYTFW010000102.1:9384-23395 GCA_964437145.1 uncultured Rhizobiaceae bacterium
CATCGGTGGCGTTGCGCGACATCGACCTCGATGTCGCCAAGGGCGAGCTGATCGCGCTGCTCGGGCCTTCGGGCTCGGGCAAGACCACGCTCCTGCGCATCATCGCCGGGCTGGAATGGCCGGACACCGGCACGCTGCGCATCGACGGCGAGGACGCGACGAACCGCAGCGTGCGCGACCGTCACATCGGCTTCGTCTTCCAGCACTACGCGCTGTTCCGCCACATGTCGGTGGCCGAGAACGTCGCCTTCGGCCTGCGCGTCCAGCGCCGCCGAAAACGGCTGCCCGAGGCCGAGATCAAGACACGTGTCACCAACCTGCTGACGCTGGTGCAGATCGGCGATCTCGGCGCGCGCTATCCGCATCAGATCTCCGGCGGCCAACGCCAGCGCGTGGCGCTGGCGCGCGCGCTCGCCATCGAGCCGTCGCTGCTGCTGCTCGACGAGCCGTTCGGCGCGCTCGACGCCAAGGTGCGCAAGGAGCTGCGCAGATGGCTACGGCACCTGCACGAGCAGCTCGGCATGACGACGCTGTTCGTCACCCACGACCAGGAGGAGGCGCTGGAGCTCGCCGATCGTGTGGTGGTGATGGGCAAGGGCCGCATCGAGCAGGTCGGCACGCCCGAGGAGGTCTACGGCAATCCCGCCAACGCCTTCGTCTACGACTTCCTCGGCGAGGCCAACCGCATTCCGGTCGAGGTGGTCGACGGCCGGCTCAAGCTGCCGGGCATCATCGTCGACCGGCTCGACGGCCAGCGCGCCACCTCGGGCAAGGCGACGCTCTTCGTGCGCCCGCACGACGTCATGGCCACCCGAGCCGGTGACGGGTCGGCGACCGTGCGCGACGTCAGCCTGGCGGGCCCGGTCGCCCATATCGAGATCACGCTGGCCACCGGCGCGACGGTCGACGTCGAGCAGGCGCACCACCTGTACGAGGCCGACCGGCTCAAGCCCGGCGACCCGGTGTCCCTGCGCTTCCGCCGCGCGGCGTTGTTCGCGGGATAGCTAGGGCGCGGGCTCGACCTTCAGGGTCGCGCCATCGACCGAAATGACGCGCACCTTCGCGCCGCTCGCCATGTCCGGGCCGCTGACGTTCCAGCTGCCGTCGCCGACCCGCACGCGGCCATGACCGTTGCGGATGGCGTCGCTGAGCGTGATCGTCGTGCCGACCAGTTGGCCGCCGCGCTCGTTGAGCTTGTCGCCCTCGCGCACCTTGAAGATCTGGCGGATCCAGCCACGCATCCCGACGAAGGCGGCGATGCTGACGATGGCGAAGAAGCCGAGCTGGATATCGAGGCTCGCCGCCGGCCAGACCAGCTTGAGGACGCCGGTGGCGAAGGCGCCAATCGCCAGGAACAGGAACGCGACACCCGGCATCATCATCTCGGGCAGCAGCAGCACACCCGCGAGCGCGAACCAGTGCCAATACTCGATGACGAAGCCTGACATTGCGGCCCCCTTTAGCGGATCACGGCTGCGTCCACGGGCCCGACGGGCGGGCCGGCGCACCGCTGGCCGCCGCGGCCGGTGCCGGCAACGCCGTCATGCCGGCCGCGCCGCGCGCCTGGGCTTCCTTGGCGAGCTCGGCGATGCCGCCCAGCGTGCCCATCAGGCCGGTGGCCTCGACCGGCAGGAAGAACACCTTGCTGTTGTTCGAGGCGCCCATGGCGTGCAGCGCCTCGACATACTTCTGGCCGAGGAAGTAGCTGATCGCCTGCGAGCCGCCATTGCCGATCGCCGCCGTCACCACCTCGGTCGCCTTGGCTTCGGCCTCGGCCGAGCGCTCGCGCGCCTCGGCGTCGCGGAAGGCGGCCTCACGGCGGCCTTCCGCCGAGAGGATCGCCGCCTGCTTCTCGCCCTCGGCCCGGGTGATCTGCGCCTGGCGGATGCCCTCGGCCTCGAGGATCACGGCGCGCCGCTCGCGCTCGGCCTTCATCTGCCGGGCCATGGTCTGCACCATGTCCTGCGGCGGCACGATGTCCTTGAGCTCGACGCGCAGCACCTTCACGCCCCAGGCGTTGGTGGCGTGATCGATCACCGAGAGCAGCGTATCGTTGATCTCGTTACGCTTGGAGAGCACGTCGTCCAGCGCCATGTTGCCCATGACGTTGCGGATGTTGGTCAGCGCCAGGTTGGTGATGCCCTGCACCAGGTCGCGCACCTCGTAGGCGGCCTTGGCGGCGTCGATCACCTGGTAGAAGGCCACGGCGTCGACCGTGACGATCGCGTTGTCCTTGCTGATCACCTGCTGCGAAGGGATATCGAGCACCGACTCCTGGACGTTGACCTTCTTGCCGATGCTGTCGACGAAGGGCACCAGGAAGCGCAGACCCGGGGTCAGGGTGGCCGTGAAGCGACCGAAGCGCTCGACGGTATAGTTCCAGCCCTGGGGTACCTGCTTGACGCCGAGGAACAGCAGCAGAATGGCGAACAGGACGAGGACGAGGATGAAGATCGTAAAGCCGGTCAATGTCACCTCCCCAACACGCCGTCCGCCGGCGCCGCGAGGGCCACACTGTAGCAAATGAGTATCCAGTCGCCTATCGATTGCGACAGGCAAGGAGGTCGCCATGGCAGCCATCAGCACCCGGGCCGAGAACCAGGCCCGGCCGCTCGAGGAATACAATGTCGTGTCGGGCGATCGCGCGCTGGTCGAGGCGCTCGAGCGCGAGGGCGGCGGCTGGATCGCCGAGCGGGCTTCCGCCTTCGGTGCGCGCTGCGGGGCGGCGGCGACGGTGCGCGCCGCCGAGCTGGCCGAGCGCAACCGGCCCACCCTGCGCACGCACGACCGCTTCGGCAACCGCATCGACGAGGTCGAGTTCCACCCCGCCTATCACGAGCTGATGACGCTGGCCCTGGAGAACGGCCTGCACTCCCTGCCCTGGACCGAGACAAGGCGCGGCAGGCACGTGGCGCGCGCCGCGCTGTTCATCGCCTTCAACCAGACCAATGACGGGCCGGCCTGCCCGGTGACCATGACCTTCGCCTCGGTCCCGGCCCTGCGCGCGCAGCCCGAGATCGCCGCCGAGTGGGAGCCGCGCCTGCTGGCCAACGCCTACGATCCGGCGGCCCGGCCCATGCACGAGAAGCGCGGTGTCACCATCGGCATGGCGATGACCGAGAAGCAGGGCGGCTCGGATGTGCGCGCCAACAAGACAACCGCTTCGCCGCTCGACAATGGCGGGCCGGGCGGCGCCTACCGGCTGGTGGGCCACAAATGGTTCTGCTCGGCGCCGATGTGCGACGCCTTCCTCGCGCTCGCGCAGGCGCCCGGCGGACTGTCGTGCTTCCTCGTGCCGCGCTGGCGGCCCGACGGGACGCGCAACGGCTTCCATATCCAGCGGCTCAAGGACAAGCTCGGCAACCGTTCCAACGCCTCCTCGGAGATCGAGCTCGACGACGCCTTCGGCTGGCTGCTGGGCGAGGAGGGCCGCGGCGTCGCCACCATCATCGAGATGGTGCGCCATACAAGGCTCGACTGCGCGCTGGGCGCCACCGCCGTCACACGCCACGCCGTGGCCCAGGCGATCAACCACTGCCGCGACCGCGCCGCCTTCGGCCGCAGGCTGGTCGAGCAGCCGCTGATGACCAACGTGCTGGCCGATCTCGCCGTCGAGTCGGAGGCGGCGACGGCGCTCTCGATGCGCGTCGCCCGCGCCTTCGACGAGGAGGCCGACGGCGAGGCTGAGGCGCTGTTCGCGCGCGTCGCCACGCCGGTCGCCAAGTACTGGCTGTGCAAGCGCACGCCCAACGTCGCGGCCGAGGCGCTGGAATGCCTGGGCGGCAACGGCTTCGTCGAGGAGAGCGTCATGCCGCGCCTCTATCGCGACGCGCCGGTCAACTCGGTGTGGGAAGGCTCGGGCAACGTGCAGTGCCTCGACCTGCTGCGCGCCGTCGGTCGCGCGCCGGCGACGCTGAAGGCCTACTTCGCCGAGCTCGCCCGGGCGCGCGGCGCGGATTACCGCCTCGACGCTTTCGTCGACGATCTGCGAAGCCGCTTGGCCGATACACGCGACCTCGAGGGGCGCGCGCGCCGCCTGGTCGAGGCCATGGCCCTGGCCTTGCAGGCGACGTTGCTGGTGCGCCACGCACCGGGCGTCGTCGCCGAGGCCTTCCTCGCCTCGCGCGTTTCAGGTGATCGTGGCCAAGCCTTCGGCACCCTGCCGGCCGGCATCGACACAAGGGCGATCGTCGAGCGCGCGGATCCCTTGGGCGCCGGCGTTCCCGGGAGCGTCAGCGCACGATCTTGATCTCGACGCGGCGGTTCTCGGGCTGGCCGACGCGGTCTTCCGTCGTCATGAAGGGCTTGCTCTCGCCCAAGCCGCGCGCGGTGATCAAGGCGGCTGGTACCCCCTCGCGGATCAGGCGCTCGCGCACCGCCCGTGCGCGCCGCAGCGACAGCGCGTCATTGGTCTTGTCGCTGCCGGCGCGGTCCGTGTGGCCGGTGACATCGACCGACTTCACGCCGGGCTTCTTCGCCTCGTCCGCCGCCTGCTTGATCGTGGCGCCGCCCCAAGGGCCGATCCTCACGAGGCCTTTGTCGAAGAACACGACGTAGGCCGGCGGCTCGTCGCGCGGCTGCACCGGCGGCACCGGCGGCGCGGTCTCGCAGGCGGCGAGCGCCAGCAGGGCGACGAAAGACAGGAAGAAGGCACGAGACAACATGGGGACGCTCCCGGACCGCGTGAAGAATCCTAGCATCGACATGGCCGTGAGGCGATGGCAGGCTTGTGCATGGCCGCGCGACTAGAGTTTTTCTTCGATTGTTCCAGCCCCTGGACTTATCTCGCCTTCCACGCCGTGCAGCCGATGGCCGCCGAGCTGGGCGTCGCCATCGATTGGAAGCCGATCCTGGTCGGCGGCGTCTTCAACGCGGTCAACGACACGGTCTACCAGAACCGCGCCAACCCCAACCCGCGCAAGGCGGCCTACATGCTGAAGGACCTGGCGGACTGGGCCCGGCTCTACGGCCTGCGCATCAAGATGCCGCCCTCGGTCTTCCCGGTGAACAGCGTCAAGTGCATGCGCGGTGCTTTCGTGGCGATGGAGCGCGGCCGGCTGGTGCCCTATGCCACGGCGGTGTTCGAGGCCTATTGGGGCGAGGACCGCGACATCTCCCGGGACGAGGTGATCGAGGGCGTCCTGGCCCGGGTTGGCTTGGACCGCGATGATTTCTTCGCCCGGATCGGCGAGCAGGCCTGCAAGGACCGGCTGAAGGCCAATACCGACGAGCTGATCGCGCGCGGCGGCTTCGGCAGTCCGACGATATTTGTCAACGGTACCGATATGTATTTCGGTAATGATCGCCTGCCGCTGGTGCGCGCCGCGCTCGAGCGTGCGGCGTAATCTCCCTAGCGGGGCCGGAGCGCTTTGCTATAGTCCGCCGCCTTGCCTGTCACCAGCCTGACAATCGATAGGATATCGCGCATGAACGTCTGGATTCGTCCTGGCCTCGTGGTGCTGGCCGCCGCTTCATTGGCGGCGTGCGCTCAGCCCAAGCCCGCCAGCCCGCCACCGCCCTCGCCCGCCTATGCCAAGGTGATGGGCGCGGCCACCGCCTCGCCGGGCCGCGGCCAGTGCCTCAACGAGGCCGAGGCGCAGACCGTGCGCGGTCGCATCCTGCAGCAGGAACTGGCCTACGCCGCGCGGGCCTGCAACATGACGCCGGAGTACAACCAGTTCGTCAGCAAGTACGCGTCCGATCTGGGCCGCAACGGCAACGAGCTCGGCGCGCTGCTGCGTCGGCGCGGCATCAACATCAACAGCTTCGTCACCGACATCGCCAACAAAGCGGCGACGCGCGCGACGAGCTATCCGGGCTTCTGCGCCGATGCCCGCGAGGCGTTCCGCTGGGCGCTGTCGCCCTCGACGACGCAGCTCACCGCCGTGCCGCCGCTCTTCGATAACACGGCGGACCACAGCACCAAGCCGTGCATCCAGCCGCAGATTCGTCGCTGACGCGCGACACGAGAACACATGAAACGCGGGCCATTTGGCCCGCGTTTTTTATGGCGCCCAGATCAGCCGGGAACCAAAAGCAAACGGCCGGCTTGCGCCGGCCGTCGCTCAGATCACGGTCGAAGCGCGCTTACTGCAGCACGATCTCGACGCGGCGGTTCTGCGGCTCGCGGACGTTGTCGCCGGTCTGCACGAGCAGCTGGGTCTCGCCACGGCCGGTGACGGCGATCGAGGCGGCGGCGATGCCTTCGCGGACGAGCGCGTCCTTCACGGCGTTGGCGCGGCGCAGCGACAGCGCCATGTTGTAGGCCGGGGCGCCCGAGGTGTCGGTGTGGCCGGTCACGGCGATGCGGGTCACGCTGCCGGTGCACTGGGCGACGAAGGTGCGCAGCGCCTCGCCCTCGATGCCACGACGACGCGCGTCGGCGGCGCAGTCGTTGGCCGAGCGGCCGCTGGTGCCACCCATCTTGGCCGCGTCAGCGGCCTGCTTGATCGTCGCGGCGGCCTGCGCGGTGATGTTGGAGCGGTCGAAATCGAAGAACACCATGTACTGCTTCACGGTGGCGGCAGGAGCCGTCGGCGCGGGCGGCGGAGTGTCTTCGCAAGCGGCGACAAACATCAGCGCCGCGGCAGCCAGGATCAGCTTCTTCATGGATAGCCCCCAAAAGAATCAACAACTCGATTTGTGTAGCACGGCCCCGAGCGTCAAACCAACGGAATTCACCGCTCAGCGGCGTGATTCCCGGGGATGTGCGGCGAAAAAGAAACAGCCGGCGGGGCCGGCTGTTTCGTGATGCTCGATAGGTCCCTGACGACTTAGTTCAGGACGATCTCGACGCGGCGGTTCTGCGGCTCGCGCACACCGTCGGCGGTCTGCACCAGCGGCTGACCCTCGCCACGGCCGACCACCGTGATGTTCGCCGCCGGGATGCCCTCGCGAACCAGCGCGTCCTTGACCGCGTTGGCGCGGCGCAGCGACAGCGCCATGTTGTAGGCGTCGCCGCCCGAGCGGTCGGCGTGGCCGGTGACACCGATGCGGGTCTTCTGGCCGGACTTGGCGGCGGCGGCGGCCTGCCTGATCGTCGTCGCGGCGGTCTGCGTGATCGCCGAGCGATCGAAGTCGAAGAACACCATGAACGCCTGGCCCGGAGGCGGCGGCGGCGGCGGCGGCGGCGCGGCCGGCGACGAGCCGAACTTGTAGGCCAGGGTCAGCATCGCCGAGTGGTTCAGATAGCGGTAGCTGGCGCCGGCGAAGCTCGGGTTGGTGGTGCCGAAGAACTTATAGTCCAGCGACACGCGGATGCTGTCGTTGAACACCGCGCTCAGGCCGGCGATGCCCTGATAGGCGAACTCGGTCTGCGACTGGGTCACGCGGGCGATACCGACACCGGCGCCGATGTGCGGGGAGATCATGCTCTGCGGGAAGAAGTCATAGAGCACGTTGACCATCGCGGCGATCGACTGGACGTTGGTCAGGCCGTAGTTCGTGGCGACGTTGTTGCGCCGATACGGAATCTCGAGCTCGACGCGCGGTCCGACGAAGTCGTAGCCGACCACGCCACCAACCATCCAGCCGACGCGCGGGCTGTTGGTCGCACCCGCGATGTTCGGGTTCAGGTTGTGGATGAAGTTGATGCCGCCTTCGACACCGACGTAGAAACCGGGCGACAGGTTCTGCGCCTGCGCCGCCAACGGAGCGGCGACAAGAGCCGCAGCCACCACAGCCCCGACCTTCGTCTTCATTTGGATCCCCTCTCTAAAGGTCTTCAACAACTGGCTTTAAGTTGGCTGACGGGAGCCTCACCAACCCTGCTCGGCGACTATATACCAGATTGAGTACCCCGCAACCCGGCGCGGGCGGTTTGACCGAAGCTGTGGCCACAAAGCCACAGTGACCCACGATCCACCGTCAATACCTTGATCCCGCGCCGTTTTCGGCTCTCGCGCGAGCGCTCGTCAGAGCCCCTGAGAGACCGGTTCAGGAGTCTGCTGTGGAGGTTGTATCTTGAACGAAATGCCGAGTACCCGCTCGTATTCGCGGAAGCGAACATAGGGCGTCGCTCGGCTGGTCTGACGCGCCGGAGCCCAGCGCGCGCCGGTGGGCACCGGTGGCGGGGCGGAAAACGGGACATCGAGACCGTTCCGGGTGACCAGGCCGCGCAGGCCGCCGATCGCGGTCGGCGCAAGGCCCTGCGGCGGCTGACGCGTCGTCAGGGACTGGGTGGCAGGTCGGCTGAGCTGATCGACCGCTCCGGCGACGCCGAGCTGGCCATGGGCTGGCTCGACATGAACCCGCTTCGTGTGATCGATGCCGGCCCCGATCCCGGCCGTAAGGGGCGCATCCGTGGCTCCCGCCGATCCAGCGCAGGGCACGAGAAGCAGCGCGACAAGGAGCGCGAGGACGGCGCGCGGCCGATCCGTCGACATCATCGATTCCCGGGAATGGCGTTGTTTTTATGAACGCGAGACTATCCTTCTTCACTCTACACGCAAGAACTTCCGGCCGACAAGGGGGCGTTGATCGGCCAAGACGTCGGTGACCTGACACCGCCGTACCGCGCCGCGAACCTGCCCTCTTGACCGTGACCGCGGGGCGGGACGCAATCCGCGCCGGCATCTTCAGGAGGGAAGCGCGATGGGCGAGCTCAAGTACAGCAAGGTCGAGAAGGACGGGCGGCTGCTGATCGTCACGATCAACCGGCCCGAGGTCTATAACGCCTGCCATCCGATGGCGAACCAGGAGCTGGGCGACATCTTCGACGAGTTCGCCGCCGATCCGGAGACGTGGGTGGCGATCATCACGGGCGCCGGCGACAAGGCGTTCAGCGCCGGCAACGACCTGAAATACCATGCGGAATTGCAGAAGACGACGGGCAAGCGCCCACACTCGCCGCCCAAGGGCTTCGGTGGCCTCGCCAACCGCTTCGACCTCGACAAGCCGGTGATCGCCGCGGTCAACGGCGTCGCCATGGGCGGCGGCTTCGAGATCGCGCTGGCTTGCGACATCATCATCGCCTCGGACAACGCGCGCTTCGCCTTGCCGGAGCCGCGGGTCGGCCTGGCGGCGGGCGCCGGCGGCATGCAGCGCCTGTCGCGCCAGATCCCGCTGAAGAAGGCCATGGGCATGATGCTCACCGGCCGCCACGTCTCGGCGCAGGAGGGCTACGAGCTGGGCTTCGTCACCAAGGTCGTGCCGCAGGCCGAGCTGATGAAGGAAGCCAAGGCCTGGGCGCAGCAGATCCTCGAATGCTCGCCGATGAGCATCCGCGCCACCAAGCAGGTGGTCATGCGCTCGCTCGACGTGCCGGCCACCGAGATGGCGATGCGCAACCAGAGCTACCCCGCCTTCGTCGCCATGGCGCGCAGCGAGGACACCGTCGAGGGCCCGCGCGCCTTCGCCGAGAAGCGCAAGCCCAACTGGAAGGGGCGCTGAGGCCGGCGCGGCGCGCTCGGCCAGCGCCTCGGGCCGCGCCGCGCCGTTGCTATGGTTTGCGATGGGCGGCGAAGGCCGTGCGCCGATCGCGCCGAACGCGGACCATCGCGGCGACTCGGCGTTGCTATGGTTTGCGATGGCCGACGAAGGTCGCTTGGCTGCCTCGACCAATCGGAGACTTCGCGGGATCTCGACGTTGCTATGGTTTTCGATGGTTGAAGAAGGCCGCTCGACCGCTTGTCTGAACCGTGGACCTGGCGACGTCTCGATGTTGCGATGGTTTTCTATGGTCGAGGAAGGCTGCGCGGCCGTTTCTCTGAACCGTGGACCTCGTGACGTCTCGCCGTTGCGATGGTTTTCTATGGTCGGGGACAGCCACTCGACCGCATCGCCAAACGTCGAGCGTCGTGGCGACCAGACATCGCCAAGGTTCACGATCGTCGACGAGGGTCGCTTGCCCGCGTCGCTGTCGACAGCGTCGCCGAAAAACACCGGCGTCCTGGTGGCGCGCGGCCGCGACGGCGGCGCGCCGAAATCGTCGGCGCGGCCCCATCGGCCAATGAACAGGTGACGGGTCATCGCCGCGTGGTCGATGACGGCCTCTGGGGTCCGGAAATCGGACCGGCTCTTGCCGTAGCGGGCCATCGGGGCGTTCCGGTTGGACATCGCGGCGCTATTGTACCGGCGGACTGCGACCGCTCCTATTTCCGCCGCTACGCGCGCGCTATCGGCGGGGTTCGTCGCTGCGGCATCGACATTTCTTCCGCCCCTACGGCGGTCGAAAGACCCTCGCGACAACGCGAGCCCGACGCTCGACGCGCCGCGGCGGCGGCGTGCTACCGTCTCAGGCGGCCAGCACCTTGACGAGTTCCTGGATGGCGCCGCGTTCGTCGATACGGCCCTCCTCAAGGTCTTGGCCAATCCGCAGCAGGTCCTGCTGTCGCCGGCCGGCGCGCATATCCTCGGCTCGACCGGCGACATACTCGGCGGCATCCTCCATCATCCCGCCCGTTGCAGGCCCTGCCATTTTCAACAGCTCGCCGAGAAACGCGCGAGCCTGTGGATCGCCGGCGCCGGCCAGCAAGCGTCGGATGACGGACCGATTGTTCGTGACGAGGGCGGCGAACTCGACCGCGTCGCACGCCAGCGCGGTCTCGACGGCGGTGGCCTGGTCGGCAGGCCCGTTCTCGATAGCGTTCACCGACCGCACCGATCGGCCCAGCCGATCGGCGGCCTGGGCCTGGGTGAGATTGTGGCGGTTCCGCCAGTTCCTGAACTCTTGCGGTAGCACGATCCGTGACTTAGTTTCGGGGCTAGCCCGATCCCTTTTGGAAGGGGACCGGGCCGCCTGCCTAGCTACGGCGGATGGTCAGGGTCAGCTGCCATCGCCAGAGCCGGAAGGACAACCTGACGTCGACGGTCATGGTGTCCTCCGAGGTTTCCGGGGATCGCCCCGGCGGCCGACCGGAGCATCCGGCTGACAACTGCAGTGTGTGCTATTTTTGCGTATTGCAGAAGCACAATGTTCGCGAATTAGCCGCCAACCTCCACAATTGGCGGCTTTTTCATACGCAGAAAATACGTACCTTGGCTTAGACGGTCGTTGCGATTTGTTCTCCAAACGGGGGCCCGCAACAATCGTCGCGCGTGTCGGCCAGCCGGCCGTCGTCGGCGGGTGAGGCGACGAACGGGAATAGCGTTCGAGCCGAGAGTCGTGTTCGGTCAATCGGACCGGCGCCTCTAAAGCGGCCCGATACGTCAGCGGCGCCGAAGGCCATCCGGCAGCCAAACCAGCCAGCGCTCGGTCCGCGTCGCTGGCGACATTTGTCCCAGTGGCACCGCCGCGCGGCCATCAGGTTGCATACGCGGATGCCGCGACGCTGGGCGCGAAATAACGCAATAATGCAAGCCTGACACGAAACGCACAAATCACTTTCCGCGTTGCCCCTCAATCAACTCCAACAACTTTTCTTTAATAGTACTTCTAGTATTCAAGGACGAAATTGAAGGCTCATATAGAAACTGAAACAGTACATAGTGATAGGGGCCTAGATCCAGCGGGCCAAAATCAGAAAAGCCACTGAAGCGTTGCGGCGAATAGTAACCAGTCGTAAAAAATGCCAACGCCAACAAATTTGACGCGGGGCAAGTCTCGCCATACTGCTTCGTTTCCTGCCACCACCTAACTGTATTAAGTATTGAGGTGCGGCCTATTCTGACTTCAGCGTGTTGAATAGACTCCCCCGCAACCTCGTACCAAGCGCAAGCCGAACCATCGGGTACGCGGAGTACATGGCTGCGCGTCCTGTCTATATCTCCGCATGACAAGTCTTTCTCTTTCCCGAGCACGACCATCAGATTCGTTTTCGCTTGAGGGCCGTCCATGAAACGAAACGATGTCTTCTCGGTGATACGACGGAGAAGCATCACATGCCGTCTTATGCACGCGGTAAATGTGCCTGGTATGTCTCCGTCAGCGTCCACATCCACGCTCACCGCAGACTGCCATCTTGTCAGCGGTGAAGACAGGAATCGGTCCACCAGCTGCTCATCCGACATCAAACCAAGCGGAATCCTGCGTAAGAATTCCAAGTCCATACTTTCTGCACTTGGCAACCAAAGAAAAAGAGAAGCGACTGCCCCCAGAAGAGCTCCAGCCGCATTAGATGCCCGTCGGGAGTATTTATTGCCGTCGGTGTCGTTCATCTCGTGTGCCGTCTCCGTCATTGTCGTGCTCGGCTCGCGTAGCTGCGGTGAGGCGACTGGAAGGATCGCCGTGAAGCGACAGCGTCAGCCCGCCCCCATGCCCGCGGTCATCCCGCCATCCGACACGAACTCCGCGCCGGTGACGTAGGTCGCCTCGTCCGACACCAGCCAGGCGACCAGCGAGGCCATCTCCTCGGGCTCGGCGAAACGGCCCATCGGCGTCTGCGCCATCCAGCGGGCGCGGCCCTCTTCCTCGCTGGGCGCGCGGGCGATGCTGGCCTTCATCAGCCCGGTCATGGTCGGGCCCGGATGGATCGAGTTGCAGCGGATGGCGTAGCCCTTGGCGGCGCAATGCAGCGCCACGCTCTTGGTGAACTGGCGCACCGCCGTCTTGCTCGCCCCGTAATGCACGGATAGCGGGAAGCCGCCATAGGCGGCGCAGGACGAAGAGTTGACGATCGCGCCGCCCTTCTCCTTCATCAGCGCGATGCCGGCGCGGCAGCCCAGGAACACGCCGTCGAGGTTCACCGCCATCACGCGCCGCCATTCGGCCAAGGTGCAGGTCTCTGGATCGGCCGGGCCGCTGGTACCGGCGTTGTTGAACAGGATGTCGAGCCGGCCGTAGCGCTGCCGGATGCCGTTCTCGATGCGCGACCATTCGGCTTCGCTCGCCGTGTCCTGCGGCAGGAAAGCGCCGGCGTCACCGACGATCGACGCCGCCTCGCTTGCCGCTGGCACAGCGATATCGGTGCCGATCAAGATCGCGCCCTCGTCGGCGAAGCGCCGCGCCGTGGCGCGGCCGATGCCGGAGGCCGCGCCGGTGACCAGCGCGACCTTGCCCTTCAGCCGCTCAACGCGGGCCATGATCCCAATCCAGCTGGAAATCGTCGCCCTTGGCCTTGATGAAGGTGGCGTGCGGCGAGCCGAAATGCGCCGGCATCAGCAGCGCATGCTCGTGCGCGCAATGCGAGAGGATCTTGTTGCGCGATTGGCGCGCCACTGACGTGTCCTCGCAGAAGCGGCTGTTCCACTGCCACAGCGGCACCTGCACCGGATTGTGCAGCGCGTCGCCCGAGAACAGCGCGCGCTTGCCCTTCGATTCCAGCGTTATGTGAATGTGACCCGGCGTGTGGCCAGGCGACGGGTTGATCATCAGCCCTCGGCCGAGATCGTGCTGGCCGTCGACCATCTCGGCCAAGCCCGCCTCGACAATCGGCAGCACCGAGTCGTTGTAGGTGTTGCGCTCGTACTCCTCGGTCTCCGGCTTCTTGGCCGCGGCTTCCCAGAACGCGTGATCGCCGCGCGACATCACGTACTTCGCCTTGGGGAAGGTCGGCACCCACTTGCCGTTCTCCAGTTTGGTATTCCAGCCGACATGGTCGACGTGCAGATGGGTGCAGAGCACGAGGTCGACCTCCTCGGGCCGCACGCCGGCAACACGCAGGCGATCGAGATAGTCCGTGTCGAGCATGTTGAAGCCGGCCATGCCGGGGCGTGGCTTGTGGTTGCCGCAGCACGTGTCGATCAGGATGGTGAGCCCGTTCATACGGATCACCCAGCTATGGATGCTGCGCACCAGCCGGCCGCTGTCGGGCGCGTAGTAGCTCGGCGCCAGCCAGTGCTCCTGCGCCTTGAAGGTCTGGGCGTCGAACTCCGGGAAGAACTGCGCGGCCGGGAAACCCGGCCCGGCGATCTCCTCGACGCGGGTGACGTGTGCGTCCCCGATCATACGGTCCTGCATGCGATCGTCTCCTTAAAGCGCCATTGTCATCCCGAGCGCAGCGAGGATCTCTTTGGGAGCGCCGGCGTCCCGCCGGCATCTTCATGAGCCGGCGAGACGCCGGCGCCCCCAGGAAGACACCCTAGATCCCCCTGAGTTCACAAACGAAGTGCAACACCAGATTAAGGTGTTGCC
>CAYTFW010000103.1:0-23376 GCA_964437145.1 uncultured Rhizobiaceae bacterium
TGACCGCGTCGTACTCGTACAGGCCCTGCTGCGCCTTGGTGGTCGACTTGATGTGCCACTCGATCAGCGGTGCGCCCAGCGCCTTGGAGACCTCGTGCGCCAGCACGGTCTTGCCGGTGCCCGGCTCGCCCTTGATCAGCAGCGGCCGCTGCAGGGCGATGGCGGCGTTGACCGCGATCCTGAGGTCGTCGCTGGCGACGTAGTTGTCGGTACCCGTGAACTTCATGTCAGGTCTTTCCGCATTTCGTCATTTGTTCCCGTGTTTCACGTTAGACGCGGGCCGGGAGGCTGACAAGGCAACCCACCGCCGCGCCAGCGTTGCGGCGCGCGCGTATGCCCCGCTCTGCGGAACATCTTGCTCCCTCTCCCCGCCCTGCGGGGAGAGGGTTGGGGTGAGGGGCTGATTCAGGTGACGCACAACGGTCGTGCGCAACCTGAGACGCCCCCTCACCCCGACCCTCTCCCCGCGCGCGCAGGAGTGTCCGGGGAAAAATTTGCGAGTCGCTTCAGAGCCTTACGGCCACGCGAACTACTCGCGTCGGTTGGCACTCTCGACTCAGAACTGCCAAAGTGAGTCATTTGAATCACTTAGCACCGTTCCCCGGACAGCCCTGCGCGCGCGGGGAGAGGGAGAACTACCCATTCCGCTTCAGCACCTCGCCCGCGAGGTAGAGCGAGCCGCAGATCAGGACGCGGAAGGGGCCGGGTTCGCTGGCCAGCAGGTCCTCGACCGCCGTGGCGACGCTATCGGCCGGCAGGCAGCGCAGGCCGACTTCGTCGGCCTTGGCACAGGCCTCGTGCGGGCTGTAGGCGGCGTGGCCGGGGATCGGCACGGCGCGCGCCGAGACGGCGTGGCGCGCCAGCGGCCGCAGGAAGCCGGAGGCGTCCTTGGTGGTCATCATGCCGAAGACCAGGTGCAGCGGCAGCGCCCCCGGCTCGGCCGCCCAAGCCCGCGCCTGCGCCCCCAGCACCAGGCCGCAATCCTCGTTGTGGCCGCCATCGAGCCAGATCTCGGCCCCCGGCGGCATCGACTCGGGCAAGGGCCCGCGCCGCAGCCGCTGCAGGCGCGCCGGCCATTCGACGGTCTCCAGGCCGCGCCGCACCGCCTGATCGTCGATCGCCATGCCGCGCGCGCGCAGGCGCTCGACGCAGGCGATCGCCGTGCCGGCATTGTCGATCTGGTGCGCGCCGGCGAGGCTGGGCGTCGGCAGGTCGAGGCTGAGCAGCGCGCTCTCGTAATGGAAGCCGTCGCCCTGGGGCGCCACGGTCCATTCGCGGCCCATGCGGAACAGCGGCGCGTCGAGCCTGCGCGCGGTCTCCTCGAAGACTCGCGCCGGCCCCTCGCGCTGGCGACCGACGACGACCGGCGCGCCCTGCTTGATGATGCCGGCCTTCTCGCCGGCGATCTTCTCCAGCGTGTCGCCGAGGAAGCCGGTGTGGTCGATGCCGATGGGCGTGATGGCGCTCACCGCCGGGTGGTCGACGACGTTGGTGGCGTCGAACCGCCCGCCCAGCCCGACCTCCAGCACCAAGAGCTCGGCCGGGATGGCGGCGAAGACGTCGAGCGCCGCCGCCGTGACGATCTCGAAGAAGGTGATCGGATCATCACCATTGGCCGCTTCGCAGGCCTCGATCGCCGCCTCCAGCGTCTCGTCGTCGATGATCGTGCCGGCCAGCCGGATGCGCTCGTTGAAGCGCACGAGATGCGGCGAGGTGTAGACGTGCACGCGATAGCCCGCCGCCTCGGCCATGGCGCGCATATAGGCGCAGAGCGAGCCCTTGCCGTTGGTGCCCGCGACATGCACCACCGGTGGCAGGCGCCTCTCGGGATTGCCCATGCGATCGAGCAGGCGCTTGAGCCGGGCGAAGTCGAGATCGATGACGCGCGGATGGCGCGCCAGCAGGCGTTCGACGAGCGCTTCCGTCGACATGGGCCCGAATCAGCCCGCTGTCATCCCGAGCGCAGCGAGGGATCTCAATGGGACCGCCGGCGTCCCGCCGGCATCATTTGAGCCGGCGAGACGCCGGCGGTCCCAGGAAGACACCTTGGATCCCTCACTGCGCTCGGGATGACAGGCGGAGTTGCTCGACCAGACCACGCCCTAGGCCGCCTCGGCGGCCGGCCGCTTCATCAGGATGGCGACGATGCGCGCCAGGGTCTTGCGCAGCTCGTGGCGGTGCACGACGAGGTCGACCATGCCGTGCTTGTACTGGAACTCGGCGCGCTGGAAGTCGGGCGGCGGCGTCTCGCGGATCGCCGCCTGGGTGACGCGCTGGCCGGAGAAGCCGATCAGCGAGCCCGGCTCGGCGATATGGATGTCGCCCAGCATGGCGAGCGAGGCGGTCACGCCGCCGGTGGTCGGATCGGTCAGCACGACGATGTAGGGCAGGCCGGCTTCCTTGACCTCGCGCACGGCGATGGTGGTGCGCGGCATCTGCATCAGCGAGAGGATGCCCTCCTGCATGCGCGCGCCGCCCGAGGCGGAGAACAGGATCAGCGGCGCTTTCTTTTGAACAGCGATGCGCGCGGCGGTCACCACGCCTTCGCCCACCGCCATGCCCATCGAGCCGCCCATGAAGCCGAAATCGAAGATGGCGACGACGGCGGGCTGGCCTTCCATCTGGCCGCTGGCGACGACGATGCCGTCGCCGCCCGGCCCGGCTTGCGACTGCGCTTCCTTGAGGCGGTCGATGTAGCGCTTCTGGTCGCGGAACTTCAGCGGATCGACGATCGGCCTGGGTACCGTGTGGGTCTCGTACTTACCGCCGTCGAAGAGGTGCGGCAGGCGCTGCAGCGGCCGGATCCTCAAGTGGTGATTGCAGTGGTTGCAGACCTGCTGGTTGGCGTCGAGGTCGCGATGGAACAGCATCTGCTCGCACGCCGGGCACTTCAGCCACAGATTCTCCGGCGCTTCCTTGCGCGACACCAGCGCCTTGAGCTTGGGCGGGATGAAGTTGGTCAGCCAGTTCATGTCCGCCCTATGGCACGATTGATCGGGACGGAAAAGAGGTTCGGACCGGCCTACCTTCCCCCGGAGGGGGAAGGTAAGGCGGCTAGCGCCACAGCCCGGCGAAGGGGCGCACCAGTTCGCTCGGCCGCTTGACCACGCAGTATTTGCGCTGGGCCTGATAGTCGGCGCAGAGCTTCTCGGCCACGCCCGGTTCGAGGTCGGCGACGATGGTGGCGAAGCGGCGCGAATTGTTGGCGGTGACGTCGACGATCCACTCCCGGCCGATCCACGCCTGTTTCAGCTCGGCCAGCCGCCCCTGGGCCGCGACATGCGCGTCGCGCGCCTGCTTCAAGGTCAGATACGTGCCGACCCAGGCGCCGTTGCCGGGATAGTCGTAGCGGTAGGGCGTGCAAGCCTGCTCGTCGAGCACGGTGGCCGCCGCGCCGCCGCTGCCCGCGGGCAGCTGGAACAGCTTCTGTCCCGAGGCGGCGCTCTTCTTGGCGTAAGCCTCGTCGAACAGCCTGACCATCGCCTCGTCGCGCAGATCGGCGCGGCGGAAGCCCATCGCGACGCCGACCAGCCGGCGCCCGTCGCGCGTCGCGGAGGCCACGATGTTGAAGCCGGAGGAGCACAGGAAGCCGGTCTTCAGCCCGTCGGCGCCGGGGTACATCTCGAGGAAGCGCACGGAGTGGGTGATGCGCGCGCCCCTGATCATCACGTCGTGCTGGTTGAAGTAGCCGTAGCGCTCCGGGAAGTCGCGGATCAGCGCGATGCCGAGGATCGCCATGTCGCGCGCCGTCGTCACCTGCGCCGGATCCTTCCAGCCGCTGGGATTGCGGAAGTTCGTGCCGGTCATGCCCAGCCGCCTTGCGGTGGCGTTCATGCGCTGGGCGAAGGCCGGCTCGGAGCCCGACAGCCGCTCACCGACCGCCACGGCGACATCGTTGGCCGAGCGCAGGATCAGCGCCAGGACCGCCTGCTCGATGGTGATGGTGGCGCCCGCCGGCAGCACCAGCTTCGAGGGCTGCTGGTTGAAAGCGTAGGGCGAGAACGCGAGCTGGTCGCCGAGCTGGATCTTGCCGGCCTTCAGATCCTCGAACAGCAGGTAGAGCGTCATCATCTTGGTCAGCGACGCCGGGTACCACGGCGCGCTGGCGTCGCGCTGATGCAGCACTTCACCGCTCTGCGCGTCGACGACCAGCGAGGGGCCGGCCTGCGCCGGCCCGGTCGGCGTCTGGAGGAATCCGGATTGCGCCCGGGCCGGCGGGCCGAGGGCGCTCAGGACAAGAAGGGTGAGGACGGCGAGGAGGCGGCGGAACGCGAGAGAGGGCATGGGTAGGATTCTAGCGCAACCCCGCGCTCTTGGCATGGCCGCGATGGCGGCTTATGTCAGAAGTCATGATCAAGATCGCCGTCTGCCCGGTCACGCCGTTCCAGCAGAACTGCTCCCTCGTCTGGTGCGAGGAGACCAAGCAGGGCGCGCTGGTCGATCCCGGCGGCGATCTGGAGCGCCTGAAGGACGCGGTGAGCCAGACCGGCATGACCGTCGCCAAGGTGATGCTGACGCACGGCCATGTCGACCACGCCTCGGCCGCCGGCGCGATCGCCGAGCATTACGGCGTGCAAATCGAGGGGCCGCACGAGGGCGACCGCTACCTGATCGAGGGTCTGCCCGACTCCAACCGCAAGTACGGCTTCACCGTGCCCGAACCCTTCCTGCCGCATCGCTGGCTCGAGGACGGCGACACGGTCGAGCTCGGCAAGCTCCGCTTCGACGTCGTGCACTGCCCCGGCCACACGCCGGGCCATGTCGTGTTCGTCAACAAGCACGAGAAGGCGCGCATCGCCTTTGTCGGCGACGTGCTGTTCCGTGGCTCTGTCGGCCGCACCGACTTCCCCAAGGGCGACCAGGCGCAGCTCTTCCACTCCATCCGCAAGAAGCTCTTCCCGCTGGGCGACGACATCGGCTTCGTGCCCGGCCACGGCCAGACCTCGACCTTCGGCTGGGAACGCAAGACCAATCCCTTCGTCTGCGACATGCTGTTCGAGGACGAGGCGTAGGCAAGACGATCCGTCGCGCCATGTCGGGCAGGCCACGCTTCGTCGCCGACCTGGTCCCGGCCACGCCGCTGGCCCTGCAGGCGCCGCCAGTGGGGCGCGTCGACTGCAACACGCCCGTCCATGTCCATGCCGGACGGACCTACGCTTTCATCTCGTTCCACAAGCCGATCGGTCACAGCTATCGTCGCGTCGGCCCGGCCCCGGGGAACACAGGCGACGTCGGCATAGCCGGACTAGGCGCGCCGCGGGCCGTTCGCCTGCTCGACGATCCCGACGCGACCGTCGGCAAGTGGATCGAGTCCACATGGCGCGCGGCCGATGGCCGGCTGTACGGCTGGTATCACGCCGAGGAGCGCATCCCCGGTCTGGCGGCGCCGTTCGTGCCGCATATCGGCGCGCTGCGGTCCGATGACGACGGGCTGAGCTGGCGCGTCTTGGGCGAAACGTTGCGCGCGCCGCCCGACCAGATCGACACCGCCGCCGGCAACGGCTTCATGGCCGGCGGCTACGGCGATTTCAGCGTCGTGCCCGACCGCGACGGCCGCTATCTCTACATGATGTTCAGCAGCTACGTGGCCGACGAGCGATCCCAGGGCGTCTGCGCCGCGCGCTGTCCCGCGATCATGCGCGATGCGCCGCGCTTCGAGGTGTGGAGCGGCGGCGCTTGGCGATCGGCCGGCACGGCCCTGCCCAGCGCTCTATGGCCGCCGGTTCGCGGCTGGCACCATGTCCATCCGGACTGCTTCTGGGGCCCCGCCGTCCATTTCAACCGCGACCTCGGCGTCCACGTCATGCTGCTGAGCCACGCCGCCGGACCCTTTCCCGGATTCCATTCGGCGGCGAACGCCGTCTCGTTCAACGCCACGCCCGAACGGCCGGATGCCTGGAGCGCTCCGGTGCGCATCGTCGAGGGCGGCGGCTGGTATCCGCAAGTCGTCGGCCTGGGCGCGGAAGATGGCGACACGCTGGCGGGCGCCGAAGCCCGACTATTCATCAGCGGTCTGTCGGCGTGGCACATCCGCTTTCGCGAGGCCCGCGACGACGCCGACCTGCCGGCACCGATGCGCTTGCCACGCGCCGACATGATCGCTCTGGGTCAGTCGCTGGGCGCAAGGGGCGCCTGATCCCGGCCCGTTCGATCAGACCTTGCGTGCTTCGACGATGTGTACCGCCGCCGACACGGCCAGACCTCGACCTTCGGCTGGGAACGCAAAACCGATCCCTTCGTCCGCGACATGCTGTTCAAGGATGGCGGGTAGCGGACGCTACACAGCCAACGGCTCACCCCCGGCGATCTCGATCGCCGCTTGTAGCAGCGCCAGACGGGCTCGATCTCTCACGTCGAAGCGGCCATCCGCTTTCGACAGCACAAGTACCGGCGCTTCGTCCGCGTGATAGATTTCAACCGCATCGCAGATCGATGTGTACGTCGGCAATAGCTGCAACCCTGCGGCATGCCGCCGGTGGACGACATCATCGGGAATATTGTGGCCACCCTTTATCACGCGCAGCTTGACGCGGAACTGGCAGAGCGACGCCGAGGAGATGAACAGGAAGTAGAGACGGGTGACAAAACCAGCGCGGCGCGCGTCATGGATCGCTCCCGCCAACGTGCGGGTCGCGAGCGTCGTCTCTACAACGAAGCTTTGCCTTGCCTGGATCAGGCCACGACGGCGTTCCAGCAACACCCTCGCCGCAGCCACGGCAGCGGACTCGACATTGTCGGGCGCGAGCTCTCGCGCTGTCTCATCGGCGTTGAGAAAAAGACCCGCATCGATACGGTCGCGCAATTGCGCGTAGGCAAAGGTCGTCTTGCCCGCGCCGTTAGGCCCGGCGAGAATCAGCAATTCTGGAGCGGCCATGAACCGTTGCGGAACGCAGATTCAACGGAGGCTTCGCGCGTTCGACCGCGACGCGACGTCCGTCCGGGTAGATCGCGTAGACCCAGCCGTCCCGGGCTTGGAATATCGGCAAGCCCAGCGCATGGGTTTCTTTGACCGCCTTTTCGACGGCGTCCTGAAAGCCCTTCTCGGCGGTGGGTTGGTTAGCCATTTGGTCTCGCAATCCGCGACATCAAAGTGGGCGTTGCGGAGGCTTTTGGCAAGGACAAGCCGAACGACCTAGCCTCGCCGCGCGCCCCTGACGCCTTCCGACAAGGCGCGGATGTATGAGAACACCCCCGGCAGCAGGTCCGGCTTCGGCGCGCCCTTGTCGTCGAGCCCGGCCTTGACGCGCTCGACAATCGCCGAGCCGACGACGGCGGCGTCGGCGATACGCGCCACGGCGGCGGCCTGGTCGGGCGTGCGGATGCCGAAGCCGACGCCGATCGGCAGTTTGGTCTGCGCGCGCAGGCGACTGACATGGCCCTGGATCGCGTCCGCGGTCGAGGACTTGGTTCCGGTGATGCCCAGAACCGAGACGAAGTAGAGGAAGCCCGAGGCGAATTCGAGGATCGCCGGCAGGCGCTTCGTGTCGGTCGTCGGCGCGGTCAGCAGCACGGTGTCGAGACCATTGGCCTCGGCATGCGGCTTGAGCTGGTCGGCTTCCTCGGGCGGCAGGTCGACGATGATGAAGCCGTCGACGCCAGCGGCGGCCGCGTCGGCGCAGAACTTCTGAGCGCCGCGCTGGTAGATCATGTTGTAGTAGCCCATCAGCAGGATGGGGGTTTCCTCGTCGCGCGTCTCGGCGCGGAAGCGGCGCACCATGGCGAAGGTGCGATCCATCGAGATGCCGGCCTTCAGCGCGCGCTGGCCCGCCGCCTGGATCGAGGGACCATCGGCCATCGGATCGGTGAACGGCATGCCGAACTCGATGAGGTCGGCGCCGGCGGCGGGCAAACCCTTGAGGATCTCGTAGGAGACATCGAGATTGGGATCGCCGGCGGTAACATAGGTGATCAGGCCGGCGCGGCCTTCCGCCTTGAGCTTCTCGAAGCGCTTGGTGATGCGGCTCATGGGAAATCCTCAAGGTCGTCGGTATCGAAGACCGGCGGTCGAAACCGCAGCCGTCGTTCGTCGGCGATGATGGTACGGCCGCGCCATGCCTCTGCCGGCACGACAGCAGTCACACGCGTGGCGATCGCCGCGATGACGACCGCACGCGGATTGTCCGGCCGCAGGATGGCGAGGCCAAAATGCCCGGATGTGGTTTCGGCCAGCAACCCGTAGTCCAGATCCGTCGTGATAACAGCACGCGCCTCGCGTTGCGCCGCCTGCCACACATCGATGTCCTCCGCGCCCAAGAGACTTTCCTCTCGCGCGGTGTGGACGTCGTGCCCCTGAACACGCAGCAGCGGCACTAGCCGCGACGGCATATTCTCGTCGAGCTTCAGGCGCATCAGGCGGCGTCGACCTGAACCAACGGCATGTCGTCGATTGAGCCCTCGGCGGCAAAAGCGATCGCCGCCTTGATATGGCTGTGGGTCAAAGACGGATAGTCTTCCATGATTTCGGCTACGTCCGTACCGGCCGACAGCTCGGCGAGGATTTGTCGCAGCATCACGCGCGTGCCTTTGAATGTTGGCGCGCCGTGGCAGATTGTGGACTTGCGTACGATGTGATCGCGCCAATCGAAGGCCATCACAACCTCCCGGGCTGACAGGTCGACACTATAGCTTGACGCCTAGCCGCTCGGCGACGGCGAAGACGTCCTTGTCGCCCCGGCCGCAGAGGTTCATCACCAGCAGATTGTCCTTGGGCAGGCTCGGCGCAAGCTTCAGCACGTGCGCCAGCGCGTGCGCCGGCTCGAGCGCGGGGATGATGCCCTCGATGCGGCTGAGCTTCTGGAACGCCGCCAGCGCCTCGTCGTCGGTCGCCGAGACGTACTCGACGCGCCCGACATCCTTGAGCCAGGCATGCTCGGGGCCGATGCCGGGATAGTCGAGGCCGGCCGAGATCGAATGCGCCTCGGTGATCTGCCCGTCGCTGTCCTGCAGCAGGTAGGTGAGGTTGCCGTGCAGCACGCCCGGCCGGCCGCCGGTGAGCGAGGCGGCGTGCTCGCCGGTGTGCACGCCCTTGCCGCCGGCCTCGACGCCGATGATGCGGATGTCCTTGTCGTCGAGGAACGGGTGGAACAGGCCCATGGCGTTGCTGCCGCCGCCGATGCACGCCACCAGCGTGTCGGGCAGGCGGCCTTCGGCGGCCATCATCTGCTCGCGCGTCTCGCGGCCGATCACCGACTGGAAGTCTCGCACCATCGAGGGATAGGGGTGCGGACCGGCCACCGTGCCGATGCAGTAGAACGTCGTCTCCACGGTGGCGACCCAGTCGCGCAACGCCTCGTTCATCGCGTCCTTCAGAGTGGCGGAGCCCGCCGTCACCGGCCGTACCTCGGCGCCCAGCATCTTCATGCGAAAGACGTTGGGTGCCTGACGCTCGACATCGACCGAGCCCATGAAGACGACGCAGGGGATGTTGAACAGCGCGCAGGCGGTGGCGGTGGCCACGCCGTGCTGGCCGGCGCCGGTCTCGGCGATCACCCGCGTCTTGCCCATGCGCTTGGCCAGCAGCACTTGGCCCAGCACATTGTTGATCTTGTGCGAACCGGTGTGGTTGAGCTCGTCGCGCTTGAAGTAGATCTTGGCGCCGCCCAGCTCGGCCGTCAGGCGCTCGGCGAAATAGAGTGGGCTGGGCCGGCCGGCGTAGTGGGTGTTGAGCTTTTCCAGCTCGGCCTTGAAGGCCGGATCGACCTTGGCCGCCTCGTAGGCCTTCTCCAGGTCGAGGATCAACGGCATCAAGGTCTCGGCGACATAGCGGCCGCCGAAAATGCCGAAATGGCCGCGCTCGTCAGGGCCGGCGCGATAGCTGTTCAACGCGTTCATGGGTGTTCCGTCTGTGCCGCGCGGCGCTGTAGCAGGCGCCCGGATTGGGCGCCAGCCACGAAATGCCGCGCGATGGGACGGCCGGCGGGACGCCGGCCGTTCCAGGAAGAGATCAGCGCCGCTTCTTCGCCGCCTTCTTCTTCGTCTTGGCTTGCGGGGCGGCCTTGCGCGCGGCGGGTCTCTTGGCGGCGGCGCGGCGCGGCGGGTCGGTGACCTCGACGATCACCTCGACCTCGACCGGGATCTGGTTGGGCAGGCCACCCATGCCGACGGCCGAGCGCGCGTGCTTGCCGCGATCGCCGAAGACCTCGACGAAGAGGTCGGAGCAGCCGTTGATCACCTTGGGCTGGTCGCCGAACTCCGGCGTGCAGTTCACCATGCCCAGCACCTTGACGATGCGCGTGACGCGATCGAGGTCGCCCAGCTCGGCCTTCATCACCTGGATCAGGCTGATGCCGGTCAGGCGCGCGGCCTTGTAGCCGTCCTCGACACTCATGTTCTCGCCCAGCCGGCCCCTGATCGGGCCCGGCCCCTTGCCGGCGAGATAGAGCAGATTGCCGGTGCGCACGGCGTTGACGTAGTTGGCGACCGGCGAAGGCGGCGCCTTCATCTCGATGCCCAGTTCCTGAAGACGTTTCTCGGTTTTCATCGCGGCCCCCTCGGGATGACGGACCGCAGCCTAGCTCAGAGCCTGGCCACTGCCGAGAGAAAGGCGCGGATCATCTCAGGCGACTTCACGCCCCGGCTCGCTTCGACGCCCGACGACACATCGACCGCTCTGGCTGAAGTGGCACGCACCGCGTCGGCGACGTTGGCCGGCGACAGCCCGCCCGACAGCATCCACGGCAGCGGCACCTTCACGTCCCGCAAGGCGCGCCAGTCGAAGGGCAGGCCATTGCCGCCGGGCAACGCGCCCACGGCGTCGGGCGCCGGCGCGGCGTCGAACAGCAGGCGGTCGGCCGATCCGGCATAGGTCTCGATCGCCGCCTCGACATCGGCACGCGAGGCGACGCGCACCTGCTTCATCACCGGCAGGCCGGTGGCTTCCTTGATCTTGCCGATGCGGCGCGGCGTCTCCTCGCCGGCCAGTTGCAGCATGTCGAGCGCGCCGTCCTCGACATACTCGCCCAAGGTGTCGTCGTCGGGATCGACGAACAGGCCGACGCGGATGACGTGCGCCGGCACGTCGGCGACCAACTCCTCCAGATCGTGGAAGTCGATGTGCCGCGGCGAGGGCGGATAGCAGACGAAGCCGACATAGCGCGCCCGGCCGGCGATCGCCGCGTCGAGCGCCTCGCGCGTGCGGATGCCGCAGATCTTGGCGACGACGGCCATGTCAGGACTCTTCTGTCATGTTGAGCGCAGCGAGACATCCAGGATTGCCCTGGATCCCTCGCTCCGCTCGGGATGACACTGTGCGATCCATCACGCGCCCACCTGGATGCGGATCTTGTCGCCGAGATCGGCTTCGTGGGCGATCGCCTCGGCGGCGGCGCGCGGATCCTTGGCCTCGGTGATCGGCCGGCCGACGACCAGCGCCGTGGCGCCGGCGCGCATCGCCTCGCGCGGCGTCATCACCCGCTTCTGGTCGCCCACCGCCGCGCCCGCCGGGCGGATGCCGGGGGTGACCAGCAGGAAGTCCGGACCGCAGGCGGCGCGCAGGGTGGCGATCTCCTGCGGCGAGCAGATCACGCCGTCGAGGCCGCCCTCGCGCGCCAGCAGCGCCAGGCGCCTAGCCTGATCGGCCGCCGTCTCGTTGACGCCCGCCGCCTTGAGGTCGCTGTCGTCGAGCGAGGTCAGCACCGTCACGCCCAGGAGCTTCGGCCGCTTCAGTCCGAGCTTGGCCGCCTGCAGCGCCGCTTCATCGACGGCCGCCTTGAGCATCGCGGCGCCACCACCGGCATGGATGGTGATGTAGGTCGGCTCGAGCGCCGCCACGGCGCGGATGCCGCCGGCCACGGTGTTGGGGATGTCGTGCAGCTTGAGGTCGAGGAAGAAGCCGACCCCGGTCATGCGCACCGGCTCGGGGAAGGCGTAGCGCACGCCGGGCGCGCCATGGGCGAGGAAGAACTCGAGGCCCAGCTTGATGCCGCCTACCGCCGGCACCGGACCGGCGGCGATACGCTGGATCAGGCGCGCGGCCTGGGCCAGGTCGACGGTATCGATGGCGGCGTAGATCGGGTTCTTGAGGGGCATGGGCGCTCCTTGGGCGCGCCCGTCCTAGTCGAAGCGTCCGGCCGTGTCGACATCCCTGGGTCGATATCAGGCGGCGGCGCGCTGGATCGCCGGCCAGATCACCTTGGTCCAGGCCTCCTCGCCCGACGCGGCGGCCATGCCGCGACCCTGGCGCAGGACGATGAAGGCCGGGGTCTCCCTGAGCGAGGCGGCGAAGGGGCGGGCCTCGGCCGGCCAGCGGCGCGGGTCGAGCGCCTCCTGGGTCGTCTTGCCCTCGATGCGGCGATAGGACGAGCGGCGGAACTCACCCGAGTTCAGAAAGCGCGGCAGGTGGCGCTGATCCCAGCGATTGCAGTCGTCGCAGCCTGGGGTGACAAAGTGATAGATGACGACCGGATGCGGCGCAAATTTCGGCGGTGCCGCAAGAACCGGCTCGCAGATCGCGAGAGCCGGCACCGCTGCCAAACCGCTGAAAAAAGCGCGACGATTCATCGGGCTACTCAAAAATTCGTCTGGAATCTGACCTCAATATGGCGTGAAACTATCATCAAAGATTAGGTAAGGCGAGTCTTTTCTACCGTTAAAGATGAAGATATCCTTGAAGATGTCAGATAAATCACGACAAAAGCAAAAACCGCCGACACCAGCGAACCGACGATCACGCCCAGGCGTAGCGGCGCGGCATAGGCCGGGTCCTCCCAGGCCAACGAGCCGATGAACAGGCTCATGGTGAAACCGATACCGGCGCAGACCGACACGCCATAGAGCTTCAACCAGGTGCCGCCCGCCGGCATTGGCGCCAGGCGCAACAGGATCAGGGCGGCGGCCGGCAGGAAGACGCCGATCTGCTTGCCGACGAACAGGCCCAGCGCGATGCTCAGCGGTACCGGCGCCAGCAGCGCCGCGACCGACAGAATCGCTTTACGTTCGCGACGGGGATCAGGACAGCCTGCTCGCCAATCAGCCCGCCACCTGCCCGACGGGCGCATCGGGCGGCCGGCTTCCCGGGATCACCGGCGCTACTTCCTGGCGGATGCCTTCGCGTCGGTGGCTTCGGTCAGCGTCGCCCAGCCCGCGTCGCTTTCGGCGGGAGGCAGCGCCCCGCGCTCCTCCTTCCTTCGGAAGATGTGGGCCTTGGCGACCATCTGGGCGCTGACCGGCGCCGTCAGGAACAGGAACAGCGTGATCAGCAGCTCATGGATGCCGAGCGCCCCCCGCGTCGAGATGAAATAGATCATCGAGGCGATCAGCAGGGCGCCGATGCCCAGGGTTGTCGCCTTCGACGGGCCGTGCAGGCGCCGCATTGTGTCCGGCAGCTTGGCGAGGCCGTAGGAGCCGACGAACAGGAACACCGCGCCGACGACGATGAAGAAGCTGCAGACGATCTCGACAAACTGGGTCATCGCGCCCTCACTCGATCACGTTGCCGCGCAGCAGGAACTTGCAGAACGCCACGGTGGAGACGAAGCCGACCATCGCGAAAAGCAGCGCCGCCTCGAAATACATGGCCGTCCCGAACACGAGGCCGACCAGCACGATGAGGCCGATCGCATTGATCACCATGGTGTCGAGCGCGAGAATACGGTCGGTGACGTCCGGCCCGACGATCAGCCGGTAAACGTTGAGCAGGACCGACACCGAGATGACGCCGATGGCGAAGGCGCAGGCTGTTTCGATCATTCGAAGATCCTTGTCAGGCGGCTCTCGTAGCGCGACTTGATGGTCGCGACGACGCCATCGGGGTCCGCCGTATCGAGGCAATGGACGAGCAGCGACCGGCCGTCGGCGCTCAGGTCGGCGCTTACCGTTCCAGGCGTCATGGTGATCGTGCCCGCCAGGACAACGATCGCCTCGGGGCTCGTCAGGGCGAGCGGAACAGTGACGAACCGCGACCGCAAGCTGTCGCCGTGACGGAACAGGACGAGATAGGCGACCTGCAGGTTCGAGACGACGATGTCGTAGAGCACGATGACGGAGTATTCGAGGATCGCCGGCAGGTTGCGGATCGTCGGCCGCTCCGGCCAGTAACTGGCGGTGAGCCGGGCGATGGCCATGCCGAGTAGCAGCCCGAACACGATGATACCCACCGAGAACTCGTTGACCAGCAAGACCCATACCGCGGCAAGGGTCACGGTCAGCACGGGGTGGGGCAGGAGCCGTTCGAGCATGGTCACTCCGTCACCAGGTTCGCCGTGCGCGATCGCAGCACGGCGGCGATGTAGCGCTGGGGCGAGAACAGCTGCTCGGCGGTGGCGGTCATGTCGTCCATCACGGGCCCGGCGTACAGGCTCAGGGCCGCCACCGCCGCGATCATGCCGGCGATGACGACGGTCGGCGGCACCGGCGCGATACGCGGCGCGTGGGCGTCGGCCGCCCGCGCGCTGTTCCAGAACAGCCACATGCCGGTGCGCGCGAAACCGACGATAAGCAGCAGGCTGGTGACCAGGATCGCCGGCCACACCGCGACGGTCTGCGCGGCGGCGCGTCCGGCGTCGAGGATCAGCAGCTTGCCGATGAATCCCGCCAGTGGCGGCATGCCGACCATCGCGACGGCGAGCAGGAAGAATAGCCCGGCGAACAGGCTCGCCTGCCGAGGCAGGCGCACGCTCTCCGTGCCGTCGTCGTTCTCCCTCACCAGGAGGCCCGCCAGCAGAAACAGGCCGGCGCTGGCGACGGTGCTCTGTACCGCGTAGTAGAGCGCGGCGGACAGGCCCATCGCGCTGCCCAGCCCGACGCCGATCAGCAACGTGCCCATCGAGGCGATGAGCGCGTAGCAGGCCAGGTTGAGCAGGCTGCGGCTCGCCAGGACGCCGATCGTCCCGAGAACGAGCGTCAGGACTCCGCCCGGCAGGATCCAGGGCGCGGCGATGCTAGCGAGCGGGCCTGCGTCGGCACCGAAGATCAGCGTGTATACACGGATGATCGAGTAGGCCCCCACCTTGGTCATGATCGCGAACAACGCGGCCGCCAGCGGCGAGGTCGAGCCGTAGGTTGGAGGCAGCCACCAGTGCAGCGGCACAATCGACGACTTGATGGCGAACACGCACAGCAGCAGGAGGGCGCCGGCGGCGAGCAGCCCCTGGTCGGCGGACGCGACCTTCGGCACCTTCGCGGCAAGATCCGCCATGTTCAGCGTGCCGGTCATGGCGTAGATCGTGCCGACCGCGAACAGGAAGACGGTCGAGCCCATCAGGTTGATCGAGATGTAGTGGAAGCCCGCTTTGAAGCGGCGTGGGCCGCCGCCATGCAGCATCAAGCCGTAGGACGCGATCAGCAGTACCTCGAAGAAGACGAACAGGTTGAACAGGTCTCCTGTAAGAAAGGCGCCGTTGAGACCCAGCAGCTGGAACTGGAACAGGGCGTGGAAGTGCCGCCCGTACCTGTCCCATTCGTGGATCGCCGCGATCACGACGCCCAAGGCGAGCAGCCCCGTGAGCAGCAGCATGATCGAGGCCAGGCGGTCGAGCACCAGCACAATGCCGAAGGGCGCCGGCCAGTTGCCGAGCAGATAGACGCGCGGTTCGCCGTCGCTGGCGAGGCTGTACAGGCCGATCGCCGCGGCGAGTTGCAGCGCGGTCGCCGCTACGGAGACGACGCGCTGACCCCCGATGCTGTGGCGCAGGGCCAGGACGAGAACCGCCGCCGTCATGGCGGGGATCGCGACCGGAATGATGAGGCTCTGATTCACCGCGAAGCCTCGTCGCGCATCGTACCGGTCGACTCCTCGTCGCGCCGGGCGGCCAGCACCACATCGTCGGTGCCGGTCTCGAGGAAGGTGCGCAAGGACAGCACGACGATCAGGGCGGTCATGCCGAAGGTGATGACGATCGCCGTCAGCACGAGGGCCTGCGGCAGCGGATCGACATAGTCCGTGACACCCTTGACGATGATCGGCGGCCGGTCGATCGCGAGCCGGCCGGTGATGAACAGGAACACGTTCACCGCGTAGGACAGGAACGACAGGCCGACCACGACCGGAAAGGTGCGCCGCAACAGGATCAGGTAGATGCCGGCCGCGGTCAGCGCGCCGATCCCCGTCGCCACGAGGAACTCCATGCTCATCGCCGGCGCTCCTCCGCTTGGAGGGAGGCCTGTTCCGCCCGCTCCTCGACGCGCGACAGCGTCGCCAGCGACAGCAGGCAGGTGCCGACCACGGTGAAGAACACACCGATGTCGAAGGCCATCGCCGAGGCCAGCTCGACCTCGCCGAACACCGGCAGATGGAAATAGCCGAACGTGCTCGTCAGGAACGGGCGGTCGAACACCAGCGCGGCCAGGCCGGTGGCGCCCGCGATCAGAACGCCGCCGCCGATCAGCACATGCGCGTCGAAGCGGGCGCGGCGATGCGCCCAGACGTAGCCGCTTGCCATGTACTGCATGAGAAAGGAGATGGCGACGATGAGGCCGGCGATAAAGCCGCCGCCCGGCATGTTGTGGCCCCGCAGCAGGATATAGACGCCGACCATCAGCGACAGCGGCAGCAGCAGGCGCGTCACCACGGTCAGCATCAGGGGATGGGGATCGTGGGCCTGCGGATCGAACCGCGTGCGCGCCAGCCGGCGGCCGGCGGCGCCGTGCATCGCCGAATCGAGCAGGGCGAAGATCGTCAGCGCGGCGATCGCCAGCACGATGATCTCGCCGAACGTGTCGTAGCCGCGGAAATCGACGAGGATGACGTTCACCACATTGGTGCCGCCACCGCCCGGCTTCGACTGCTCGAGGTGATAGCCGGAGATGGTTTCGAAATCGCGCGTCATCACGGCGTACGAAAGCGCCGCCACGCCGATACCACCGAGCGCCGCCAGCGCGCCGGCACCGATCTTCGCGCGGCGCGGCAGTTCATCAGGCGTGGTGCGCGGCAGCAGATTGATGGCGAGCAGCAGGAGGATCGTCGTGACCACCTCGACCGAGATCTGGGTCAGGGCGAGGTCGGGGGCCGAGAACTGCAGGAAGGCGATCGAGACCACGAGCCCGACGATGCTGGTGACGATCAGGGCCGAGAGCCGGTCGTAGTGGTGCCGAACGATCACGCCGCAGGCCAGGAGCAGCACCAGCCAGGCGGTAATCGCCGGCGGCGACGCGGGGATGGTCGCGCGATCGCCGGCCATCGGCGACGACGGCGTGCCGAGGAAGCCGGAAAGCCCCAGCACGCCGATCGTCGCGACCATGACGGCGAGATAGCGCGGCAGGCTGCCGCCATCGAGGCCGATGATCACGGCGTGCGACGCCCGGGCGATGCCCGCCACCGTCGCCTGGAACATGGTCATGGCGTCGGGCCGCGGCACGGCGAGCCGAGCTTGATTGACCGCCGGATAGGCCCAGAACAGCGCGAGGCCGCCGGCGAAGGCGAACAGGCTCATCACCAGCGCCGGCGTCAGGCCATGCCACAGGGCGAGATGGTAGTCCAACTGGCCGCCGCCCGACGCCGCGAGCGCGGTCCGCTCGACGATGGCGCCGGCGAAGGTCGCGGGCAGCACGCCGATGGCGATGATCGGAACCACCAGGATGGCGACCGGCAACCACATGCCGACGGGTGGGTCATGGGGATGCTTCGGGTAGTCCTTGCGCTCCGGGCCGAGGAAGACGCGGAAGACGAGCCGTGCCGAGTAGGCCACGGACAGCACCGCGCCGACGGTGGCGAGCAGCGGGAAGAGCCACGCCTGGTCGGCGTAGACGGTATGCGCGGCCTCCTCGAGCATCATCTCCTTCGACAGGAAGCCGTTGAGCAGCGGCACGCCAGCCATCGACGCCGCGGCGACGATCGCCAGCGCCGACGTGATGGGCATGAGGCGGCGCAGGCCGCCGAGCCGGCGGACATCGCGGGTGCCGGTCTCGTGATCGACGATGCCAGCGCTCATGAACATCGCCGCCTTGAACGTGGCGTGGTTGAGGGTATGGAAGACGGCGGCGACCATCGCCATGCGGGTGCCCAGGCCCAGCAGCATGGTCAGCAGGCCGAGATGGCTCACGGTGGAGAAAGCGAGCATCGCCTTCAGGTCGTCCTTGAACAGGGCGATCCACGCCCCGATCAGCATCGTGGCGAGACCGGTGAGCGAGACGATCAAGAACCATTCCGGTGTCCCCGACAGCACCGGCCACAGGCGCGCGAGCAGGAAGACGCCAGCTTTCACCATGGTCGCGGAGTGCAGGTAGGCCGATACCGGGGTAGGCGCCGCCATCGCGTGTGGCAGCCAGAAGTGGAACGGGAACTGCGCCGACTTGCTGAACGCGCCGAGCAGGATCAGCAGCAGCGTCGGCACATAGAGCGGCGAGGCCCTGATCGTATCGCCGCGCTTGAGGATCTCGCTGAGCTCGAAGCTGCCGGCGATGTGGCCGAGCAGCAGCATGCCGCCCATCAGCGCCAGCCCGCCGGCGCCGGTGACGACGAGCGCCATGCGCGCGCCCGCGCGCGACTCCGGCAGATGATGCCAGTAGCCGATCAGGAGGAAGGAGCTGAGGCTGGTGAGCTCCCAGAAGACGACCAGCAGCAGGATGTTGTCGCTCAGGACGATGCCGACCATCGAGCCCTGGAAGAGCAGGAGATAGCAGAAGAACCGCCCCATCGGATCGTCGCGGTCGAGATAGAACCGCGCGTACAGGATGATGAGCAGGCCGATCACGAGGATCAATCCGGCGAAGAACAGACCGAGCCCGTCGACGAAGAAGGAGAACGAAAGACCGAGCCGCGGCAGCCACTGCACGGCGCTGCGGCTGACCTCGCCGGAATAGACGGTCGGAATCTCGGTGAGCAGAAGCACGAGCGACAGGCCGGTGACGGCCGCTGTGGCCGCGGCGCAGACGTTGCGCCCGCCCCGGATGGCCAAGGACGGGATCAAGGCGCCGATGAATGGGATCAGGACAACTAAAGCGAGGCTCATTCACGACATTCGATGTTGCTCGGCTAGTGTGCAGCGGACGGAGCCTTTCGCTTACCAGAAGCTGACGAGCGATGAAACTTGGTATATTTCGGGATTCCCAAGATGTACCCGTGGAATGTCGCAAATGCTGGCATTCCGGCAGATTCCGGCGAAGCCAGGGGCGGCCTGTGCGGTTTCCCCCACCGCTTCAGCCGTGCCCAACGTCCAACACGAGCTTTGATCCATCGATCTGGCACTTTCCCTCGTCACTCAGACGCACCGCCCCCTTTGGTCCTACGCCGGGGCCGGTCGTGGTCGCAGTCCATCGGTCAGCCGCAGGATTTGTGCGATCAGTTCTCTCGGCACTGCAACCTCGGCCATCTGAAAGACGGCGGAGCGGGTGTGGCGCACACACTTGGCGCCGATCTTGATCAGCTTCTCCGGCAGGCTGGTCGGCGACCACTGGGCGACCGCCTCGGTCAAGGCCAGGGGCCGCACGAAGTTGGCGAGATTGTTGGCCAGCGCTTGCAATTGGAGCCGCACCGCGTTGACGGCGAACGAACAGCGAGACGGGCGCGTCCACTTGATCGCGGTCTTGCCTTCGTTGATCGACCACTCGCACGTCCCGAGCCTGTTGCAGAAGGCGACGAGCCGCTCGGCCAAGCGCGACAGGTTGGTGATGATGAAGCCGACGCGGGGCTAAGGCTCGCTGGGGTGACACTCGACCTTGGCCACGACTCGGCGCCGCATCGTCCAGCGTGCCGCCTGATAGTTGAAGCTGGCATAGGAGCGCCGGACCGTCAGCGGCGGGCGACCAACAGGACGCTTGAGCAGGTAACCGATCCTGTCCTGCGGGAAGCGCTGGCTGCGGCCGTTGGCCATAGGCAGCTCCTGATCTCGCTCGTAGGCTTTCGCCTCTACCTTCCCCCGCTGGCGGGGGAAGGCAAATCCGGTAAACGAAAACGCCCGGGCCTTTTGGGCCCGGGCGTCGCGAGCGTCGCCGCTCGGTGGCTGGCTATTCGCGGTCGCCGATCAGCGCCAGCAGCATCTGGAACATGTTGACGAAGTCCAGGTACAGGTTGAGCGCGCCGAAGATGGCGACCTTCTCCTGCACGTCGGTGCCCCAGGCCTCGGCGTACTGCTCCTTGATCTGCTGCGTGTCGTAGGCGGTGAAGCCGGCGAAGATCAGCACACCCGCCGCCGCGATGATGAAGTGCAGCATCGAGCTGGCGAGGAAAATGTTCACGATGCCGGCGATCAGGATGCCGATCAGGCCCATGAACAGGAAGGTGCCGAGCCCCGACAGGCTGCGCTTGGTCGTGTAGCCGTACAGGCTGAGCGCGGCGAAGGCGGCGGCGGTGATGAAGAAGGTCCGCGCCAGGCTGGTGCCGGTGTAGCGGTAGATCAGCAGGGTGAAGCCGATGCCGTTAAGCGCCACGATCGCCCAGTACACCACCTTCATCGTCGTGACGCTCATCGTCGCGGCGCGGAACGAGGCGAACAGGATCAGGCCGATCGGCGCCAAGATGGCGACCCAGCCAAGGATCGTCAGGGTCATGAACGGGCGGCCGTTGGCCAGAATCCCCGTCTTGATGAAGATCGCGTTCAGCGCCGGCACGCTGTAGACGAGCATCGCGACGATGCCCGACAGCGCCAGGCCGGACGCCATGTAGTTGTAGACGCGCAGCATGTGGCTGCGCAGACCAGCGTCGAATACCGCTTGGTCGACCGTCGTCGAACCGACCACGGGCCGAGTTTCAAACTGAGCCATTTATTGCCTCCCGATAGGCGGACACACACCTGCCACCCATATTGGCGAAAGACGCGACATTATCAATACCTGACCGCGATACCTGGATACACGGCCACGCAAAATTAAGAACACGCGGCCCATTGATATTACCACAAAGTTTCTGGCTATTCATTGCGCAGCAGGGCCAGCGGCCGTTGCCGCGTGGCGCCCACAGCGCCCACCAGGCCGAAGCCCAGCGTGAGCGCCATGGCGCCCAGAACGGTCAGCGCCACCACGTCGGGCAGCAAGATCCATTCCAGGTTCATCACGAAGCGGATCACCATCCAGGCCGCGACCGCACCGAACGCCGCCGCGGCCAAGGCGGTGACGAAGCCCAGCGCGGCGAACTCCAGCGAGAAGACGCCCAGCACGCGCCGACGCGAAGCGCCCAGCACCTTCATCACCACCGCGTCGTGCACGCGCCGCCGCTGCGTCGCCAGCATGGCGCCGGCCAGCACCAGCAGCCCGGCGCCGATGCCGACCACGCCCACCACGCGGGCTGCCAGGCCGATATTGGCGAGGATCGAGCTGGCGTTCTCCAGCGCCTCCTTCACCCGCACGATGGTGACGTTGGCGAAGTCGCGGGTGACGACGTCGAACACCTTGTCCTCCGCCCCCGGTGCGGCGCGCACGGTGGCGAGGAAGGTCTGCGGCGCGCGTTCCAAGGTGCCGGGCGCGAAGACGAAGACGAAGTTGATCGACAGCGAGCTCCAGTCGATGCGCCTGAGATTGGCGATGCGCGCCTCGACGTCGCGGCCCAGCACGTTGACGGTGATGGTGTCGCCGACGCCCAGCCCGTAGGCCGCCGCCAGCTCGGCGTCGAAGGAGATCAGCGGCGGTCCTTTGTAGTCTGGCGGCCACCACTCGCCGGCGACAATGCGCGAGCCCTCCGGCGGCAAGGCCGCGTAAGTCAGCCCGCGATCGCTGTCGACCGACCAGCGCGCCTGCGAGGGGATGTTGGATTCCGCGATCGGCTTGCCACCGATCCTGGTGATGCGCCCGCGCAGCATCGGCACCTTGTCGATTCCGCTCACACCATCGATTCCCGCCACCGCCTTGGTGAAGGCGTCGACCTGGGTCTGCTGGATGTCGACGAAGAAGAAGGTCGGCGCGTTGACCGGGATGCGCCGCGTGATCTGGCTCTGCAGATTGCCCTCGATCAGCGCCACCGCGACCAGCACGGTGAGGCCCAGGCCGAGCGAGAGCATGACCGTCGGCGTCGGCGCGCCGGGGCGATGGATATTGGCCAGCGCCAGGCGCAGCACGGCGAAGCGGGGACGACCGGCCCATCGCGCCAGCAGCATCACCACGCGCGCCAGCAGCGGGAAGACGATGAAGGCGCCGATCGAGCCTCCGACAAACCACAACGCGATGCGCCGGTCACCCGCCGTCGCCACGGTCAGCGCCGCCAAGGCCAGGATCGCCACCGCGATGATCGCGAGATCGCGCGTCCGCGGACGCGCCGCGTTGGGCGCCACCGCGCCGCGCATCAAGGTCGCGGCCGGCACCAGCCGCGCCTTCATCAGCGGCCACAGCGCGAAGATGCCGGCCACCAGCATGCCGAAAGCGGCGGCGATGATCAGCGGCTGGCCATAGATTCCGACGCGCGCGCGTACCGGCAGCACATCGGCGAAGAAGGCGTCGGCGACGAAGGGCAGGGCGACGCCGACCACGAGGCCCAGCACCACACCGATCGCCGCCAGCGCGCCGATCAGCAGCAGGTAGCTGCGCGTCACCAACGCGGCAGGCGCGCCGACGCATTTGAGGATGGCGATGGTGCGGGTGCGGCCCAGCAGGTAGCTGTCGACCGCGTTGCCGACGCCGACACCGCCGACCAGCAGCGCGGCGAGACCGATCAGCTCGAGGAACACGGTGAGCCGCTCGGTCCAGGTGCGCACGCCGCCGCCCGCCTCGCTCAGCCCGCGCACGCGCCAGCCGGCCTCGGGGAAACGCGCGATCAGATCCTGGCGATAGGCCTGCCAGTCGGCGCCCGGCCGCAGCGCGACGCGATAGTCATGCGTGCGCAGCACGCCGGGCTGCAGCAGCCCGGTCGCGGGCAGCGCGTGATCGCCGATCATCACGCGCGGGCCCAATCCGAACAGGCCCAGCCCGCGATCCGGCTCGCGCGCGATCACCGCGCGCAATTCGACCGAGGCCTCGCCCACACGGATACGATCGCCGATCGACGCGCCCATGCGGCGCAGCGCGACTTCTTCGACCACGGCACCGGCGATTCCGTTGCGCACCGCGAGCGCGTCGCTGAGCGTCATGCCGCCCTTGAGCTCGATCGTGCCGGCGAGCGGATAACGGCTGTCGACCGCCTTGAGCTGGATCAGCGTCGGGCGCGCGCCGTCGCGATCGAGCCGCGCCATGCCGCGCATCTCGACCCAGCCGGTGACCACCGCACCGTCGCGCGCCATGTAGGCGAGCTGCTCGTCGCTCAGCGGCTGATAGGGTCGCGACACCGCGACGTCGCCGCCGAGCAGCGCGCGCGCGTCGGCGCGCAGGCCCTCCTCGATGGCGCGGGCGAAGGACAGGATCGCGGCGATGGCGCCGACGCCCAGCGCGATGCAGGCGAGGAACAGGCGGAAGCCACCCAACCCCGAGCGCAGCTCGCGCCGCGCGATGGTCGCGGCCAGCGCCCAGCCATTGGGCGATCCTTCCTCTTCCTCCCTCTCCCCGCTTGCGGGGAGAGGGTCGGGGTGAGGGGGAGTCGCAGGT
>CAYTFW010000104.1:0-22824 GCA_964437145.1 uncultured Rhizobiaceae bacterium
CTGCCAATGTGCGCGTGCTGATGGGCCGTGTCGGCGGCGTCGATACCGCGCGCCGTGTCGTGCGCCTCGAGGACCGTGAGCTGCCTTACGACTATCTCGTGCTGGCGACCGGTGCGCGTCACTCCTATTTCGGCCGCGACGAGTGGGAACGCTTCGCCCCCGGCCTGAAGAAGATCGACGACGCCACCGAGATCCGCCGCCGCATCCTGACCGCCTTCGAGCAGGCCGAGACCGAGGATGACCCCGACAAGCGCCGCCGCCTGCTGAACTTCGTGGTGATCGGCGGCGGCCCGACCGGCGTCGAGATGGCCGGCGCCATCGCCGAGCTGGCGCGCCGCGCGCTGGCGCGCGACTTCCGCACCATCGATCCGCGCCAGGCGCGCATCGTGCTGGTCGAAGCCGGACCACGCGTGCTGGCGGCGTTCCCCGAGAAGCTCTCGGCCTGGACGGCGCGGGCGCTAGGCAAGCTCGGCGTCGAGGTCCGTCAGGGCAAGCCGGTCACCGCCTGCGACGCCGAGGGCGTCGTGGTCGACGGCGAGCGTATCCCCGCCGCGACCATCATGTGGGCCGCCGGCGTCGCCGCCTCGCCAGCGGCGAAGTGGCTGTCGTCGGAGGCCGATCGCGCCGGGCGGGTGAAGGTGCTGCCGGACCTGTCGGTACCCCATCATCCCGAGATCTTCGCCATCGGCGATACGGCGCTCGCCTGCGACGCGGACGGCAAGCCCTATCCCGGCCTGGCGCCCGTCGCCAAGCAGCAGGGCGAGTACATCGCCAAGCTGCTGCGCGCGCGGCTCGCTGGCAAGACGCCACCCGGACCCTTCCGCTATCGCGACTTCGGCACCATGGCCACGATCGGCCGCGGCGCGGCGATCGCCAAGTTCAGCGACCGTCTCCAGCTCACCGGCTTCGTCGCCTGGGCGCTGTGGGGCCTGGTGCACGTCTTCTTCCTGGTCGGCTTCCGCAACCGTTTCACGGTGCTGGCCGACTGGATTTGGTCCTACGTCACCTTCCAGTCGGGCGCGCGGCTGATCACCGGCAAGAACACCGAGTGATCACCACACCTCGCCATGGGGCCGCACCTCGACATTGAACGACCAGGCGCTGCGATCCTGATGGACCACATGCCAGACTTCGTCGGCGATCGCGGTGGGCTTGATGAAGAACGCGTCGGGTTTGTCCTGGAGGCGGGACGGCTGCGGTGTGCCGTCGATCACCGCGTCGATGACGATATAGGCGACATGCACGCCCTTGGGTCCGAGGTCGCGGGCCATCGATTCCGCGAGGATACGCTGCGCCGCCTTGGTCGGCGCGAAGCCAGCGAAATTGGGCCGGCCGCGCTGCGCCGAGGTGTTGCCGGTGGCGACGATCGCACCTTTGCCCTTCGCCACCATCGCCGGCGCCAGCCGCCGCGCCAGATGGAGCAATGCCATGGTGTTGATCTGAAAGTTGCGGTTCAGCACCTTGGGGTCGATCTCGAGGAACGAGCCGAAGGCGCCACCCACGGCGCTGTGGATCAACACCTCCGGCGCGCCAAGATCGCGCTCGACCGCGCCGCAGGCCGATTCGATCTGATCTGGATCAGTGACGTCGCAGGCATACGCCTTGGTACCAGCCAGCTCGGTCTCGAGCGCCGCCAGACGCTCGCGATTGCGCGCCAGCATGGCGACGCGATAGCCGCTCGTGGCGAACCGGCGCGCGAGCGCGGAACCGGTGGCGGGACCGACGCCGGTGATCAGGCAGACAGGGTCGGACATCGGGCTCTCCCACCGAGGTTTTCCGGGTGCATCACGCTCGGTCGGCGTCAGGCCGTCAAACTGGGAGAGGTCACCCCACCATGAGCGTTTCGATGGCGATGGCACGGCGCATGCGATATCAGGCCGCCATGAGATTCATCGCCGCCTGGCTTGGCGCCGCCGTTGCGCTCACCGCATGCGTCCTGCTCCTCGGCCTGACCGCGCATCCCTGGCTGCTCGCCTCGCTGGGCGGCTCCTGCGTCATCGTTTTCGGCATGGCCGACACCGACATGGCCCAGCCGCGCAGCCTGCTGGGCGGGCATTTCGTGGCGGCGATCACCGGGCTGGTGTTCCTGAAGCTCTGGCACATGACCGGCTGGTCGAAGGATATGTGGATGGTCGGCGCGGTGGCGACGGCGCTCGTCATCATGATGGCCACGCGCACCATCCACTCGCCGGCCGGCGCCAACCCGATCGTCATCTTCTTCGAGGATGCGGGCTGGAGCTTCCTGTTCAGCCCGGTCGCGCTCGGCGTGCTCTGCATCCTCGCCGTCGCGCTGCTCGCCAACAACTACGCGCGGCCTGCGCCGCACGGCCGGTATCCCCGGGTCTGGCGCTAGCTCCCGGCCGGCAGCGGCGTTGGCCCGCGGCTCGACCATGGAAAGCGCAGCGCCTCGTTGACGAAGGCGCCCACCGCCGGCGAATGCGGCCGGCCGCGTACGGTGACGATCTGGATCTGTCTGGTGATCTCCGGATCGACCAGGGGGCGGACGCACAGGCCGGAGAGCGTCACCGAGTGCTCGGGAATGAAGGTAAAGCCTACGCCGGCGAGCGCCATGGTCTGGATCCAGTCGTCACGATTGCTGCGAAAAGCCGCCGACACGGTGATGCCGTCTCGATTGAGCAGCTCGACGACATGGTCGTGGAACTCGCACTCGGTGCGGCTGACGGAGATCTGTTTGTGGAGATCGGCCAGGCGCACGGCGTTCTGCGCCGCGAAGGCGTGACCCGGCGCGACGCCGATGACAAAGGGCTCGTCGTAGAGCCGGCGCGAATGGAAGCGGTCATCGACGCCACCCGGCAGGCCGAAGATCGCCACGTCGTAGCCGCCTTTGGCGAGGTTCTCCTCGATGCTCGCGCCGTTGCTGTCGCTGATGTTCAGGTTGATGCGGGGATGGCGATCGCGGAACGTCTGCAGGAAGGGCAGCAACCGCGCCGGCCCGATGGTGCACATCATGCCGACGCGCAGGTCGGTGTCCTCGGCCTTGGCGAAGCTGCGCGCGCGCTCCTTGGCGGCGTCGGTCTCGGCCAAGACCTGCGTCAGATGGGGGCGCATCATCTCGCCCAGGCCGGTTAGATGCGTGTTGTTGCGTTCGCGGCGGAACAGGGGACCGCCCAGCTCGTCCTCGAGGCCCTTGATGGCGCGTGTCAGCGAGGGCTGTGACACGTTGCAGCGCTCGGCCGCCCGCGTGAAGTTCAGCGTCTCGCACACCGCCAGGAAGTAGCGGATCTGGTGCATCTCCATGGAGTGGGTCCCCCCGATACCTGGACACGCCCTGTCTACCCTCAACCACGATACGCTGTGGCTATCGTAAGACAAGGCAGCAGCTATTTCCTTTCGCACTTGCGAAGTGTCAGATTCATGAGATGGATCTGGCTCGAACCCTCGAGACCTTGCGCGATCGCCACATGGCGGCGATCGACGACTTCGCGCGCCAGGCCTTCGAGGAAGAGCTCGACCGGCTGCGCATGTTGCGCCTGACCGAGGAGAGCCTGGGCGTCGGCGACATCCTGCCCGATTTCGAGCTCGCCGATAGCGCGGGCCGGGTCTGGCGCTCGATGGACCTGCTCGACAACGGCCCCTTGGTGCTGACGTTCTTCCGCGGCGGCTGGTGCCCCTATTGCGAGATCACCATGGCGGCGCTCAACGACGCGCAGCCGCGCATCGAGGCGCTGGGCGCGACGGCGATCGGCGTCTCCCCCGAGCTGCCGGAGCATCTCGCCGCGACGGCGAAGAGTCGCGCATTGAGCTTCCCCCTGCTCAGCGATCCACGAAACGCGTATGCCCGCCTGTGCGGCGTCGCCTATGAGCTGTCGCCCGATCACGTCCGCATCCATCGCGATCGCAAGCGCTCGCTGCCGGCGATGCACGGCGACAGCAAGTGGCGCCTGCCCGTGCCGGCGGTCTACGTCGTCGAGCCCTCGGGCCGCGTCGTCTTCGCCTTCGCCGATGTCGATCCGGCGCGCTGGGCGGATCCCAAGGACCTGCTCGACGCGCTGCGCCGTCTCGCGCGCTGAGCGCCCGGCGTATCGAATCCCAAGCCAACGGGCATTTCAGTTCGCGCGTCGAGGCACGCATTGTCCTGATCGCACGGCGGGGGCGCTCGTGCAGGGGACAGAACAATGCTCAACGGCAAAACCGCGATCATCACCGGCTCGACCAGCGGCATCGGCCTCGGCATCGCCGAGGCCATGGCGCAGACCGGCGCCAACATCGTGCTCAACGGCTTCGGCGACACCATGGAGATCGAGCGCATCCGCTGCGATCTCGCCCAGCGCACCGGCGCGCGCGTCGTCTACTCGCCGGCCGACATGGGCAAGTCGGGCGCGATCGAGAACATGATCCGCCAGACGGTCGACACCTTCGGCGCCGTCGACATCATGGTGAACAACGCCGGCATCCAGCATGTCGCGCCGGTCGACGAGTTCCCGCCCGAGAAGTGGGACGCCATCCTCGCCATCAACCTGTCCTCGGCCTTCCACGCCACGCGGCTGGCGCTGCCCGGCATGCGCAAGAAGGGCTGGGGCCGCATCATCAACGTCGCCTCGGCGCACGCGTTGGTCGGCTCGCCCTACAAGTCGGCCTATGTCGCGGCCAAGCACGGCGTCTATGGCCTGACCAAGGTCGTGGCACTGGAGACCGCCGAGGACGGCATCACCTGCAACGCCATCTGCCCGGGCTATGTGCGCACACCGCTGGTCGAGAAGCAGATCGACGACCAGGCCAAGGCGCACGGCATTTCGCGCGACAAGGTGATCACCGACATCCTGCTCAAGCAGCAGCCCAACAAGAAGTTCGTCGAGGTCGCCGAGCTCGCCGCGCTCGCGGTGTTCCTGTGCAGCGACCAGGCCGGCTCGCTCACCGGCGTGGCGCTGCCGATGGATGGCGGCTGGACCGCGCACTGAGGGAGGTAACAATGGACGCTCAACAGATGGCACCCCGCCCGTCGGGCACGCGCAACAACGTCAAGCGCATCAGCCTCGCCCTGCAGGGCGGCGGCGCGCACGGCGCCTATACCTGGGGCGTGCTCGACCGCCTGCTCGAGGACGAGCGCGTCGAGGTCGAGGCGATCAGCGGCACATCGGCCGGCGCCATGAACGCGGCGGTCTTCGCCGACGGCATGGGCCGCGGCGGCCGCGCCGAGGCCAGGCACGCGTTGGAGGCCTTCTGGCGCAACATCAGCAACGCAGCGCGCTTCAGCCCGCTGCAACCCACGCCGTTCGATCGCGTGACGCGCGGCTGGAACCTCGACCATTCGCCGGCGTTCATGATCATGGACATGATGACCCGGATGCTGTCGCCGTATCAGACGAATCCGGCGAACCTCAACCCGCTACGCGACGTGCTGCTGAAGTCGGTCGACTTCGAACGCCTCGAGAATTGCCGCGCCGTGCGCCTGTTCATCTCGGCGACCAACGTGAAGAGCGGCAAGGTGCGCGTCTTCGAAAGCGGGCAGATCACGCCCGACGTGCTGCTCGCCTCGGCCTGCCTGCCCTTCATGTTCCAGGCCGTTACCATCGACGACGAGCCCTACTGGGACGGCGGCTACATGGGCAACCCCGCCCTGTTCCCGCTGATCTACGGCGCGCAGTCAAAGGACGTGGTCATCGTGCAGGTCAATCCATTGAGCTGTGACGCCGTGCCGACCACGGCATCGGCGATCATGAACCGGCTGAACGAGATCAGCTTCAACTCCAGCCTGATGCGCGAGATGCGCGCCGTCTCCTTCGTCACTGACTTGATCGACCAGGGCCGGCTCGACAGTGCGCAGTACAAGCGCATGAACGTGCACTGGATCGAGGCCGAGGAGCACATGAAGGGGCTGGGCGTCTCGAGCAAGCTCAACGCGCAGTGGGACTTCCTGCTGCACCTGATGTCGATCGGCCGCGAGGTCGCCGCCGCCTGGCTGGAGCGCAACTTCGACGCCATCGGCGAGCGTTCCACCGTCGACATCAAAGCCAAGTTCCTCTGACCAAGGGGCCCCGGACCATGGATAACCACCGGATCCCCGCTACGCCACCGATCGCCGAGGTCGGCCCGAGCCATCCGTACCTGCCCTACCGTTTCGTCGATCGCGGGTACATGGTCATCACCTATGAGAGCGAACCGGCGGCGATCCGCGCCGTCGTTCCCGCGCCGCTGGTCCCGGACCCCTCGAACCGCGTGTCCTACGAGTGGATCCGCACGCCCCGCCCCTCGGGTTTCGGCGACGACACCCAGAGCAGCCTGGTGATTCCATGCACATTCAACGGCCGCCCTTGCGATTTCGTCACCCAGACATATGTCGATGACGATCCGCTGTTCGTCGCCGGCCGCGGGACGGGTGGCTTCGCCTGGAAGCATGCCCGGCCGAGTCTAGCCATCTCCAGGCGCACGTTGATCGGCACGCTCGACTACGCCGGCCAGCGCGTCGCCATGGGCACCGTGGCCTACAAGCAAGCCCTCTACGCCGGCGGATGGTCCAATCTGGAGGCGTCCCTGCGCAAGCCGCGATGCCTGTTGAAGACCATCTCCGACATCGATGGCGGTCCGGCGATCGCCCAGCTTGTCGGCGTCGAGCTCACAGACGTCACGGTGAAGGGCTCGTGGTCCGGTCCGGCCCAGCTCGACCTGGTGCCGCATGTAGACGTGCCTGTGACCGACCTGCCGGTACGCCGCGTCATCGGCGGTCGGCACTTCGTCGCCGACCTGACATTGCCGGCCGGCCATGTCCTGGTCGACTACCTTGAGGACAGGGACCTGCGACTGGCCGCCTAGAAGCCGCGCACCCGGCGCCGCGCGCTGGGCATAGGGCGCGGCATCCGCTAGGTTGCCGCGCATGTCGCGCGTGGAGACATCGACGGCGCCCACCGTGCCCACGACGCCGAGGCGCCGCTGGAGCTTCGGCCTGTCGCCGCGCATCCTGGCGTTGGTGATCGTCGCGGTGATGACCGCCGAAGTGGCGATCTTCCTGCCGTCGATCGCGCGCTTCCGCCTCAACTATCTGGAAAGCCTGATCGAGACCGGCGCGCTGGCGACCCTGGCGCTCGACGCCACGCCCGACAACATGATCGACGAACGGCTCACCCGCATGCTGCTCGACCACGCCCGCGTCGACGGCGTGGTGCTGATCGAGCCGGGCAAGCCCAAGCGCGCCCTGATCCCGCCGATGCCGGCGCAACCGCGCGAGACCTTCGAGATCGCCGACGCCATGTTCCCGGAGCTGATCTGGGACGCGCTGCAAGCCATGGCGCGCTCCGGCAGCTACGACATCCGCGTCGGCGGCCGCTCGCTGCGCATGCCCAACGCACGTGTCTACATCATCGTCGACGAGCTGCCGCTGCGCCTGCAGATGTACGCCTACAGCCAGCGCATCCTGCTGTTGTCGATCATCATCGCGCTGTTCACCGCGGTGCTGCTCTATCTTGGCCTGCGCTGGCTGATCGTGCGGCCGTTGCAGGGCGTGGTGCGCGAGATGACGGCGTTCCGCCATGCGCCCGAGGACGAGACCGCGACCCACCAACCCAAGCCGCGCCAGGACGAGATCGGCCTGGTCGACCGCGAATTCGACGGACTGCAGCGCGAGCTGCGCGCGGCGCTGCGGCAGAAGACGCGGCTGGCCGAGCTGGGCACGGCGATGAGCAAGATCAACCACGATCTGCGCAACATGCTGGCGACGGCGCAGCTGGTGTCCGATCGCCTGGCGCGCAGCGAGGACCCCAAGGTGCGCGAGGTGGCGCCGATGATGCTGGGCTCGATCGACCGCGCCGTGCGCCTGTGCGGCGACACGCTCGACTACGCGCGCGACCGCCCGGTGCCCAAGCTGGCGCCGGTCGATCTCGCCGACGTCGCCGACGAGGTCGGCGTGGCGCTGATCGAGCAGGCCGAGCACAGCGACCCCAACGCCGCGCACGATTGGCGCGTCGAGATCGAGCACGGGCGCCGGATCCTGGCCGATCGCGCGCTGCTGTTCCGCATCCTGTTCAATCTCGGCCGCAACGCCTTCGACGCCGGCGCCAAGCATGTCGTCGTGCGCGCCAGCGAGGAGAAGGCGGCGATCGCGGTCGACGTCGTCGATGACGGGCCGGGCGTGCCTCAGGATCTCCAGGCCCGGCTATTTCAGCCTTTCGCGCGCGGCGGCCGACCGGGCGGCTCGGGGCTGGGCCTGACGATCGTGCGCGATCTCGTGCTCGCGCATGGCGGGGACATCACGCTGGTGGCCAACGGCGCGGCGGGCGCGACCTTCCGATTCACGATCCCGCGCCGGGCGGCCTGAGCCGACGGCGTTCCAACGCCACGGCCAGCCAGAAGCACGCGGCCGAGATCAGCGCCACCGCGAACAGCGCCCACAGCACCGGCGTGTAGCCGCCGGCCGCCTGCCAGATCAGCGCCGCCAGGAAGGGCGCGGCGGCGCGCGCGATGCTGGTCGGCATGGTGATCGCGCCGTTGATCGCGCCATAGGCGCGCTGGCCGTAGTAATCGGCGACGATGACGCCCCGGATGATCGTCAGTGTGCCGTTGGCCAGCCCGTAGATCGTCGCGAAGCTGAACAGCGTGAGCGCGCTGGGCGGCAGCATCAGGATCACGATCACGATGGGATAGGCGAGGATCACCACCGAACCCACGGCACCCATCGACAGCCGCCGCCCGAAGGTCACCAGCAGGATGCGGCCCGCCACCTGCATCGGCCCGATCAGGGTGAAGCCGGCGACGATCAGCTCCATGCCCATGCCACGGTCGCTGAGCAACGGCACGAGGTGGAAGATCATCGCCGTGAAGGTGAGCGCGTTGAGCGTGAACGACAGGGTCAACGCCCAGAACGATGGGCGGCGCAGCGCGGCGCGCAAGCCCTCGCCATCGGCAGCGACGGCGGCGCGTTGCCCCGGCGGCGTCGCGCGCGGGATCAGCCAGAAGTGGATCACGGCGCAGAGCAGGTTGAAGCCAGCCAGCACGTAGAGTGACTGGTGCCAGCCCAGCCGCTCGATCAGGAACTGGGTCAGCGGGATGAAGGCCGTGCTCGCCAGCCCGCCGACCAGGGTCACCGCGGTGATGGCGCGGCGGTAGTCCTGCGGGAAGGTGCGGGTCATGACGGCGAAGGCCGGATCGTAGAGCGTCGCCGCCATGGACAGGCCCAGCACCGCCCACAGCGCGTAGAACAGCCACAGCGAGCCGACCAGCGGCCACAGCGCCAGCAGCAGCGCGCCCAGCAGCGAGCCGCCGGTCATCAGGGCGCGGCCGCCGACGCGATCGATCCAGCTGCCGACCGGCACGGCCACCAGCCCGGCGACCAGCAAGCCGATCGACAGCGCCGCGTTGAGCTCAGTGCGCGACCAGCCGAGGCTCTTTTCCATCGGCACGACGTAGAGCGCGAAGGCGTAGAACTGCGTGCCCCAGGACACCAGCTGCGCGACGGCGACGCCCCAGACGATCAGCCAGGCGCGCGTGCCGATCAGAGGCATGCTGGGAGCGCCGGCGTCCCGCCGGCCTCTTCGCGCATGAGCCGGCGAGACGCCGGCGCTCCCAAAGAGGGCATCATCCGACCTGCAGCAGCAGGCCCTTGAGATAGGCGGTCTCGGGCAGGCCGGGGTGCACAGGATGGTCCATGCCGGCGCCGGTCGAGCGCAGGATGCGCGCCTCGCGCTTGGCGTCGTGCAGGCCGCGCCGCACCTGCTCGGCGAAGTCCGGCGGCGCCATCAGGTGCGAGCAGGAGGCGATGAACAGCAGGCCCTGCGGCGCCACCAACGTCGCCGATTGCCGCGCCAGCTTGCGATATCCCTGCGCGCCGGCCTTGATGTCCTTGCGGCTCTTCACGAAGGCCGGCGGATCGGCGATGACGATGTCGAAACGCTCACCTTTCGACGCCAGCCGGTCGAGCTCGTCGAACACATCGGCCTTGCGCGCCTCGACGCGCGACTCGACCTGGTTCAGCGTCGCCGCCTGGCGCGCCAGCTCCAGCGCGGGCGCCGAGCTGTCAATCAGCACGACCTGCGCCGCGCCCTCGACGGCGGCCAGCACGCCGAAACCGCCAGCATACGTGTAGGCGTCGAGCACGCGCGCACCCTGCGCGAAGTGCGCCACCATCGCGCGGTTGTCACGCTGGTCGAAGAACCAGCCGGTCTTCTGCCCGCCGGCCGGATCGCAGACGAAGCGCGCGCCGTTCTCGACCACGTCGATCGGTCCCGCGATCTCGCCCTTGGCAACTCTCGTTTCCAGCGGCAGGCCCTCAAAGCCGCGCGTCGGCGAGTCGTTCTTGAGCAGGATCGCCGACGGCGCCAGCACCGAGTCGAGCGCGGCGACCAGCGCGTCGGCCAGCGCCTCCCAGCCCGCCGTGTTGAGCTGCGCCACGACGATATCGCCATAGCGGTCGACGATCAGGCCCGGCAGCCCGTCGGCCTCGGCATGCACCAGGCGATAGTGCGGCACGCCGGCGTACAGACGCGTGCGCAGGGCCAGCGCCGCCGCCAAGCGCTCCTCGATCAGCGCCTGGTCGATCTTCGCCTCATCATCGCGGCTGAACAGGCGCGCGGCGATCAGCGAATGGGGATTGAAGGTGCCGACGCCCAGGGCGTCGCCGCCGGCGGCGCGCACGATCACCGGCGAGCCGGGCTTGATCGCCTTGGTCTCGGGGTTCATCAGCACTTCGTTGGAGAACGCCCAGGGATGGCCATGGCGCAGCCGCCGGTCCTCGCCGGCGCGCAGGATCACACTGGGGTACTTGGCCATGGCACGAAGCTCCGCGAACGCGGCCCTCCCCTAGCACGGTTGCGGCCGCAAAGAAGGCGAAACATCAGTCGCCTCGTGCCACACCGTCACGCCTGGGATCGGCGCCGCCTTCGTAGGTCACCGTGCCGTCGGCAGTGCGACGGGCACGGATGCCGTGCAGACCGCCCTGATGCGGCGCGACATCGACCGTGTGACCCAAGGTCTTCAGGGCCTCGGCCAGCTGCTTGGCCTGCTCGTCGTTGGCGCGGCCCTCGATCTCGGTGGCGCCACCGCGGTTGAGCACCCGGCGCGCGGCGATCGCGTCCTGCAGCGGCAGGTCGCGCAGCAGGGCGCCCCAGGTCGCCTGCAGCACATCGCCGATGATGCGCGAGCCGCCGGCCGAGCCGATCGCCAGCACGAAGCGGCCATCGCGGTCGGTGACGATCAGCGGCGACATCGACGACCGCGGCCGCTTGCCGGGCTGCACGCGGTTGGCCACCGGCCGGTCGTTGACCACCGGCACCGAGGCGAAATCGGTCAGCTCGTTGTTGAGCAGGAAGCCACCGACCATGCGCCGTGCGCCGAACGCGGTCTCGATGGTGGTGGTGAACGACACCGCGTTGCTGTCGCGGTCGACGACCGCCATGTGGCTGGTGCCGCCCTCGGGCTTGGCCGGCGTCGAAGCCGGCGCCGGCAGCGGCGCGCCCGGCGGCTGGCCGGCCGTCACGCGCCCCATCACACGGTCGTCGCTGAGCGCACTGCCGCGCTTGGCGAGATAGGCCCCGTCGAGCAGGCCATCAGCCGGGACCGGCACAAATCCCGGATCGCCGAGGTAGCGTTCGCGATCGGCGAAGGCCAGCCGGCTGGCTTCGGCGAGACGATGCGCATCGCCGGCAGCGCTGGTCGGCACCGGCGCGCGGTCGAGCAGCGGCAAGGTCTGCAGGATGGCCAGCGGACCGGACGATGGCGGGCCCATGCCGCAGATGACCCAGTCCCGGAGCGCGCGGCACAGCGGCGGGCGTTGCAGCGCGCGATAGTCGGCGAGGTCGGCCGCGCTCATGCGGCCCGGACGCGGCTCGCGCGCCACGGCGGCCACGATCGCGTCGGCCAGCGGACCGCTGTGCAGCACCTCGGCGCCGCGCTCGGCGATCAGCCGCATGGTCTCGGCCAGATCGGGATTGCGGACGGTGTCGCCGATCTTCTTCGGCGAGCCGTCGTCGTTGAAATAGACCGCGCGCGCCCGGGGATCGTTCTGCAAGACACGCTCGCCGGCCAGCGCGTTGCCCAGGCGCGGCGGCACCACGAAGCCGTCGGCGGCCAGCTTGATCGCCGGCGCGAACAGCTCGCGCCACGGCAGCTTGCCGTGACGGCGATGGGTCTCCTCGAGCATACGCACGACGCCGGGCACGCCGACCGACAGGCCGGACGCCACCGCCAGCGGGAAGGGCAGCGGATTGTTGTAGATATCGAGGAACAGCGTCTCGGTCGCGGCCGCCGGCGCCGTCTCACGGCCATCCCACGCCGTGACGCGCCGCGACCGGGCGTCGTAGTGCAGCAGGAAGCCGCCGCCGCCGATGCCCGAGGCCTGCGGCTCGACCACGCCCAGCACCATCTGCGCGGCGATCGCCGCATCGAGGGCCGAGCCGCCCTTGCGCAGCATCTCCAGCCCGGCTTCGACAGCCATGGGATTGGCCGCCGCCACCATGTGGGTCTTGGCCGTGGTGCCGGGCTCGCGCGCCGCGACGGGCCCGGTGATCAGCAGCGCGAGCACGAGGATCGCGCGCGTAAAGGTCTTGTCGATCATCGCCACAGCCTGCGCCATGGACGCTCGCGGCGCCAGCGGCTAGCGTCCTGTCATGATCCGCCCAGGCCCGCGCAATCTCATCACCGACGTCGACGGCATCCTCGTCGGCAACGCCGAGGATCCCGCGGTGCGCAGCGGCACGACGGTGGTGCTGGCCGAGCAGGCCTCAGCCGCCTCGGTCGACGTGCGCGGCGGCGCGCCGGGCACGCGCGACACCGACCTGCTCGATCCGACCTGCCGCGTGCAGGCGATCGACGCGGTATTCCTGTCCGGCGGCTCGGCCTTCGGTCTGTCGGCCGGCGACGGCGTGATGAAGTGGCTGCGCGAGCGCGGCCGCGGCGTGCCGGTGGGCTCGACCAACGTGCCGATCGTACCGGGCGCGATCCTCTTCGACCTGCTCAATGGCGGCGACAAGGATTGGGACTGGCCGCCCTATCGCGAGCTGGGCTATCGCGCCACCGACGGTGCCGCCAAGAACTTCGCGCTGGGCAATGTCGGCGCCGGGCTGGGCGCACGCTGCGGCCATCTCAAGGGTGGGCTGGGTAGCGCCTCGGCGGTCGATCCGTCTACCGGCATCCAGGTCGGCGCCCTCGTCGCGGTCAACGCCGTGGGCTTCGCCACCATGGGCGAGCTGCCGCATTTCTGGGCCTGGGCGCTGGAGCAGGACGGCGAGTTCGGCGGCCTGCCGCCGCCACCCCGGGGACTGAACCTCGCCGTCTCGCATACCCGCCAGATGCTCGACCATGGCGCCGCGGCGCTGGCCGCTGAGCCGCTCGCCAACACCACCATCGCCGTGGTCGCGACCAACGCGCGGCTCGACAAGGCGTGGTGCCAGCACCTGGCGATCATGGCTCAGGACGGGCTGGCGCGCGCGCTGCGCCCGGTACACACGCCGGCGGACGGCGACGCGGTCTTCGCTATGGCCACCGGGCGCGTGGCCGTCGCCGACGATCCGATCGCGCGGGCCGAACTGGGCACCCTGGCGGCCGATTGCCTGGCCCGCGCCGTGGCGCGCGGTGTTTACAGCGCCGTGACATTGGGCGGCGTGAGGGCCTGGCGCGACGTGCACGGCCGCTGACGGCAGCGTGACGGATTGCTATGGTCGGCGCCCATTGATGGAGGGATTCATGACCGCTGTAACCCGACGCCAGCTTGCCGGCCTGATGGGTGGCGCCAGCGCCGCGGCCATGCTCGCCAAGGGCGCCTGGGCGCAATCGCCAGCGCGCGCCAGGGATGGTGGGCTGGTGCTGGGCATGTCGCTCGAGCCGCCGGTGCTCGATCCCAACCTCAACGCCGCCGCGGCGGTCCGCGAGGTCACCTACCTCAACATCTACGAGAGCCTGGGCCGCATCGACTCCAAGGGCAATGTCGGGCCGGGCCTGGCGAGCAGTTGGAAGGTGTCGGAGGACGGCACGGAGTACGTCTTCACCTTGCGTCCCGGCCTGAAGTATCACGACGGCGAGCCCTGCGATTCGGCCGACGTGAAGTTCACGCTCGATCGGCTGTCCGCGCCCAACGCCACGGCGCCAGCGAAGTCGCTCTATGCCTCGATCGCCTCGGTCGAGGCGCCCGACGCCACCACGGTGCGGGTCAAGCTGAAGAACCCCGACTCGTTCTTCGTCTACAACATCGCGCTGGGCGACGCGGCGATCATGGGCCGCAAGAGCGCCGAGACCAACGGCACCAAGCCGGTCGGCACCGGTCCGTTCATGTTCAAGGAGCGCAAGGAAGGTGATTCGATCACCCTGGTCAAGTGGCCGGGTTACCGGGACGCCGCGTCGATCAAGCTCAACACCGTAACCTTCAAAGTGACCAAGGATCCCGCCGCGCAAATCAACGCGCTGCTCGCGGGCGACATCGACGCCTTCGGCGGCTTCCAGGCGCCGGAGCTGGTCAACCGCGTGCGCGCCGATGGACGGTTTGCCGTGGTCATTGGATCCACCGAGGGCGAAACCATTCTCGCCACCAACAACGGCAAGGCGCCGATGAACGATCTGCGCGTGCGCCAGGCGATCGCCCACGCGATCGACCGCGAGGAGCTGATCGCCGGCGAGAACGGCTTCGCCATCCCGATCGGCTCGCACTTCGCGCCGCACAACCCGGCCTATGTCGACCTGACCAAGACCTATCCGCTCGACATCGCCAAGGCGAAGAAGCTGCTGGCCGATGCCGGCCACCCCAACGGCTTCAGCGCCAGCCTCAAGCTGCCGCCGGTGGGTTACGCGCAGCGCTCGGGCGAGATCATCGTGGCGCAGATGGCCAAGATCGGCATCAAGCTCAGCATCACGCAACTTCAGTGGCCGCAATGGCTGAGCGAGGTCTTCCGCGAGCGGAACTACGACTTCACCATCGTCGCCCACACCGAGGCGAACGACCTCGACCGCTACGCGCGCGAGGGCTACTACTGGAACTACAATTCCCAGGCCTTCCGCGACAACTGGAAAGCCGTCGTGCGCGAGACCGATCCGGCACGCCGCATGCCGCTGCTCCAGAAGGCGCAGAAGATCATCGCCGACGACGCGGTCAACGGCTTCCTCTACCAGCTCGGCAAGATCGGCGTGTGGAACAAGAACCTTCTGGGCATGTGGGAGAACTCGCCCACGCCCGCCGTCGACCTGTCGGCCGTGTCCTGGAAGTGAATGCTTGAATTCCTCGCGCGGCGTCTGGCGGCGGCACTGGTCACGCTGGTGCTTGCCAGTGTCGTCATCTTCGTCGTCCTCGAGGTGCTGCCGGGCGATCCCGCCGAGGTGATGCTGGGCACCGAGGCGCGGCCCGATACGCTCGCCGCGCTACGCGCCAAGTTCGGCTTCGACCGGCCGCCGGTCGAACGATACGTCTCGTGGATCGCCGGGCTGGTGGTGTTCGAGCTCGGCAACAGCCACGCCTATGGCACGGCGGTGGCCAAGCTGATCGCCGATCGCATCGTCGTGACGCTGCCGCTGGGGCTGATGGCGCTGACCTGGGCGACCATCGTCGCCATCCCGCTGGGTGTTTTCGCCGCGTCGCGCCGTGGCTCGCCGGCCGACTGGGCGGTGATGGGTTTCGGCCAGCTCGGCATCTCGGTGCCGAATTTCTGGTTCGGCATCCTGCTGGTGCTACTCTTCGCGGTGAGCCTGAAGCTGTTGCCGGCTGGCGGCTTTCCCGGCTGGCGCACCGATCCGCTCGAATCACTGCGCTCGCTGATCCTGCCGGCCCTAGCGCTCAGCCTGTCGGAGATCGCCATCCTCTCGCGCATCACCCGCTCCTCGATGCTCGACACCTTGCGCGAGGACTATGTGCGCACGGCGCGGGCCAAGGGCGTGCCCGAGCGCACGGTGCTGATGCGGCACGCCCTGCGCAACGCGCTGATCCCGATCGTCACCGTCGCCGGCCTGCTGGCGGGCTTCCTGATCGCCGGCGCGATCATCGTCGAGACCGTCTTCCGCCTGCCCGGAATCGGCCAGCTGGTCTTCGACTCGATCAACAACCGCGACCTGATCGTGATCAAGAACATCGTCATCCTGATCACCGCCTGCGTGCTGTTCGTCAACCTGATGATCGACGTGGCCTACGCCTTCCTCGATCCGCGACCCAAGGTGAGCGCGTGAGAGGCTCGTTCTGGCGCCGCGCGATCCGCCATCCCGGCTTCATGCTGGGCGCGCTGCTGGTCGGCATCACGATCACCATGGCGATCGTCTCGATCTTCTGGACGCCGCATCCCTACGACAATCTGCGCATGGCGCTGAAGCTGCGCCCGCCCTCGGACATCTATCCGTTGGGCACCGACCATCGCGGCCGCGACCTGCTCTCGCGCATCATGGTGGGCGCGCAGACCTCGATCACGGTCGGGCTGATCGCCGTCTCCATCGGCATGAGCTTGGGCGTGATGCTGGGCGCCTGGGCCGCGGCGCGGCGTGGCTGGGTCGACGAGATCCTGTCGCGCTTCAGCGACCTGGTGTTCGCCTTCCCCGCCGTGCTGATGGCGATCCTGATCACCTCGGTGTTCGGCGCCAGCGCGACCAACGCCATCCTCGCCATCGGCATCTTCAACATCCCGGTCTTCGCCCGCGTCACCAGAGGCGCCGCGCTCACCATGTGGGGCCGCGACTTCGTGCGCGCGGCCAAGGCGCTGGGCCTGGGACCGTTCAGCATCACCATCCGCCATGTGATTCCGAACATCATGAGCGTGCTGATCGTGCAGGCGACCATCCAGTTCGCCGTCGCCATCCTTGCCGAGGCCGGCCTCTCCTATCTCGGCCTGGGCGCGCAGCCGCCGGTGCCGTCCTGGGGCCGCATGCTCTACGACGCGCAGACCTATCTCTACGACGCGCCTGGCCTGGCGATTTACCCCGGCCTCGCCATCGCGCTCACCGTGCTCGGTCTCAACATGATCGGCGACGGCCTGCGCGACCTGCTCGATCCGCGCCTGCGCCTGATGCGCGTCGGCTGACTGGGACCGCCGGCGTCTCGCCGGCTCAAAGATGCCGGCGGGACGCCGGCGCTCCCAAGGAGATCCCTCGCTGCGCTCGGGATGACAGATGTGCCTGATCGATCACACGATGCGCTAGCGCCGCTGCCGGTTCTCGTGCTCGTGGACCTCGCTCATGAAGGGCGCGGCGATCGCGGCGTTGAGCTTGCAGTCGAGGAACACCGGGCCTTCGGGCTTCTCCAGCAGCGGCCGCGCCCTTTCGAGGTCGTCGAGCGTGCGGATGGTGGCGGCCTGGAAGCCGAAACCCTCGGCGATCGGCGCGTAGTCGACGTCGGGAAACACCGACTTGGCGACCGGCAGGTCGCGCATCTTGAGGAAATGCAACTCGGCGCCGTAGGCGCAATCGTTCATCAGCACGATCACCAGCGGCAGGTCCTCGCGCACGACCGTCTCGAGCTCGCCCATGGTCATCAGGAAGCCGCCATCGCCGATCACCAGCACCGTCGTCTCGTCCGGCCGCGCCCGCGCCACGCCCAGCGCCGTGCCGAAGCCGAGCCCGATCGAGGCGAAGTCGCTGGTGAGCTTGAAGCGGCCGGGATCCGGCACCGAAAGATAGGGCACGATTCCGAGGAAATTGCCGGCGTCGTACACCACGTTGCGACGAACAGGCAGAAGCTTCTCCAACGCCACGCCCAGCGATCGCGGATCGACGGTGCGCGGCGTGTTGGCCGGCTGGAAGTCACGGCTGATGTCGAACCCCTGGAGGAAGCGCGACACCTCGTCGGAGCGGAATGGTCGCTCGGCGTTGGAGTTCTCCGGAAGCGCCGCCGCCATGGCCTCGGCGGCGAGCCGCGCGTCGCCCACCACGGCGACGTCGGCGGGATAGTAGCGGCCGATATTGCCGCGCACGGCATCGACCTGGATCAGCGGTACTTTGGGCAGCGAATGTCCGAAGCTCATGGTCAGGATGTTCAGGCTCGCGCCGAACACCAGCACGCAGTCGGCATCGGCCGCCAGGCGGCGCGCGGCGGAGTGCGAGAACGAACCGATGACGCCGAGATCGCAGGGATGGCCGCGGAACATGTCCTTGCCCCGCGCGGTCGTGGCGAGCAGGGCGCCCGTCCGCTCGGCGAGCCGCTCGATCGCGGCCTTCGCGCCGGCGCGGTGCGCGCCCAACCCGGCGAGGATCAAGGGTTTGCGGCTCTGGCGTAAGACCGCGAGCGCCGCCTCGATGGCTTGCGGAGGCGGTACGGCCGGCGGCGATGCGCGGCGCGCAGCCTTGGCGGGTGCCGCGGCGATCTCGATTGGCATGTCGGCGAGCTGCACGTTGACCGGGAGCAGCAGCGCCGCCGCCCCACCCTGCAGCGCCGCGTTGACGGCATCCGAGAGCGCGCCGCGCGCCGTCGCCGGGCTGGTGGCGGTGAAGGTCCGGATGCCGGCGGCAGCCAGCACCGCCTGGGCGTTGAAGGCCTTGTAGTCCGGCCCCATGCCGTTGCCTGCGCCGCCGCCCGCGGCGGCATCGCCTGATATGATCAGCACCTTGGAGCCGGCGCGGCTGGCATAGGTGATGGCATGTAGCCCGTTGGCGGTTGCCGGGCCACGCCCGATCACCGCCACGCCAAGTTTGCCCGAGGCGTAGGAGAAGCCCTCGGCCATGGCGACCCCGTTGTTCTCGTGACGCGCGCCATAGAAGCGGATGCCGGCGCTGTCGAGCGCGGTGACGAACACGGCGGTGTCGTCGCTCATCAGGCCGAACACCTGCTCGACGCCCAAGCTCTTCAGGTCGTCGACGAGCATCTGGTAGGTCGGCACAGCACGCTCCAACCGATCAGGCATGACACGCTCCTTCTAGCTTCAGTCCTCGCAAGGCCATCACACCACGACCGGAACGGGCGCGCACGCCCCTCACGCGCCCTTGTAGTTGGGCTTGCGCTTCTCGATGAACGCCCGTCGCGCCTCCTTGGCGTCCTCCGAGGCGTTGAGGATACTGCCGGCGTTGGAGGTCAGCACCATGGTGTTCTCCATGGTGGTGTCGACGGCGGTGCGCATGATGCGCTTGCCGATCCACTGCACCAGCGGCGGCACGTTCATCATACGCGCGCAGAGCGCGCGCGTCGTCTCCTCCAGCTTCTCCGACGGCACCAGGTGGTTGAGCATGCCCCATTGCAGCGCGCGCTCGCCATCGAGCTCGCCGGTGTAGGCGAACTCCAGCGCGCGGCCCAGCCCGACCATCTTGGGCAGGTAATAGCTGCCGCCGTTCTCGATGATCTGCCCGGCGTTGTGATAGGCGACGAAGCGCGTCTTCTCGCAGCCGATGCGGATGTCGCAATGCAGCGCCATGTCCATGCCCGAGCCCACCGCCGGGCCGTTGATCATGGCGATGGTCGGCTTGCGGATCAGCGAGATGTCGCGATGCAGCTTGGTGAAGCCGTGGAAGAAATGCTGGCGCGAGGCGTCGATGCCCTCATGGGCGCCGCGATTGCCGAGGAAATCCTCGCCGGTGACCTCCTTCGGCGCCTTGCCGCGCAGATCGGCGCCGGCGCAGAACACGCGGCCCACGCCGGTCAGCACGATCACGCGGATCTTCGGGTCGTCATCGCCGGCGCGCATGTACTCGCCGACCTTGGCGACGGTGCCATTCTCCTCCGATGAGCCGATCAGCGCGTTGAGTCGATCCGGCCGGTTGAAGCGAATCCAGAGGATGCCCGACTCCTCGGGCTCGTAGGTGAGATAGTCGACCAGCTTGGGTCCGGTAGCCATGGCGCGCCTCCGCGATGTTGCCGCGCCGACAGCCTGCCGTCAGGCAGGTCGCCGGAGAAGCGCGCCAGGCGGAGGGCAGATCGGCGCGAGCGGGATGGCGACCATGCCGGCTTCCACTTGCCGTGCCGCCGGTCGTAGACTCGCGACCGAACTTCGGGGACGCACGATGCGCGGCATGATCCGGGCGGCGATGATCATGACCGCGATCGGCGCGGCCGGCCCGGCGCTTGCCCAGGCGAGTTGCCTGCCGCGGGCGGCCTTCCCGTCGCAGGCCTCGCCCTATGGCCCGCCGTTCGAGCTCGGCCTCGTCAGCGGATCGGCCACGCTGTGCGTGAGCCAGCAGCTCGACGCGCCGCGCGACGCGGGCTGCTGGACCGTCAACTCGACGACCGGCGCGTTGACGGTCTCGACGGCCACGGCGCTACCCGGGCGCAGCCAAGCCGCCATCGTCGACGCCACCGGCTGCGTCGCGGGGTACTGCCCCACGCCCAGGGCCGAAGCCGACAGGACTCCGCTCTGGGCGCGCAGCACCAATGGCAGCCGTGTCGTCGTCCTCAGCCGGGGCGAGCTGCACGTCTTCGACGCGACGTCGAAGGCGCCCCTGCGCGCGATCCCGCTCATCGCCGACGGCGTACCGGACCACACCATCGTCGGCAATGCGCCAATCCGGCTGCTCTATCTCGACGACACCATCCACGTCGTCGGCGCCGACGCCGGGCCCTTCGCCGCTATCTGGTCGTTCAAGGATTCCGGCGCCCGGCTCGGCCGGTTGACGAAGGATGGACGCGCCGACGGTCCCACGATCGACATCTATCGCGGCGGCGCAAGCATCATCGACGGCGGTCATGTCGCGGTGGCGGACGCCGCGCTGCGCCGCCTCGTCCTCCTCGACGCCGCCGGCAAGCGCACGACGATCGTCCGCCAGATGAGCCAGGCGCCATGTCGCGAGGAGGACCTGGTGAGCGCCATTATCGAGGACGACACAAAGGGCGCGTCGGCTGGCTGCCGCCGCACCATCGCCACGCACTTCGCGCCGTACTACGATATCGAACTGGTGCGCCTGCCCTCCGGCGCGTTCCTCGCCGCGCTGTCGGGCAAGCACGCGGGCGAGATCGCGGTCCTCGATGGGACGACCCTGCGTGAGGTCAGGCGCTTCAAGCTCGCGCGGTGTGGGCGGTAGAGTACCGACTATCTTGAGGAATAGATCATGACCAAACCGGTTTGCCTGATTGTCGGTGCTGGTGCAGGCATCGGCGGCAATGTCGCCAAACGTTTCGCGCGCGAAGGCTATCACGCGGCCCTGGCCAGACGCTCCGACAAGGCGGGCCTCGACCGCCTCGTCGCCGAGATCGGCGCTGAGGGCAGTTCGGCGACCGGCTTCATGCTCAACGCGACAGAGGAAGGCAGCATCGAGCGGCTGATAGAGAAGATCGAGAGCGATATCGGACCGATCGAGGTCGCGGCCTTCAATCTCGGCGCCCAGATCGGCAGCCGGGCGCTGGCCAACACCTCGCTGAAGGCATTCGAGCTGGGATGGCGGATGGCCACGTTCGCGCTCTTCCGGCTCGCCGTGACGCTTTTTCCGTACATGGAAAAGCGGGGCAAGGGCGCGCTGCTCGTCACCTCGGCGACCGCGGCGGTGCGCGGCAACGCCGGCCAGCACTCGCACGCCGCCGCGATGGCCGGGCGCCGCATGCTCTGCCAGACGCTGAACGCCGAGTTCGCGGCCAAGGGCATTCACGTCGCCCATATCCTCATCGACGGCGCTGTCGATGCACCGGACACGCTCGGCAAGATGCTTGGGCCCGAGCGCTACCAGGCGCTGCGGCAGAGCCGAGGACTCGAGAAGGACGGGCTACTGCTTCCCGCGGAGATCGCGAACACCTACTTCCACGTCGCGCATCAGCATCGGTCGGCGTGGACACACGAGCTGGATCTGCGCGCGTTCTCGGATCTCGCGTGGTGGAACCACGCGACCAGCGGCAACCTCTAGGTCGTGGGGACAGTAACCTGAGCCAGAGGATGATGGCGGCGAGGAAGTTGATGGCGGTCGTCTCGTAGCGAGTTGCGACGCAACGGAGATACTGGAGCGCATGAACGGCCTGGAAACCGCACCATACAAGCTCAGCGCCGAAGAGCGCGCCGATCTTGAGGAGGCCCTGGCCGAAGCCCGGCGCGGCGAGTTTGCCAGCGACGCCGAAGTCCGTGCGATGTTCGCACGTCACGACCAGTGAGACTTCGCTATTCGATCCGGGGCCTGGCTCAGCTCGACGAAATCCACACCTACATCGCGTCGCACGATCCCCGCAGCTCACAGAGAGTGAAAGCGCGTCAAGATTCTGCGTGTGCGTCACGGTTCACGTGACCCGTCGCGCCATCTCGACTGACGTCAGCTCGGCCACGCCCGCCGGATTGCATCCTTGCCGTCCCAGTTCTTCGCGGCGTCGCGCACGGCGTCGAACACGCGTTTGCGCGTCGGCGTCATGTGCGCCATCTCGATCATCGTGCCGGGATGGCCCTCGTTCCAGAGGTAGACGAAGCGGCCGCGCGTGCTGTCGCCGTGCTGGCCGATGGTGTAGCCGTTCGCCAGCGCGTGGTTGAGCTTGGCGTCGTAGTCCTCAGGCCAGCTCGACCAGTGCTGCATGCCCTCGTGGCCGGCGGCGAGGAAGTCACGGTACACCGAAGGCGTCTCGCAGCGCTGCTGGATCAGCTCGAGCTGCACATCGCCTGAGTTGGCCAGCGCGATCGAGAAATGGAAGTTGTCGTAGCGTATGCCGCGATAGTGGAATTCGGTGAACGCCATCTTCTCGGCGTAGAACCACGGGCCGACGCCACACACCTCGATCCAGTGCTTCATCGCCGCCTCGATATCGCGCACGACGATGCCGACCTGACGCATCTCCCCGAACAAGCGACTCATACCTGCCTCCCCGCGACGCGGCGCCAGCCTAGCGCATAATGGGGTCAGGTTAATCTTCCTGTCATCCCGAGCGCAGCGAGGGATCCCGGCGAATCCGAGATCCCTCGCTGCGCTCGGGATGACAGTAGTGATTCGATCTCACCCCACCACGCTCTAGCAGAGGCCAGCAGGGCGATCGCATATGGCGTTTTCCTCCCTCTCCCCGCTTGCGGGGAGAGGGTCGGGGTGAGGGGCTGA
>CAYTFW010000105.1:0-17689 GCA_964437145.1 uncultured Rhizobiaceae bacterium
TCTCATGAACGGACTGTGCCTCTTTTCCTCCGTCTCAAAATAGGGGCGCACATCAGAGAATGAGAAAGAAAGTCTTCCTCTTCTTGATCTTCCTCTGTGCCTCTGTGGTTCGTCTCATGATGAGGCGGCTAGACGCCGACCGTCCCAGCATAGCGCGATTGTGCGGCGACAAGATTCGCGATGGACGCGGCGCGTGAAGCGACGGCATCTGACCCCAATGACCACGAGCGCCCCCACTATCGACGAGACCGCGCGCGGTTACGCCGGCTGGAAGACCGTCTTCGCCTGCTTCCTGCTGGCGGTGGCCGCTTGGGGCTTCGGCTTCTACGGCCACACGGTCTATCTCGCCGAGCTGCGCAAGCTCTACGGCTGGCCGACATCGCTGATCTCGACCGCCACCACCGTCTACTACCTGCTGGGCGGCGTGATCGTGATCTGGGTCAGCGACGCGGTGCGCTGCTTCGGCCCGCGCGGCGTGGCCCTGGCGGGCCTGCTGGCTCTCTGCGGCTCTGGCGCGCTCATGGCGCTGGTGCGCGAGCCCTGGCAGCTCTATGGCGTCTTCCTGCTGATGTCCTGCGGCTGGGCCGGCACCAGCATCGCCATCATCAACGGCATCCTGGGCCTGTGGTTCAGCGCGCGGCGCGGCATGGCGATCAGCTTCGCGCTCAACGGCGCCAGCGTCGCCGGCGTCGCCTTCGCGCCGGCCCTGGTGGCGCTGATCGCCGTCTTCGACTTCGCCACCGCGATGCCGATCGCCGCCGTCGCCACCCTGCTGATCGTCGGCCCGGCGATCCTGCTCTGGGTCGACTGGCCGCCGCACGGCCGTGGCATCACCGCCGCATCGCCCACCACGTCGGGCATGTGGACGCGCCCGCGCGCGTTGCGTAGTCCGCAATTCTGGACGGTGACGGCGCCCTTCGCGCTCGCCTTGCTGGCCCAGGTTGGCTTCCTCACGCACCTCATCGCGTTTCTCGAGCCGAGCACCGGCCGCTACCTCGCCGGCGTGGCGCTGTCGCTGGCCTCGATCTGCGCCGTGGTCGGCCGCGTCGGGCTGGGCTTCTTCATCGACCGGCTCAATCAGCGCGTGGTGACGGCGGTGTCGCTGGCCAGCCAGGCGGCGGCGCTGTTCCTGATGATCCACACCACCGACACCGTGGCGCTGATCGCGCTGGCGTCGCTGTTCGGGTTGTCGGTCGGCAACCTGATCACCCTGCCGTCGCTGATCGTGCAGCGCGAATTCGAGGCCGGCTCGTTCGGCATGCTGATGGCGCTGTCGGCGGCCATCAACCAGTTCACCTACGCCCTCGGGCCGGGGCTGCTGGGCGTGGTCAAGGATCTCGCCGGCGGCTACCCGGCGGCGCTCGGTCTCTGCATCGCCTGCCAGTTCGTGGCTGTCGCCATCATCCTGTCGCGGCGTTCGCCAAGCGCGCCGCTATCTTGACCGGCCGTCATACCACTGAGACGTTCACATCGGACATTGGCAAGCGACTCGGGCTACTCCGGGGGGAGACATCCATGACCGTGCACGTCGCCCAGATCTCCGACACGCATCTCAGCGAGGCCAAGCCCTTCTTCAACACCAACTTCGCCCGCCTGGGCGAGGCGTTGCATGAGGCGGCGGTCGACCTGGTGATCAACAGCGGCGATGTCTCGCTCGACGGCGCCGACCTCGACGCCGATTTACGCCGCGCGCATGGGCTGCACGAGGCGCTCGACCTCGACTGGCTGGCGATCCCGGGCAACCACGACATCGGCGACAGCCAGGGCATCGGCTCGAAACAGCCGATCGACGAGGGCCGCCGCGCGCGCTATCGCGCGATCTTCGGCGAGGATTACTGGGCGCACGACATCCCCGGCTGGCGGCTGATCGGCGTCAACGCCCAGCTCGCCGGTTCCGACCTTTCGGCGGATGCCGACCAGAGCGGCTTCGTGCGCCACGCCGCCGCGACCGCCAACGGCCGCTCGATCGCCCTCTTCGTGCACAAGCCGCTGTACGACGCCTCGCCGGCCGAGACCGAGCTCGGTGGCCGCTTCCTGCCCCCGGCGGCGCGCGGTGGACTGCTCTCGGCGCTGAATGGCGCGGCGCTCCGCCTGGTCGCCTGCGGTCACGTGCATCAGTTCCGCGACACCAAGGGCGGGAGCTGGCGCGACGTCTGGGCGCCGTCGACGGCGTTCATCCTGCCGGATTTCTTCCAGCCGGTTTTCGGCTCGAAGGTCGTGGGTTACATCGATCACGCCTTCCATGCCGACGGCACGGTCGACAGCCGGCTGGTACGACCGCCGGGGCTGACGCTGCACAACATCGAGACGATCCCGGACGCCTATGGCGACCTGCGCGCGCGCAAGCGCTAGAGCGACATGCCCGGAATTGGCATTACACTGTCATCCCGAGCGCAGCGAGGGATCCAGGCGGCTTTCCTAGATCCCTCGCTGCGCTCGGGATGGCAGGTGCATCTGATCAACCGCTCGATGCTCTAGATGTGCGCTGGCCCCCGCGCGCGGCCTGGGGCGTGCGGGCCGTCGATCAGTTTCGCGGTGGCGCGCTTGAGCACCTCGAGATAGCCGCGGCGCAGCTCCATCTTCGGGCCGAAGCCGCCGCCCAGCAGCGCGCGATGCGCTGATGGCAGGCGCCAGCACGGCACGAACAGGAACAGGTGGTGCTCGAGGTGGTAGTTCACCCAGTACGGCGCGATCAGCAGCCGTTCGAGCCAGTTCGCCTTCGTCGTGCGCGTGTTGCGCAGCGGATCGTCGTTGTCGGGCACGACAGCGTGCTCGGCGATGTTCCGGACGCGGCTGACGAGCTGGTACCAGGTCGCCATCGGCAGCAGCCATAGCGCCGGGTAGAGCCACCAGTAGCCCAGCGCGCTCAGACCCGCGAGCAGAACGGCGTTGACGATGAAGAAGCCGCGTTCGTTGCGCAGCAGGTTCGCCAGCCGCGTGCCAAGACCGAGATCGCGCGGCCCCATCGCGCGGACCACCTGCTCGCGGCGGCGCTGGTAGGCGGTCTGCCCGGTCATGTCGCGCAGCACCTTGCGCCACAGGCTCTTGCGCGTGATCGGGAAGGGCGCGGACAGGCCGAGATCGGGATCCTCGGGCTGCTGCGTGTGGCGGTGATGCGTCAGATGATAGGGCCGGTACAGCGTCAGGCTGGCGCCCACCGGCGCGCCGCACAGCCAGGTGCCGGCCCAGTCGTTCAGCCGCCTGCTATCGAACAGCAGACCATGCGCGGCGTCGTGCATCAGGATGGCGAGGCCGAGCTGACGCGCGCCGATCACCATGACCGCGACGACGAAGGTCAGCGGATTGGGCCACCATACGAACAATGCCATGGCGCCGAGGATCAGGCCCCAGGCATGCAGCACCAGCAGCGCGCCCATGAGGTCGGACTTGCCGCGCAGAGAGGCGATCTGCTCGCTGTTGATGTAGTCGTGTGGTCTGGCCAGCATCGGGCTTCAAGCTGGGCGCGCCGCTCGGTCCTGTCAACGCTGGCGCGTAGCCGCCTGCCAGCGATATTGTGACGCTCGGGAGTCCGGGTCCATGATCGACGAGCAGGCTGTCAGCGGCCACTACCAGCGCGGTGATGTCATCGACCGGATCGTCGCGGGGTTGCGCGCGGCCGGCATCGATCTGGACCGTGTCCGGCCGACCGATCTCGCGCCCGTCGACGAGTTCCATATCGGCGGTGCGCCAGCGACCCGCGCGCTCGCCGCCAAGCTGCCGTTCCATGCCGGCCAACGATTGCTCGATGTCGGCAGCGGCCTCGGTGGGCCTGCTCGTTTCCTCGCCGAGCATTTCGGCGCCCATGTCACGGGCATCGATCTGACGCCCGCCTATGTCGAGGCGGCGCGGCATCTGAGCGAGCTGACGCGGCAGGCCGACATGACCGACTTCAAAGCCGGCAGCGCGCTCGCCATGCCCTTCGGCGACGCCGGCTTCGATGGCGCCGTCACCATCCACGTCGCCATGAACATCGCCGATCGCGCCGGCCTCTATCGCGAGGTCGCGCGCGTGCTGCGGCCCGGCGCGACGTTCGGGATCTACGACATCATGACGGGCGATGGCGCGCCGATCGGCTTTCCGATGCCCTGGGCGAGCACGGCGGCGCAGAGTCACCTGGCCACGCCTGATGAGACGCAGCGTCTGCTGCGCGGCGGCGGTTTCGAGATCGTCGCCTACGAGGATCGCACGCCGCACGCCAAGGCCTTCTTCGAGGCCCAGTTTGCCGCGGTGGCCAAGGCCGGCGGGCCGCCGCCGCTCGGCCTTCATCTGATCACCGGCGAGACGCATCGCGAGAAATTCGCCAATCTGCGTCAGGCCGTGGCGGATGGCCGCCTCACCCCCGGCATGATCGTCGCGCGCAAACCGTGACCATGATCAAGCACATCGACACCGACGTCCTCGACATCGCCTGGGAGGACCACGGCTCGGCCGTCGGCGCGCCGGTGATCCTGCTGCACGGCTTTCCCTACGACGTGCGCGCCTATGACGACGTGGCGCCCAGGCTGGCGGCGGCCGGCATGCGTGTGCTGGTGCCCTATCTGCGCGGCTACGGCCCGACGCGTTTCCGGTCGGCCGACACGCCGCGCTCCGGCGAGCAGGCGGCGCTGGGCCACGACCTGCTGCAATTCATGAACGCGCTGCGCATCGAGCGCGCCACTGTCGCCGGCTACGATTGGGGCGGGCGCGCCGCCTGCATCGTCGCCGCGCTGTGGCCGCAGCGCGTCGCTGGGCTGGTGAGCTGCGGCGGCTACAACGTCCAGGACATCGCCGCCTCGGTCGAGCCGGTCGCCGCCGAGCAGGAGCACCGCTTCTGGTACCAGTACTACTTCCACACCGAACGCGGCCGCGCCGGGCTGACGAAGAGCCGTCGCGACATCTGCCGCCTGCTGTGGCGCCTGTGGTCGCCGGAATGGCAATTCGACGAGGCGACCTTCGAGAAGACCGCGCCGTCCTTCGACAACCCCGACTTCGTCGACGTCGTCATCCAGTCATACCGCCACCGCTACGGCTACGCTTCGGGCGATCCGGCAATGGCGCCGATCGAGGCCAAGCTGGCGGCGAAGCCGAAGATCACCGTGCCGACCAAGGTGCTGCATGGCGGCCACGATGGCGTCGGTCCGGCCGAGCACTCGGAGCGGCACCAGCGCTTCTTCACCGGCCCCTACCAGCGCCGCCTGCTGCCGCGCATCGGCCACAACGTACCGCAGGAGGCGCCAATCGACTTCGCCGTCGCCATCCTCGATCTCGCTCGGGAGCACCGCCCATGACCTCGATCACGCTGATCGGCGCCACCGGCCGCCATCGTCGACGAGATCGAGACGCCAAAGCATGTGAAGCGACGCTTCACCGCCGCCTACTGAATCTCTTTGAGGGCGCGGGCGCGCGCCCGCTCGATCAGGTAGGCGAGCGCCGCCGAGATGTCCTCGACCATCGTCGCGCAGGCCTCGGCGTGGTCGCCGCGCGCCAGCGCGTCGAGGAAGCGTCGCCGCAGCTGCCCGCGTTCGCGCGCGGCGTAGCCGGTGAACAGCTCGCCGATCCACGGGCCGCTGCGTCGCCACTGCGCCTCGATCAGCCGCATCAGCGCCGGACGGCCGGCCAGCCGGTACACGGCGTGATGGAAGCGCTGGATCTCCGCCATCATGCGGCGCACGTCGCTCCGGCCGCGCGCCTTCACGATCGCCGCGTCGATGCGCTCCAGCGCCGCGCGGTCGTCGGCCGTCATGCGCTTGACCGCGAGATCGGTCGCCAGTCCTTCCAGCGCCAGCCGAATCTCGCGCAGCTCCTCCAGCTCGGCGGCGGTCATGGTCGGCACGCGCAGCCGGCGATTGGCCAGCAACGCCAGCGTGCCCTCGGCGATCAGACGGCGCACCGCCTCGCGGATCGGCGTCGGGCTGATGCCCAGCGCCGTCGCCAGGCCTCGGATCGTGACGCTCTGGCCGGGTGCGAGGCGGCCGGTCATCAGCGCCGTGCCGATCGCGGTATAGGCGCGGTCGTGCAGCGGCACGTGCGCGCGGGCGCCATTCGACGGCGTCGTCTTGCGGGCGAGCTTCACGCCGGCGCTCCCCTCGGTCCGAGCACATCGGCGAGGAAGGCGCGCGTGCGCGCGTTCTGTGGCGCGGCGAAAAAACGCGCCGGCGGCGCCTGCTCGACGATGCGGCCGTGATCCATGAACACGACCCGATCCGCCGCCTCGCGGGCGAAGCCCATCTCGTGCGTCACCACGACCATGGTCATGCCGGCGCGCGCGAGGTCGACCATGACGTCGAGCACCTCGCGGATCATCTCTGGGTCGAGCGCCGAGGTCGGCTCGTCGAACAGCATCAGCCGCGGCTCCATCGCCAGCGCGCGCGCGATGGCGACGCGTTGCTGCTGGCCGCCCGACAGCTCGGCGGGGTATTTGCGCGCCTGCTCGGGGATGCGCAGGCGCTCGAGATGGGCCATCGCCAGCGCCTCGGCCTCGCGCGCGCCCATGCCGCGTACGCGGCGCGGACCGAGTGTGCAGTTCTCCAGCGCGGTCAGGTGCGGAAAGAGGTTGAACTGCTGGAACACCATGGCGACGCGCGCCCGCACCTCCGGCAAGGTGCCCAGCGCGTGCGACACCTCGATGCCGTCGAGCATGATGGTGCCGGAATCGTGGCGCACCAGCCCGTTGACGCATTGCACCAGGGTCGACTTGCCCGAGCCCGAGGCGCCGCAGACGACCACGCGCTCGCCGGTGGCGACGTCGAGATCGACGCCGTCGAGCGCGACGACCGCGCGATAGCGCTTGGTGACGCCGCGCACGCTGAGCAGCGCCGCCGCCTCAGCCACGTTTGCCTCCGCCCGAGCCGGCGGCCAGCCGCGCCTCCAGCCGCTGGCTGTAGGCGGACATCGCGGCGCAGGCCGCGAAGTAGATCACGGCGATGAAGAGATAGGATTCGATGTACAGCCCCCACCACGCCGGATCGGCCTTGGCGGCGTTGGCGGTGCCCAGCAGGTCCAGCATGGAGATGATCGTGACCAGCGAGGTGTCCTTGAACGCGGCGATGAAGATGTTGACCAGCGACGGCAGGGTGACGCGCAGCGCCTGCGGCAGGACGACGTCGAGATGCATGCGCCAGTAGCCCAGGCCCAGCGACTCGGCGGCGGCGTACTGGCCCGGCGGGATCGACTGCAGGCCGCCGCGGATCGCCTCGGCCATATAGGCGGCGAAGAACATCACAAAGGCGAGCTGGGCGCGCAGCAGCTTGTCGACATCGACATCCGCCGGCACCACCAGCGGGAACAAGATCGTGGCGAGGAACAGCAGGCTGATCAGCGGCACGCCGCGGATGAACTCGATGTAGCCGGTGCACAGCCAGGAGATCACCGGCATGTCGCTGCGCCGCCCCAGCGCCAGCAGCAGCGCCAGCAAGAAGGCGACGCCGCAGCCGATCACCGCCAGCCCCAGGGTCAGTGGCAGCCCCGCCCACAGCCGGTGCGGCACGGGGCGCAATCCGGCCACGCCGCCCCACATCAGGACGCCGATGGCGAGGATCGTCGCCGCCCATGTCGCGGCCATCGCCCAGCGCCGCGAGCGCGTCGCCCACATCGCGCGTGGAGCGGAGAGGCCCACGGCGGCGCAGAACAGGCCGACCGCGAGCGCCGGCCGCCATTGCAGGTCGAAGGGATAGGTGCCGAACAGGATCAGCCGCCACTTGGCCTGGAGATAGGCCCAGCACGCGCCGCCCGACTTCAGGCAATCGTCGTAGCCGGCCGGCGCCACGCGGCTGTCGGCGACCAGCCAGCGCCACAGCCCGGGCAAGGTCACCGCGAGGAACCAGACGCCGAGCGCGGTCAGCACAACGCCGTGCCAGCCATCGAAGAAGTTGCGTTGCAGCCACAGCAGCACACCCGAGGGCGCCGGCGGCGGCGGGCGTTGGATTCGCGGCGGGTCGGAGGCGATAGCCACGTCAGGCGCCCCGCAGCGCGACGCGCCGGTTGTACCAGTTCATCAGCAGCGAGGTGAGCAGGCTGAGCGTGAGGTAGACCGCGAGGATGATGGCGATGCACTCGATGGCGCGACCGGTCTCGCTGATCGACACCGTCGAGACGCGCACCAGGTCGGGATAGCCGATCGCCACCGCCAGCGAGCTCGACTTGGTCAGGCTGAGGAAGTTGGAGGTCAGCGGCGGCACGACGATGCGCAGCGCCAGCGGCAGCACGACATGGCGCATCACCGCCCAGCGCGACAGGCCAAGCGCGCGCGCCGCCTCCCACTGGCCCTTGGGCACGCCGAGGATGCCGCCGCGGATGGTCTCGGCCGCGAAGCCGGCATGGCAGAACACCAGGCCGATCAGCAGCGCGAAGAACTCCGGCGAGACCGTGACGCCGCCAACGACGTTGAAGCCGCGCAGCACTGGCCGCTCCACCGCCGGCACGGTGGCGCCCAGTCCCAGCACCAGCAGCGGCGGCAACAGGACCAGCGCCACCCGTAGCGCCGGCGACACGCGGCGCAGCAGGCGCACCGCCACCCAGGCCGCGACCAGCGCCAGCAGCGCCCAGCCGAAGGCCGGCTGCCAGTCGATCGCCGGCACGGTCAGACCGCGATTGGAGAGCGTCGTCGCCGGCAGCGGCGTCCACGCCTGGCGCGGCGGCGGCAGCACCGCGACCAACAGCGATTGCCAGAACAGCAGGTGCAGCAGCAGCGGCGTGTTGCGCGCGATCTCGACATAGGCGCTGGCGAGGCGACCGACCAGCAAATTGCCGGACAGCCGCAGCAGCGCCACGGCGGTGCCGACGATCGCCGTGAGCGCGATGCCCAGCACCGAGACCTGCAGCGTGTTGCCCAGCCCGCCGAGGAAAGCGCGCAGGTAGGTCTCGCCGGCGCGGTAGCCCAGCCAGTTGTCGCCCAGCTCGAAGGAGGCGCGGTCGCCGAGGAAGGCGAAGCGCAGCTCCATCTTCAGGCGCGGCAGGTTGGTGGCGACGTTTCCGGCGATCCACCAGACGCCGGCGATCACCGCCGCCAGCGCCAGCGCCTGCCAGACGGCGGCGCGGATGGCCGGCCGCCGCCACAGAAGCCGCGGGGATGGCGCCGATGTCCCGGCCATGCCGCCCGCCGCGGCCTCAGCGCGCCTTGCGGCTCAGCGCCAGTTCGGCGCCCATTGCAAGCCGCCGTCGCGCGCCAGCGCGTTGACGCCGCGCGGCAGCTTGCCCGGCGACTTCATGCCGTAGGTGGTCTCCCAGATGTCGCCGTAGTTGCCGACGGCCTTCACCACCTTGACCATGAAGTCGTCGGTCAGCCCCATCTTCGAGCCGATATTCGCCTCGAGCCCGAGGAAGCGCCGCTTCTCCGGATCCTTGGTGTCGCGCATGACCGCGTCGATGTTGTCGGCGGAGATGCCCATCTCCTCGGCCGTCACCAGGCCGAAATGCACCCAGCGCACGACATTGGTGAACACCGCGTCGCCCTCGCGAATCACCGGCCCCATGTGCGACTTGGCGAACAGTTCCGGCAGGATGATGTGCTCGCCCGGATCCTTCAGGCGCGAGCGGCGCATGGCGAGGAACGGCGGCTCGAGCGTGACGACGTCGCAGCGGCCCTGCTCATACATCGGCATGATCTGCGCCGAGGTCTCGATCGCCACCGGCTTGAAGGTCATGTTGCGCGGCCGGAAGTAGTCGGCGATCAGGCTCTCGGTGATGGTGCCGGCGACGATGCAGATCGTGGCGCCGTTGAGGTCGGCGAGCTTGGACGCGCCGCTGCGCTTGTGCACCATGAAGCCGTGGCCGGAGAACAGCGTCGGACCGACGAACTCGAAGCCGAGCTCGGTGTCGCGCTGGATGGTGAAGGTGATGGCCAGCGCCGCCATGTCGATCTCGGCGGCGCGCAGCGCCGGCATGCCCTGCGCGAAGGTCAGCTTGACGAACTCGACCTTGGTGGCGTCGCCGAGGATCGCCGCGGCCATGGCGCGGCAGTAGGACACGTCGAAGCCGACCCACTCGCCCTTGTCGTTGAGCGACGCCAGGCCGGGGACGTTCTCGTAGACGCCGCACTTGAAGGTGCCACGCGCCTTGATGGCGTCGATGGTCGGCGACTTCGGCTGCGCCGCGGCCGGGACGGCGGCGGCCAGGGCCAGCGCCGCGCTGGTCAGCGCGGCGGCGGCGGCGGATGCGATCTTGCCCATCATCTCTGCGTCTCCCCTGTTGAACGCTTGTCCGCAAGTCTCAGTACGTCAGTCCAGCCGCCTTGCCGACCGCGCGCGCGCCACGCACCTGCTCGACGCAGGCGGCCAAATCCTGGAGGTACGGACGCCAGGACTCGCGGTGGATCGGGTTGACGTGCATGTGGATGCCGGCCGGCTCGGCCTGGCGGCCGATGAACCAGCCGCGCTCGACCATGGCGTCGCTCACCGCGCCGATATCGAGGCCGGGATCGGTCGCGCGCGTGACGAAGATGCACAGCTCGCTCGGCTCCAGCGCCGCCAGGCCGGGGATCGCGTTGACACCGTCCATCAGCGCCCTCTTGGTGTCCATGATGAGGCGCGCGCACTCCAGATAGCCCGCATCGCCGAGGTACTGGATCACCGACCACGCCGCCGCCACCGCGCCGCCGGGCCGCGTGCCCTGCATGGTGTAGGCGAGGTACTGGCCGCGCTCCCAGTCGCGGAAGTCGAAGGTCTGGTACTTCTGCTTCAGCGCGTCGGAACGCAGCATCATCAGCGACGCGCCCTTGGGCGCCATGCCGTGCTTGTGCAGGTCGGCCGACATGCTGGTCACGCCGGGCACCGAGAAATCCCATTCCGGCACGGCGTAGCCCAGCTTCTTGACCCACGGCGACAGGAAGCCGCCGACGCAAGCGTCGACATGCAGCCACAGGCCGCGGCGCTCAGCCAGCGCGCCCAGCTCGCGGATCGGATCGAACACGCCGAAGGGATAGTTCGGCGCCGAGCCGACGATGCCGATGGTGTTGGAATCCAGCGTCGACTCCATCGCCGCGACGTCGGCCTTGAAGTCGTTGCGCGTGGTGCGCACGCGGCGCACCTCGATGCCCAGCGCATGACCGGCACGGCTGAAGCCGGGATGCGCGGTCCTGGGCACGACGAAATTGGGATCGCGCACGCCCTTCTCGGCACGCGCCCAGTCGCGCGCGGTCTGCAACGCGAGGAAGATGCTCTCCGAACCGCCCGACGTGAACGTGCCGGCCGCGCCGTCGGGCGCGTTGACCGTCTTCAGGCCGAAGTCGATGACGTCGGTCTCCAGTTTCGCGAGGCTGGGAAAGGCGCGCTTGCCGAGGTTGTTCTCGGTCCAAAACGATGTGTAGGCCTTCTTCTGCACATCGTTGAGCGCGTCGTCGAGGTAATAGAAATAGAGCGCCATGCGCCCGCCGCGCCACGAGAAGTCCTTCGCCTTGGCCGCGTCGAGATCGGCCGCGATCTCCTCCCAGGCCCGCCCTTTCGCCGGCAACACCATGACCGTCCTCCACCCTGATCGGGAAAGCTATCACATTCTCGGGAAATGGTATCACATTCTCCAGACCCGCCAAGAGGCGCTGTACGGACGCAAACAAAGTGGAAAGCGGGTTTTGTTGGGACCGCCGGCGTCTCGCCGGCTCATAAAGATGCCGGCGGGACGCCGGCGGTCCCAGGGACGCTATGGCACTGACACCGCGCGCTGGAACGCTGGCCGCGCGAACAGCCGGGCGCGATAGGCCGCGCTACGCGGACCCAGCAGATGATCGAGGCCGAACAGGCCCACGAGATGCAGCGGGTAGCCGAGCGATACGTCGGCCAAGGTGAAGCGATCGGCGGCGAGGAATTCGCGGCCGTCCAAGTGTTTCTCGAGCGATGTCAGCCGGACCCCGGTGTTGTCGCGCGCATCGGCCATCACGGCGTCGATATCCGGGCCCTTACGGTCAAGCCGGCCGACGGTGGCCATGCGCGACAACGGCGTCATCAAGGTCGACTCGCCGTACCACAGCCATTGCAGGAACGGGATCCGCTCGGGCTCGTTCGGCGCGACCACCAGCGACGGTCCGTGCTTCGCGGCCAGGTACTCGCAGATCGCCAGCGACTCGGTCAGCACCAACTCGCCGTCGACAAGCGCCGGCACGGCGCCGGTGGGATTGATCGACAGATACTCGGGCTGAAGCTTGCGTGGCGGAAACTGCAGCGACTTCACCTCGGCCTTCACGCCGAGTTCCTCCAGGGTCCACAGCACGCGCAGCGAGTGCGTGTTGCGGGCGTGGTAGAGCGTGACCATCAGTCCAAGGTCTCGAACAGCCGCGCCGCGAGGTAGGTGCGCGACATCAGCGAGGAGTAGTAGATCTGCTCGTCGATGGCGTGCGCGCCTTTGCCGTCGGCGCCCAGGCCGTCGAGCGTGGGGATGCCCAGCGCGGCGGTGAAGTTGCCGTCGCTGCCGCCGCCGGTCAGCGGCACGTCGTTGAGCTCCTTGCCGATCTCGGCGTAGATCGCGCGCGCCTTGTCGAACAGCGCCTGGATGCCGGCGTTCTTGCGGTAGGGCGGCCGGTTCATGCCGCCCTCGACCGTGACCTCGACCTCCTCGCCGATCGCCTTCAGGCCGAGCAAGGTCGACACCATCTCTTCGGCGGTCTCCGGATCGGGCACGCGCAGGTCGACTTCGGCGGTGGCCTCGGCCGGCACGACGTTGACGCCGGTGCCGCCGTTGACCAGGCCGACATTGAGCGTGATGCCGCGGCCATAGTCCGTCATCGCTTCGATGCGCACGATCTGGCGCGCCAGCTCGAGGATGGCGCTGCGGCCGTCCTGGTGGCGCACGCCGGCGTGGCTGGCGCGTCCCTTGACCGTGATGACAAACCGGCCGACGCCCTTGCGCGAGGTCACGACGCGATCGCCGTCGCGGCCCGGCTCCATCACCAGTGCGTACTTGGCCTGCCGCGCCGCCGCCTCGATGCGCGCGCGCGAGGTCGGGCTGCCGACCTCTTCCTCGGGAATGAACAGGAAGGTCACCGGCAGCTTGCTCTTCTTGCCCTGCCGCATCAGGTGGCGCATCGCGTAGTAGGCGATGTAGCCGCCGGCCTTCATGTCGTAGATGCCGGGGCCGAAGACCGAGTCGCCTTCGCGGCGCACCTTGAGCTCCTTGGCGATCATGCCGATGGGGTGCACGGTATCGAGATGCGCCAGCACCAGGATACCCGGCCCCTCGCCCCACGGCGTCCTGCATTCCAGGATATCGCCGAAGCCGTCGCGGCCCGGTGTGCGCTCGATCTTCATGCCGAGGCCCGACATCTGGCCCTCGACCTTGTCGACCACGCGGTTGACCGCCGCCGCGTCGTGGCTCGGACTCTCGATCTCGACCCACTCGACGATGCCGGCGAGCACCTCGTCGGCATCGATCCGCGGTTCGTTCTTCAGCGGCGCGTTCATTGACTCGATATCCTTCTCATTGGGAGCGCCGGCGTCTCGCCGGCCGTCTTATGAGCCGGCGGGACGCCGGCGCTCCCATTAAATCGGATCCCAGGTGAAGTACTCGGGCGAGCGCTTCAGGTCGATGAAGGCGGGCTTCAGCGCCGGCACCGCCGTCTCGGCGATCTTCTCCAGGGTCCAGCCGTCCGACATGTGCACCGAGCGCACCGGGCGGTTGGCGGAGAACAGCATGATCTCGTTCATGCGCACGCCGAAGATCTGCGAGGTCACGCCCTCGGCCGCGTCGCTCAGCAGGAACACCGCCATCGGCGCCACCTTGGCCGCGGTCATCTTCTTGGAGCGCTCCAGGCGCGCCACCTGCTGCGGCGTGTCGGCGGGGATGGTGCCGATCATGCGCGTCCAGGCGAAGGGCGAGATGCAGTTGGAGCGCACGTTGAACGCCGCCATGTCGAGCGCGATCGAGCGCGACAGGCCGACGATGCCCATCTTGGCCGCCGAGTAGTTCGCCTGGCCGAAATTGCCGACCAGGCCGGAGGTCGAGGTGAAGTGCACGAAAGCGCCCGACTTCTGCTCCTTGAAGAAGTTGGCGGCGGCGCGGCTGACATTGAAGCAGCCGTTGAGATGCACGTCGATGACCTGCTTCCAGTCGAGATGGCTCATACGGTGGAAGATGCGATCGCGCAGGATGCCGGCGTTGTTGATCACGCCGTCGATCCGGCCGAAGGTCTCGACCGCCTGCTTGATCATCGCCTCGGCCGCCGCCGGATCGGACACGCTGCCGAAATTCGGCACCGCGACGCCGCCCGCCGCCTTGATCTCGTCGCACACTTTCTGCGCCGGCGTGGAACTGCCTGAGCCCTCGCCGTCGACCGCGCCGCCCAGATCGTTGACCACGACCTTGGCGCCCTCGGCGGCCGCCAGCAGCGCCATCTCGCGCCCGATGCCGCCGCCCGAGCCGGTCACCAGCACCACCTTGTCCTTCAGCATGTTCGGCATGTCAGGGCTCCTCCCCTCCCGATTGGATCGCACGCAGGCGTTTTAGGCCGATTGCCCTGGTGATGGAAAGCGCGGCCCGCGCAGCAGACGGGCGGCCAGCAATGCGGCGAAAGCAAAGGGCAATTGCGCCAGGATCAGCGGCATGGGGATGGCGCAGGCCTTGGTGGTGCAGCCGATCCACTCACCGACCAGCGGCAGGGCGCGATCGTAGCCGCCCAGACCTGTGGTGATCGCCACGGCGACGGTGCCCATCGCGCCCATGCCCATCTGCGCCAGCCCGACCAGCGAGGACGCCGTGCCGGCCAGCCGCGGATAGAGGCCGACGGCGCCAGCGTTGGCGTTGGGCACGATCAGGCCGGAGCCAAAGGAGCAGACCATGAACGGCACCGTGATCGACCACCAGGTCAGCGTGCCGGCGATCGACAGGATGGCGACGATCGTCAGCCCCACGATGTGGAACAGCGGCGCCACCTGCACAATCGTCGTCGGCCGCACCCGGCCGATCAGCCGGGTGTTGGCCAAGCCGCCCAGGGTGAAGCCGGCGACCCCGATCACGCTGAGATAGCCCACGGTGCGCGGCGTAAAACCCAACGTGTCCTGCAGAATGAACGGCATGCCCACGGCCATGCCGAAATTGATGCCGAAGACAAAGCCCATGGTCAGCGCGAAGCCGAGGAAATGACGGTCGCGCAGCATCTCGCCACCGCCGCGCGCGAAGGCCAGCAGGTTGAGCGTCGCGGCGCGGTGCCGGTTGGCCTCGCCGACACCCAGAGCGACGATGACGAACAGGCTGAGCGCGAAGCCCGTCAGGGCGAAGAACGTCGCCTGCCAGCCGAACCATTCGCCGAGATGGCCACCAATCAGCGGTGCCAGCGCCGGCGCGACGTTCACGCCGATCGAGATCCAGCTCATTACCCTGGGCAGCTCGGCGAACTCGTAGACATCGCGGGTCAGCGCGCGACCGATCACCGAGCCAGAGCAAGCGCTCAGGCCCTGCATGACGCGCAGCACGAGGAGCTGGCCGATCGAGCCAGCGAGCGCGCAGCCGGCGGAGGTCAGGGCGAACAGCAGCAGGCCGACCAGCAGCACGGGACGGCGGCCAAAGCGGTCGCTGAGCGGGCCGAAGAAGATCTGGCCGGCGGCGAAGCCCAGCATGTAGGTCGTCAAGGTCAGCTTCACGTCGTCGGGCGTGGCGCCAATCGACGCGCCCACCACCGGCATGACCGGCGTGTAGATGCTCATCGACAGCGGCCCGAACGAGGCCAGCGCCACCAGCAGGACGGTGTAGCTGGGGGAACGCGGAACGAGAGCGAAGCTCACCTGCGCGCCGCCGCCTTCGTCTCCGCTTCACCCTCGGCGCCGAAATCACCCTCGATCGCTCCGCCGCGCATCGCCGTATGCATCTTTGGGTACTCGCGACGGAAGCACTCGGCGATGGTGTCGAACGGGATGTCGGCATAGACGCCGCGATAGGCGAGGTACTCCATGTGCCGGCGGCCAGCGATGTCGTAGGGGTGGTAGATCGAGTCGCTGTGGCCATCCCACGCCAGCGGCTTCAGCCCGAAGCGCTCGGTGAGCTGGCGGTTGAAGGCCGGCGTCGCCTTGATCCAGCGCCCGTCGAGGCCAATGTCGACGTAGCCGTGGAAGTAGAAGACGTCGGTGCCCATGAACTCGGTCATGCGCTGGGTCGTCATGTGATTGCGCACGTCGGCGTATCCGACGCGCGCGGGCACGCCCACCGCGCGGCAGGCCGCGGCCATCAGCCCGGATTTGTTGATGCAATAGCCATGCCCCGCCGCCAGGGTCGCGCTCGCCTTGTAGGCATCAGGCATCAACGGCGTCGTGTAGGGGTCGTAGCGGATGTCGTCGCGCACGGCGTGATACAGCCGCAGCGCTTTCTCGCGCGGATCGCTGGCATCGCCGACGATGGCGCGGGCCCAGGCCGCGACGGCGGGATGGTCGCTGTCGATCAGCGCGCCCGGCTTCAGCCATTCGGCCGGCCCGGTCCCGTCCATCACCACGTCGTCCTGCTGGAAGGTCCTGAGATCGATGGTCATCGCAGCCCCATGCCCGCCGCCGGGATCGCCGTCAACTGCCGTTGCGCCGCGCCGCTCGCGGCCCGAAAGTGACGGCGGGAGGACCGCCAGATGAAGCTCAGCAAGGACCGAATCCTGGTCACCCATGTCGGCAGCCTGCCGCGGCCCGCCGTGCTCGACGACCTGCTGATCAGCCAGGAGGCCGGCGAGGCGGTCGACGAGTCACTGCTGGCGCGCGAGGCGGCGGAGGCGGTGCGCAACGTCGTGGCCAAGCAGATCGAGGCCGGCATCGACATCGTCAACGACGGCGAGCAGCCGCGCGTCGGCTTCCAGACCTATATCGTGCGCCGCATGTCGGGCTTCGGCGGCGAGTCCAAGCGACCGCGCGCCAAGGACATGCAGGAGTTCCGCATCTACGCCCGCCAGCTCGCCCAGCGCCTGTCACGCCGCCCCAAGGTCGCCAACGCGCCGCAGGCCGTCGCGGACGTGCGTTACGGCACGCTGGATGAGGCGAAGGCCGAAGCCGAGATGATGCACGCGGCGCTGAAGGCGCAGAAAAGCCCGCCGCTCGAGACCTTCATGACCGCGCCCTCGCCCGGCATCATCGCCACGACGATGCTCAACGCGCACTACGACAGCCACGAGGCCTATGTCATGGCGCTGGCACGCGAGCTGGTCCGCGAATACCGCTTCGTCGTCGACCAGGGCTTCACCCTGCAGATCGATGCGCCCGATCTGGCGATGGAACGCACCATGCTGTTCCAGGACAAGTCCCTGGCCGAGTTTCTCGCCATCGTCGAGCTGCATGTCGCGGCGATCAACGTGGCGCTTGATGACATCCCGCGCGAGAAGGTCCGGCTGCATTGCTGCTGGGGCAATTGGGAGGGCCCGCACATCCACGACGTGCCGCTCGCCGATATCCTGCCCCTGCTCTACGCCGCGAAGGCCGGCGCGCTCAGCCTCGAATTCGCCAACCCGCGCCACGCGCACGAATACCCGGCGTTCAAGCGCCATCCCCTGCCGTCGCATATGACTCTGATGGCCGGCGTGCTCGACACCACGACCAACTTCGTCGAGCACCCCGAGCTGATCGCCAACCGGCTGTGCGAGGCGGCGGCGGCGGTGGGCGACCGCGAGCGCGTGATCGCCAGCACCGATTGCGGCTTCGGCACCTTCGCCGGCTCGGCCTATGTCGCCGAGGACGTCGTCTGGGCCAAGCTCGCCGCCGCGCGCGCGGGCGCGGACATCGCGACCAAGCGGTTGTGGGGTTGACTTAATTTCTTCGGGCCGCGC
>CAYTFW010000105.1:17789-22629 GCA_964437145.1 uncultured Rhizobiaceae bacterium
CGGGCCGCGCGCGGTCTTCTTGCCATGCCTCGACTGACACATTGACGACGCGGCGGCCCTGCTTGGTCACGGTGGCTTTGGCGATCGTGTCGACCGGGCGGCCGGAGCGCAGGTAGTCGACGGTGATATTGACGATCTTGGGCAGGCTCTCGTTGTCGAGTTCCCACAGCAGATGGAAGATCGCCGCCATCTCCATCAGCGAGCCGATCGTGCCGCCGTGCAGCGCCGGCAGATGCGTGTTGCCGATCAGCTCGGGCTTGTAGCGCATGCGCGTCAGCAGCTCGCCGGTCGAGTTCTCCGGCGCCATGCCCATCCACTGCGCGTAGGGAATCGCCTCGGCCAGCGCCGCGAGGTCGCCCTCGTCGCGCGCCTTGCGCAGGCGGTCGAGACGCAGGCTCATGACGCCCCCTTGGTGAGGCGTGCGCCGATGGTCTGGGCCTGCAGCACCGAGCCCTTGGTGCCCATCATGAAGGTGCCGGCCGACGAGGCGATCGGATCATCGGAATCGCCGTGATGCGCCACCGCGCGGGTGAAGGCGACGTTGTTGGTGAGCTTGAAGCACGTGGCCTCGGCGATCACCGCCTGCCGGGGCGTCGCCGGCTTGATGTAGTCGATGCGCAGGTCGAGCGTGGCGAAAGGCGACGGCTCGCTCAGCATGGTGGCCACCGCCATGCCGCAGCAGGCGTCGATCATCGTCGTCAGCGCGCCACCGAACAGCACGCCGGTTTCGGGGTTACCCACGAGATGCGGCTGCCATTCGAGCCTCATCGTGGCCACGCCCTTGCGCACCGCTACGACCTGCAGGCCCAGCGCCTTGTTCTGCGGGATGGTGTCGGAGAACAGCCGCTGGAACATCGCCAGCGCCTGATCCGGCATGGTCTCGAAGATGGAGGCGGGCTTGTCGGCCATCGACTACAGCCCCATCTGCCGCGCCGCGAGATCCTTCATGATCTCCAGCGAGCCGCCGCCGATGGTCATCACCTTGGTCTCGCGGTAGATGCGCTCGACCTTCGCCCCGCGCAGATAGCCGGCGCCGCCGAAGATCTGCATCGCTTCGTTGGCGACGTACTCCAGCGTCGTCGTGGCCAGGTTCTTCAGCATGCAGATCTCGGCCACGGGTCGCTCGCCCTGGTGCACGCGCCAGGCCAGCAGCTCGAGATTGGCCTTCACCGCGTTCACCTTCATCGCCATGTCGACGATCTTGTGACGGATCACCTGGTTGGCGATCAGCGGCTTGCCGAAGGTGTGGCGCTCGCGGGCGTAGGCGATCGCCTCGTCGAGGCAGACGCGGGCAAAGCCATGCGCGCCCGCCGCCAGGCCGATGCGCTCCTGGTTGAAGTTCAGCATGATGCCGATGAAGCCACGGTTCTCCTCACCGATCAGGTTCTCGACCGGCACCTTGCAGTCGTCGAAGAAGAGCTGCGCCGTGTCGGAGGCCCACCAGCCCATCTTGCGCAGCTTGGTGCGCGAGAAGCCGGGCCGGTCGCGCTCGATCAGCAGCAGCGAGACGCCCGACGCGCCCGGCCCGCCGGTGCGAACCGCGACGGTGTAGTAATCGGCGCGGAAGCCCGACGTAATGAACATCTTTTGGCCGTTGATTACAAAGTGATCGCCCTCGCGCCGCGCCGTGGTCTTCAGGTTGGCCACATCGGAGCCGCCGCTGGGTTCGGTGATGGCGAGCGCGCTGATCTTCTCGCCGGCCAGGATCTCCGGCAGCACCTTGCGCTTCATCCACTCCGGCCCCAGCGCGGCGATCGGCGGCGCGCCGATCGAATGGCTCATCAGCGAGGCGTTGACGCCGCCGCTGCCGGCCTTGGCCAGCTCCTCGCTGACGATGATGCGGTAGAACGGGTCGGTCGGCACGCCGCCGAATTCCTCGGGGTAACCGAGCTGCAACAAGCCGATGCCCGCGGCCTTGCGGTAGAGCTCGCGCGGGAACTCGCCGGCTTCGTCCCATTCGTCGACATAGGGCGCGATCTCCCGGCTCACGAAACGCCGCAGTGTGTCGCGGAAGGCCTCGTGGTCGGCGGTATAGAACGGGCTGGCCGGCGTCGCCGCCGGCGGGGCTGGCTCGCGCATCGCGGTACTCATGGTCGGATGTCGTCTCCCGATTTCCCCACTTCATAAACGGATTCATCGAATCCTGTCTCGCTCGGCGACACCGGCGACTTTACAGCGCGAGACGACTTCGATATTGGCGATGGAGTGATGGCGACGCGAGATCGCCCGCGGGAGGACAGAGCTGGTCACGTTTCTGCAGTTGCTGCTCAACGGTGTCGCGGTCGGCTGTATCTATGGCTTGGTCGCGCTCGGGTTCGTGCTCATCTACAAGGCGACCGAGCTGGTCAACTTCGCCCAGGGCGACCTGCTGATGCTGGGCGCCTTCGTCGCCTACATGGCCATCGCCTGGTGGGGTTGGGACTATTGGCTGGGCTTCGCCCTCGCCGTGGTCGTCGTCGCCCTGTTCGGCGCCGTGCTCGACCGCTCCATCCTGCGCAAGGTGATCGGTCAGCCGCAATTCGCGGTGGTCATGCTGACCATCGGCCTGGGCGCGATGTTCCGCACCTTCGCCAGCGTCACCTGGGGATCGGAGATCTACACGCTGACGACGCCGTTCGACGGCAAGACGGTGATCGGCGGCGCAACCTTCAGCGACCAGTACCTGTCGATCGTCGTCGGCACCGTCATCCTGTGCGGCACGCTCTATGCCTTCTTCAACTACACCCGAATCGGCGTGGCCATGCAGGCGACGTCGCAGAACCAGCTGGCCGCCTACTACATGGGCATCCCGGTCAAGCTGATCTTCTCGTTCATCTGGGCGATCTCGGCGGCGACGGCGGCGGTGGCCGGCATCCTGCTGGCGCCGGTCACCCTGATCGATATCAACATGGGTTTGGCGGTGGCGCTGAAGGCCTTCGCCGCGGCGGTGCTGGGCGGCTTCGGCTCGATCCCAGGCGCCCTGGTCGGCGGCATCATCATCGGGCTGATCGAGCTGTTCGCCGGCCGCTACCTGCCCGACGGCTTCAAGGACGCGGCCCCCTACATCGTGCTGCTGCTCATGCTCGCGGTTCGCCCGCAGGGTCTGTTCGGCTCGCTCGGCCGCAAGAAAGTGTAGGGGCGGCCAATGCGTTTCCTCTTCAAGACGTCCTACAACCAGGATATCGGCCTGTTCCGCGACAAGGTTGATCTGTTCTGGTACGGCCTGCTCGGCGTCGCCGCGCTCGGGCTGCCGCTGCTGATGTCGACCTACTACGTCACCGAGATCAGCCTGGTGCTGATCTACGGCATCTGCGGCATCTCGCTGATGGTGCTGGTCGGCTATACCGGCCTCGTGTCACTGGGCCACGCCGCCTTCCTCGGCATCGGCGCCTATGCGCACGGCTATTTCCTGAAGATCGGCATCCCCTGGATCCCGTCGGTCGCCATGGCCGTCGTCATCACCACCGCCTGCGGCCTGATCGTCGGCCTGCCGGCGCTCCGGATGACCGGCATCTATCTCACGATCGCGACCTTGGCCTTCGCGCTGATCATCCAGGAGGTGTTCAACCACTGGACGGCTGTGACCAACGGCTTCGACGGCCTGCCGGTCGCCATGCCGGAGATCTTCGGCATCACTTTCAGCAAGGCCAATTTCTACTATCTCTGTCTCTTCTTCCTCGTGCTGTGCCTGTGGCTCACGCGCAACCTGCTGCGCTCGCCCACTGGCCGCGCCTGGGTGGCGATCCGCGACAGCGAGATCGCCGCGCAGTCCATGGGCGTGCATCTGGCGATCTACAAGTCGATCGCCTTCGCCTACTCCGCCGGCCTGATGGGCTTGGCCGGCGCGCTTTACGCCCACAAGATCTCCCATCTGGCGCCCGACATCTTCAACATCCTGCTGTCGATCAACTTCCTGCTGCTGGTGATCGTGGGCGGGCTGGGCTCGCTGCACGGCACGATCTTCGGCGCGATCTTTGTCGTGCTGCTGCCGCCGATCATCTCGATCCTGCGCGACGAGATCCCAGCCAGCCTCGGCGCCGCCGCGACCTCGACCGGCATCGCCGCGATCGGCGCCATCGGCAAGGCGATCGGCGGCTTCCTCGCCAAGCCCGGCGTCGAGGCCGGCATCCTCGGCCTGATCCTGGTGCTGGTGATCCTGCTCGAGCCTCTGGGCATCTACGGCCGCTGGGTGAAGATCCGCGTCTTCTTCTCGACCTTCCCCATGTACAAGCGCGCCACGTTCAAACGGCAGAAGAGCTACATGAAGTCGGAGCGGCTGCGGTGAGCCTCTTCCAGGCCGACAATCTGTCGATCAACTTCGGCGGCATCAAAGCCGTCGACGGCGTGACGTTCGACGTCGCCAAGGGCGAGGTCTTCACCATCATCGGCCCCAACGGCGCCGGCAAGACCACGATCTTCAACCTGGTCAGCCGCATCTACGAGCCGAGCGGCGGCCGCCTGGTCTTCGACGGCAACGACATCACCCAGGTGCCGCCGCACAAGATCGCCGCGCTGGGCATCGCGCGCACCTTCCAGAACATCGAGCTGTTCGAGCACGCCACGCTCCTGCAGAACCTCCTGCTGGCGCGTCACGCGCACAAGACCTCGGGCTTCTTCTCGGAGCTGCTGTTCCTGCCCTCGGTGCGGCGCAAGGAGCTGGAGCACCGCGAGGCGGTCGAGAAGGTCATCGAGTTCCTCGACCTGCAGCAGTACCGCGACAGCTTCATCGTCAACCTGCCCTATGGCGTGCGCAAGGTGACCGAGCTGGCGCGCGCGCTGTGCACGGACCCGAAGCTGCTGCTGCTCGACGAGCCCTCCTCCGGCCTGAACGTCGAGGAGACCGAGGACATGGCGTTCTGGA
>CAYTFW010000106.1:0-22542 GCA_964437145.1 uncultured Rhizobiaceae bacterium
ACTGGATGAACTCGAGGTCCTGCAGCGGCAGGCCGGCACGCAACACCATCGCGCCGCCGTCACCTGTACAGGTGTGGGCCGAGGTCGCCGTCGCATAGACGCGGCCATAGCCGCCGGTCGCCAGCACCACCTTGTGGGCGCGGAAGCGGTGGATGGTGCCATCGTCGAGGTTCCACGCCATGACACCACGGCAGACGCCCTCGTCCATGATCAGGTCGAGCGCGAAGTACTCGATGAAGAACTCGGCGTGATAGCGCAGCGACTGCTGGTAGAGCGTGTGCAGGATGGCGTGGCCGGTGCGATCGGCGGCGGCGCAGGTGCGCTGGGCGATGCCCTTGCCGTATTCCGTGGTCATGCCGCCGAACGGCCGCTGGTAGATCTTGCCCTCAGGCGTGCGCGAGAACGGCACGCCGAAATGCTCGAGCTCGATGATGGCCGGGATGCCGTCGCGGCACATGTATTCGATCGCGTCCTGGTCGCCGAGCCAGTCGGAGCCCTTCACCGTGTCGTACATGTGCCAGCGCCAGTCGTCGGGGCCCATGTTGCCCAGCGCCGCCGAGATGCCGCCCTGCGCCGCCACGGTGTGGCTGCGGGTCGGGAACACCTTGGTGATGCAGGCGGTCTTGTAGCCCTTGTGCGCCATGCCAAAGGTGGCGCGCAGGCCAGCGCCGCCGGCGCCGACCACGACGACATCGTAGAAGTGATCGACGACCTTGTAGGCGCGGCCGCCGATGGAGAAGGTGCCGGGCGTTCCGGCGGGCTTGTTGGCCTCGTCGAGGGGCATCGCACTAACCTCCGAACGCCATGCGGAACATCGCGACCACACCCGCGACCGCGGCCAATACAGCGAGACACTTGATGAGCAGAATCAGGCCGATCTTCATGCCCTCGCTATGGACATAGTCCTCGATCACCACCTGCATGCCGAGCGCCGCGTGCCACAGGCCGAACAGGATGGTCAGGATCAGCATGACCATGGTGACCGGTGAGGACACCCAGGCGCGCACATGCGCCTGGCCGGCCGGCGCGTTGAGGATCAGCGATACTACGAACCAGGCGACCAACAGGATCAGCGCGACGGCGGAGACGCGCTGGTGCCACCAATGTTGCGTGCCTGATTTGGCGGAACCGAGGCCGCGCACGCGCGCGACGGGGGAGCGGAGATCGGCCATCGGATCACCTGATCGCATAGGCGAGGAGCCAGGCGAGGACGGTGGACGCCACCGTCGCGCCGACCACGGCCCAGCCGGAGTTGTAGGCAGCCTTCAGCTCGAAGCCATAGCCGGCGTCCCAGAACAGGTGCCGGATGCCGTTGAACAGATGGAAGAACAGGCACAGCGTCCAGCCGAACAGGCAGATGCGGCCGACCACCGAACCGTTGAACCAGGCGAAGATCGCGTAGGTATCGGCCGACGCGGACGCGGCGCACAGCCAGGCCACCAGGTAGACGATGCCGACGCTGAGCGCGATGCCGGTGGCGCGATGCGTGATCGACAGGACGGATGTCAGCTGCGGCTTGTAGACCTGCAGATGCGGCGAGAGTGGTCTCGCCGACCGGTTGGCTGAACTCATGCCGTCCCCGAGAACGTGGTTGCCGGCCCGCGCGGATCGTTCGATTCAGCGTGGGCTCCGGCCGACGCGGCGCAATGTACGCCTTGGCTTTCGCAAGTCAACGTAAGGGTCCGTTGCTCAGATGAACTCGGGTCGCCTGGCGATCCTCCCGATGGCCGAATGCTATGGTTTGCCATGGTTTGCCAACCGCGTCGGACACCCGGTATCCACGATGTGGGTCGGGGCTTCAATGCCGCCCCCGACGCCTATCGCGTCGGCACCCTGCGGATGCCTAATGCTATGGTTTGCCATCGTTCAAAGCTCTGCGTTCAGGCGCGTCAGCCGCGCCCGACACCCATCATGCACCAACCCGGCCGAGGTTCAATTTCCGCCGCTACGTGCGGCGTATAGCGGCCAAAAAGCCATTGGATGCTGGGTTTTCCGGCCCCGATTCCAGCCATCCAACGGGCGTCGCACGGGTCAGGGCAGCATCGGCACGTAGCCCGATTGGCTAACGATCCGAGCCAGCCACGCGCGCACGGCGGGAAACGGGGCGAGGTCGATGCCGGCCTCGTCGGCGCGGTGCGTGTAGGCGTAGAGCGCGATGTCGGCGATCGAGTAGGCGCCGGCGAGGAAGTCGTGCTTGGCCAGGTGGCCCTCCATCACACCGAGCGCCGCCCGGCCCTGCGCCTGGCGCGCCGGCAGCTCGGCCCGGCGGGGGTGGTCGGCGGGTAGATGGCGCAGGATGAAGCGCGGCGTCGCCACGTAGGGCTCGTGGCTGTACTGCTCGAAGAACATCCAGTGCAGCGCCTGGGCGCGGCCGAGCCGGTCGGCCGGCACGAACCTCGTGCCCTCGGCGAGGTACCAGATGATGGCGTTGGACTCGGCGAGGAAGGTGCCGTCGTCGAGCTCCAGGGTCGGCACGCGCCCGTTGGGGTTCTTGGCCAGGAACTCAGTCGTGCGCGTGGCGCCCGTCATGATGTCGAGCTCGACCAGCTTGTAGGGCGTGCCGAGCTGGGCCAGCAGCAGGCGCACCTTGTAGCCGTTGCCGGAGTCGAGATAGTCGTAGAGCGTCAGCATCGGAATCTCCTGTCACTGCGCACTCTCGCGCCCACATCATAAAGCCGCAAACGGGAAGCCCTATCGCCGAGGGTAGGAATTTCCTATGCTCCCGCCATGCCGCGCCGCCTGCCGCCGCTCAACGCCCTGCGCGCCTTCGAGGCCGCCGCCCGCCACGGCGCCATCGCCAAGGCGGCCGAGGAGCTGTCGGTCACGCCCTCGGCGGTGAGCGAGCAGGTGCGCCTGCTGGAGGCGCGGCTCGACGTGAAGCTGTTCCACCGTCGCGCCCAGGGTGTGACCTTGACCAGCGAGGGCGCAGCCCTGCTGCCCGGCCTGACCGACGCCTTCGACCGACTCGCGGCCGTAAGCGAATCGCTGGGCGAGCGGCGCAAGCGCACGCGGGTGGTGGTGAGCCTGCTGCCGTCGGTCGCCGCGGCCTGGCTGGTGCCGCGCCTGCCTGAACTACGCGTCGACCTGCCGGGCATCGAGCTGCATGTGCGCGCCGAGCGGCTGCTGGTCGACTTCGCGCGCGAGGATGTCGATCTCGCCATCCGCTTCGCATCCGGCCCGTTCCGCGATCTGGTGGCGGAGCGCCTGATGGGTGAGACGGTCTTCCCGGTGTGCAGCCCGACCCTGGCCTACGGACCACGACCGCTGCGCCGCTTCGGCGATCTCAGGCGTCACACCCTGCTGCACGATACCGATGCCCATCCCCGCCAGCCGTGGATGAGCTGGCCGGCGTGGTTCGCGCGCGAGGGCCTGCCGCCGGCAGCCGCCTCGTCCGGCCTGTTCTTCAACGACTCGATGGTGATCCTGTCGGCGGCGATCGACGGCCAGGGCGTCGCGCTGGGCCGCGGCCCGATGGTGCACGAGCACCTCGCGCGCGGCCGCCTGGTGCGCGTGCTGGAGCGCGAATGGCAGGCCGAGTGGAGCTACTGGGCGGTCGCGCCGCAAAGCCACATGCGCCGCCCCGCCGTGCGCGACTTCGTGTCGTGGCTGAAGGGTCAGGCCACGTAGCTGGCGGCGAGGCTGTCATCCCGAGCGAAGCGAGGGATCCAGTCGCAGCCTAGATCCCTCGCTTCGCTCGGGATGACACAAGGGACCCAACTACCCAATCAACGCGGCATCAGCGCCCAATAGTCGAGATCGAGCACGACCGACGGATCGGCCTTGCCGTCGGCGCCCTTGTCGGGAAACGAGGCGGCATCGACGTTCTTCACCGCGCGGGTGCGCAGGCGCAGCGCGCCGATGTCGTCGCGGCCGTCCAGCTCGGCCTTCTCCATCACCTCCGACCAGGCGTAGATCGTATCGCCGGCGAGCGTCGGATTGGTGTGGCTGCCGGCGTTGATCGCGGCGATCTTGAAGGCGTTGGCCAGGCCGTTGAACGACAGCGCGCGCGCCATCGAGATCACGTGGCCGCCATAGATCAGCCGGCGGCCGAAACGCGTGCCGGCGGCCAGGCGCTGGTCGAAGTGCACCTTCGCCGTGTTCTGGTAGAGGCGCGTCGCGGTCATGTGCTCGGCTTCCTCGATGGTCATGCCGTCGACATGGTCGATGCGCTCGCCAATCTCGTAGTCGCACCAGCGATGCGGCGAGCCCGCGAGGATCGCGTCGTAGTCCTCGAGCGTGAGCGCGTCGGGCACGACGAGGTCGTTGGCGGCGAGCGACGCGGTGAGCTTGGGCACGCTGTTGGCGGCGATAGGCGCGTCCTTGTCGCGCTTGCGCACCATCACCCAGCGCACATAGTCGAGCACCGTCTCGCCGGCCTGGTTGATGCCCTCGGAGCGGACATAGACCACGCCGCTCTCGCGGTTGGCGTTCTCGCGCAGGCCGATCACGGTGGAGCGCGCGGTGAGCGTGTCGCCGGGATAGACCGGCACGCCGAAACGGCATTCGGCATAGCCAAGATTGGCCACGGCGTTGAGCGAGATGTCCGGCACGGTCTTGCCAAAGACGATGTGGAAGACCAGCAGGTCGTCGACCGGCGCGCCGGGCAGGCCGACCGATTGCGCGAAGGCGTCGGCCGACTGGACGGCAAAACGCGTACCGTAGAGTGCGGTGTAAAGCGAGACATCGCCTTCGGTCACGGTACGCGGCGTGGCGTGCGCCAGTTCCTGGCCCAGCGTGAAGTCTTCGAAGTAGTTGCCGGGATTGGTCTTGGCCAAGGCGTTGCGCGACATGATCGCCTGCACGATTCGGCGCCCGCTCTGCCGAGCGGTCGCGGGTGGTGCCTAGGCGATGCTTCCCTGTCCCGCCGTCGAAACGCGGCGTTGGGTTCGGCGTATAGCCGCGTCGACGGCGGGAGTCACCGTGACGTTTTGCCGTTCGGGCCGCGGCGTTCCAGCGGCGCATGTCTCGCTGTCATCCCGAGCGGAGCGAGGGATCTAGGCCGACCCTGGGATCCCTCGCTCCGCTCGGGATGACAGATGCGCTCGGCGAACCGATCGAGGCCTCTACGCCGCCAGCTCCTTGATCGCCGCGGCCAGGGCGAGCTGCCGCTGCGCTTGCTCGACGTGCAGGTTCTCGATCATCCGGCCGTCGACCGTGACCACGCCCTTGCCCTCGGCGCGCGCCTTGTCGAAGCCGGCGACGATCTTCTCGGCCATCGCCAGCTCGGCCGCCGACGGGGCGAAGATCTCGTTGCAGGGCTCGACCTGGGTCGGGTGGATCAGCGTCTTGCCGTCGAAGCCGAACTCCAGCCCCTGCCGGCACGAAGCCCGGAAGCCCTCGATGTCCTGGATGTCGTTGTAGACGCCGTCGAGGATGGCGAGGCCCGCGGCGCGCGCGGCCAGCAGGGTGAAGCCCAGCGGCACCACCATCGGCAAGCGGACTGGCGTGTGCTGCGCGCGCAGATCCTTCACCAGATCGTTGGTGCCCATGATCAGGCAGGCGAGACGCGGTGAGGCCGCGGCGATCTCCTCGGCCCTGAGGATGCCGCGCGGCGTTTCCATCATACCCCACACCGCCATGCCCGGCGGTGCGCCGCCAGCGTCGAGCAGAGCGACGATGTTGGTGACGTCGGCGGCGCTTTCCAGCTTGGGCACCAGGATGGCGTCGGCGCCCGAGGTGGCGATCGCCGCGACATCGGCGCGACCCCATTCAGTGGCGAGCCCGTTGCAGCGGATGATGATCTCGCGCTTGCCGTAAGCCTTGCTTCGCGCGGCGGCCACGACATTGGCCCGCGCCGCCTCCTTGGCGTCGGGCGCGACAGCGTCCTCGAGGTCGAAGATCAGCGCGTCGGCCGGCAGGGTACGGGCCTTCTCCAGCGCTCTTGTGTTGGCGCCGGGCATGTACAGCACGCTGCGGCGTGGACGGACGGTCGTGGTCATCGCTGCTAAATCTTCTCCCCGGTCCGGGTTTGGAGGACTATATATAGACGGGGCCGGGCCATGCCATCGCCGGCCAACGGTGATGCGCGTTCTATCGATCCAGTCCCACGTCGCTTACGGCTATGTCGGCAACCGCGCCGCGACCTTTCCCCTCCAACGGCTGGGCCACGAGGTCTGGGCCGTGAACACGGTCGAGTTCTCCAACCACACCGGCTACGGGGCATGGAAGGGCCGCGTCGCCGCACCCGACCAGGTGCGCGACGTGGTCGCGGGCATCGCCGAGCGCGGCGCGCTTTCGACCTGCGACGCGGTGCTCACGGGCTATCTCGGCGACGCCGCTCTGGGCGAGGTCGTGCTCGAGGCCGTGGCGATGGTACGCGCGGCCAATCCGCGCGCCGTGTGGTGCTGCGATCCGGTGATCGGCGACATCGACCGTCAGGTCTATGTCCGGCCGGGCATCCCCGAGTTCTTCCGCGATCGCGTCGTGGGGCTGAGCGACATCCTGACGCCCAACCATTTCGAGCTCGAATGGCTGAGCGGCCGCAAGGTCGCCACGCTGGAAGACACGCTGTCGGCGGCGCGCGCGCTGATGGGCGGCGGACGCAACCCCTCGATCATGCTGGTCACCAGCCTGCGCCGCCGCGACGCGCCCGCCGGCACCATCGAGATGCTGGCGTTGACGCGCGAGAGCGCATGGCTGGTGTCGACGCCGGAGCTCGCCTTCCCCGTCGCGCCCAACGGCACGGGCGACGCGGTGGCCGCCCTGTTCCTGGCGCATTGGCATGCGCATCGCGACGTCGGCCGCGCGTTGGAGGCGGTCGCAGCCGCGATCTACGGCGTGCTCGAAGCGACGCTGGCCTCGGGCGAGCGCGAGCTCAGGCTGGTGACGGCGCAGGACGCGCTGGTGTCGCCGTCCCGGCGCTTCGCCGCCACGCGGCTGGCTTCCTGAGGCGCGGCGCGTGTCGGGATCGGGAGTCGACCCCCTGCTGCTCTTCATCGAGGGCGCCATCATCGGCTTCCTCATCGCCGTGCCGGTCGGTCCCGCCGCCATCCTCTGCGTGCGCCGCACGATCTCCAACGGCATCATCGCCGGCGTGGTCACCGGCATCGGCGCCTCGCTGGGCGACACGTTGTTCGGCGCGGCGGCCGCCTTCGGCCTGACCTTCGTCAACGACTTCATCGTGCGCAACGAGGCGTGGATTCGCGGCGTCGGCGGCGTGGTGCTGTGCATCATGGGCTGGTCCTACATCACCCATCGCCCGCCCAGCGTCGGCGATCCGGTCGCCGCCGACCGCGCGCATCCCTACCTCACCACCCTGCGCTTCATGAGCTCGAGCTTCTTCATCACCGTGTTCAATCCGTTGACGGTGATGGCCTTCGGCGCGGTCTTCGCCAGCCGCGGCTTGAGCAACGTCGGCAGCGATCTGACGGCGGCGCTGGTGCTGATCGCCGCCGTCTTCGTCGGCGCCTTCGCCTGGTGGACGTCGCTCTGCGGCATCGCCTGGGTGGCGCGCGTATGGTTCACCGGCGGCGGCCTGATCTGGCTCAACCGCGTGTCGGGCATCGCGCTGGCCGGTTTCGGCGCCGCGGCGACGCTGTCGCTGCTGCCGGTGAATTGGCGTTGGTTCGGCGATGTGCTGGGATTGAATTGAGCGCGCACGAGGGGAGGAACCCACCATGACGACGATTCTCACCGACCGCGGCGAGGCACGGGTCGAGGCCAGCGACGGTCTGCATGTCAGCGCCGCCGACGCGGAGCGCACTGTCGGCTGGACGCTGAAGCCCGAGGGCATGTGCCGCGACGAGATCTGCGTGCCGTTGCCTGAGGGCATGGCGCAGGGCGGCCGCGTCGATCTCGCCGCCTTCTGGCGCCATCTCGGCAATCCGGTGCTGTCGAGCGATGCCGGCGACGTCTGGATGCTGGGCACCGGCGTGGACGCGCGGCGCGCCGCGCTGGAGGGGCTCGAAGCCCCCGACTTCACCCTGCCCGATCTCGCGGGCAAGCCGCACACGCTGTCGTCGTTGCGCGGCAGAAAGGTGTTCCTCGCCACCTGGGCCAGTTGGTGAGGCTGCCGGTTCGACTTGCCCGTGTGGCAGCAACTCTACAGCGAGATCAAGGACACCGGCGCGATGATCGTGGCCATCGCCGAGGAGAGCCGTGGTGCGGAGCACGCGCGGCAATGGATCGAGGCGGCCAAGGCCGAGTATTGGTGCCTGATCGACACCGATCATCGCGTCGCCGATCTCTACGGCATGGTCAACGTGCCGCAATCGGTGTGGATCGACGAGGCCGGCCGCATGGTGCGCCCGCCGGAAACGACGGGCTCGACCGATCACTTCCGCCGCATGGACCTGAAGACGCGCACCATGGCGCCCGAGGACCAGGCGGCGCGCAACGCAGCGCGCGTCGCCTATCTCGACGCGGTCAAGGCCTGGGTGACGACGGGCGCACACGCGCTGCCGGCCGACGCCGCGCGCAAGCGCCTGCCGGCCAACACCCCGGAGATCGCGCGGGCGCACGCGCATTTCCGGCTCGGCGTCTGGCTGCGCGCGCAGGGCCGCACGGCGGAGGCTGACCGGCATCTGGCCGAAGCCAGCCGGCTGCATCCGGACTCGTGGAACATGTGGCGCCAGGCGGCCGATCTCGAGGAGGTCGGCAAGGCCAGTGGCCCCGGCTTCTGGCAGCGCGTCCAGGCGCTGGGCGACAAGCCTTATTACCCGCCACCGGATTTCTCGGCGGCCTGAGCAACCCGCCGTCCTTCGCTGCGCTCAGGACGACGGAATGGCCGCCTTCAGACTCTCCAATTCCGCCGCGAGCTGCGCGAAGACCGGACCCCAATCGCCTGATGTGGTCTGGCGGAAGATGCGCAGGCCGGGATACCAGGGGCTGTCCTCGCGGCCCAGCTGCCAACGCCAGTCCGGCACCGTCGGCAGCAGCAGCCAGGTCGGCATGCCCATCCCGGCGCCGAGATGGGCGATCGGCGCGTCGATCGTCACCAGCAGGTCGAGCTGCTCCAGCGCGCTCGCCGCCTCGGCGAAATCGAAGATGCCGCGGCCGACATCGTGCACCAGCCCGCTGGCGCCGTGCGTCTGGATGTCCTTCTGGTGCGTGCCGCCCTGCAGGCTGAAGAACAGGATCTCGGGATCGCCGGCCAGCGCCATGAAGTGCGTGAAGGGCACCGAGCGCTGGCGGTCGAGCGCCTGGCCGGGCATCGCCGCCCAGTAGATGCCGATGCGCAGCTTGGCGCGCGGCAGGCGGCCAAGCTTGATGCGCCCGCGCTCGGGCGGCAGCAAATAGGGCTCGCCCGAGCTGGCCGCCGGCGCATCGGCGCCGCACAGATAGGGCAGCGACAGCAGCGAGGCGTGCAGATCGAACTCCGGCAGCTGCTCGCCCTCGGCGACCACGCCATCGAGATAATCGAGCCGCGTCAGCAGCTCCTTGAGCAGCGCCTGGCAGAGCACGATGACCGAGGCGCCGCGGCGCTTCAGCGCGCGCGCGTAGCGCACGAACATCAGCACGTCGGCCAGGCCCTGCTCGGGATAGAGCAGGATGCGCTTGCCCTGGGGATCGTCGCCGGTCCAGGCGGGCTGGCGGAACTCCGGCGCCGGCACCTCGTCGAGCTGCTTGCGCCACTCGTACTCCTCGAAGCCGCGCACCAGGTCGCCTTGCGTCAGCCGGGTGATGGCGATCTCGACGCGTGCCCGCTTGTTCTGCGGGCCGAGCGCCAGCGCCTTGGACAGGCAGGCCAGCGCCTCGTCGGCGCGGCCGAGGTCGCGCAGGCAGAGGCCGAGATTGAAGAAGCCCTCGGCGTAGTCGGGCTTCAGCGACACCGCGCGCAGGTGATGGCGCACCGCCTCACGCGTGCGGCTGGCGACGCGCAGCGCGTTGCCAAGATTGGTGTGCAGCGCCGGATTGTCGGGATCGAGCTCGAGCGACTGACGGTGATGGGCGACGGCGGCGTCGAGCTTGCCGATCAGGCGCAGCGCCACGCCCAGATTGTTGTGCAGCTCGGCGGTGTATGGCTTGGCCGCCAGCAGGCGCAGATAGGCGCTGATCGCCTCCTCGAGCCGGCCGGCGCGATGCGCGGCCGCCGCCAGCCTCACCTGCTGCTGGAAGCTTTCGTCCTCGTTGCGGAACAGCGTGTGTGGCTGTCCAGCCGACGAGGCATCGGCATCACCGTCGTCCAGAGCCGAGTTGTCCTTCACGGTGCGTTGTTCTTTCCGGCAAAGCCGAAGTGACACGCTAAGTTTACACCCTATTCCGATGGATTCGGCGAGGAAATTCCGTGGTGCGAGGTTTCAGCCACGGCGCACCTCAGCGACATGGCGCGACAGCTCCCGCGCCGCGCGCTCGAAGACCTCGTCCCAGTCACCGGGTTTCTTCTGCCGGAACAGGCGCATCGAGGGGTACCAGGGCGAGTCCTCGCGCTCCATGAAGTAGATCCAGTAGGTGTTGAAGTTCACCAGGTCCCAGATCGGCACGCCGAGGCTGCCGGCGAGGTGCGCCACCGAGGAATCGGTCATCAGCACCAGGTCGAGCTGGCGCAACGCGGCGGCGGTATCGGCGAAATCGTCGAAGGTCGAGCCGAGGTCGACGATCAGCGGATGCGGCGCCAGCGTGCGGTACTCCTCGAAAGGCGGGCCCTTCTGCAGGCTGAAGAGCTGCACGCCGGGCACCTCGGCGAAGCGCAGGAAGCGGTCCAGGGTGACGGCGCGCCGCAAATTGCCGCGGAAGGTGACGCTGCCCGACCAGACGATGCCGATCTTGAATTTCGCGCCCGAAGCAGCGATGCGCGGCAGCGCCTTGGCGCCGGCGCCGGCGGGAATGGTGAGCTTGGCCGGCGGCGGGATGTCGTCGATCGAGCGCGTAAAGCGGCCCAGCAGGCTCATGATCGGCAGCGCCAGGTCATGCTTGGGCGCCGGGTCCTTGGCCGAGGCCAGCGCGTCATAGCCCTCGACGTCCTTGACCAGCCGCATCAGGTCGGGCTGGCAGCGCAGGATCACCTTGCCGTCGAGGCCCTTGAGCCGCGGCAGGTAGCGCAGCGCGAAGAGCGTGTCGCCGAAGCCCTGCTCGGAATAGACCAGCAGCGTGCGGCCCTCGAGCTTCTCGCCGCGCCACACCGGCGCCGACGTGGGCGACACGTAGTTGCCGAGCTCCTGCAGCTTCCAGCGCCACTCGTAGTCGTCCCAGGCCTGGCGGCTGAAATCGCCCAAGCGCAGCGAGGCGATGGAACGGTCCCAGTGCGTGTCGATGTGGTCGGGATCCATCTCCAGGACGCGGTCGAAGACGCGCCGCGCCTCGACCGGCATGCCGCCCTCCGACAGCGCCACGCCATAGTTGTGCAGCAGGCCGACCGACATCGGGTCGAGCGCGATGGCGCGCTGGTGCGCCGCCAGCGACTCCTCGAAGCGCTCCAGATCCTTGTAGGCGTTGCCGAGATTGCCCAGGACACCGGCGTTGTCCTCGTCGCCCTCCAGCGCGCGCATGTAGCAGGCCACCGCCATGTCCGGCTTCTTGGCCTTACGGTAGACGACGCCGAGATTGCCCCAGGCGATGCGGTTGGTCGGCTGCGCCGCCAGCACCCGGCGGTAGTCGCCCATCGCGCCCTCGAGGTCGTTCTTCTTCTGCTTGTCGAAGGCATCGCGCAGCCAGCGCTTCACATCGACGACGGTCGCCGGGCCGGGCTGCGCCTGCTGCGGCGCTCTTGGCGCCGCCGGCAACGCAGGAATAGTCGCGATAGGAGCGATACCGCGCGGCGAGAACGCGGTCGGAGAGGAAGACATGACTACAGAGTACCCGCTCTCCTCGCGCGCGGGGAGAGGGAGAAAGAGCTAAGCCGCCTTGCGCACCATTTCGCCTTTGATCATGTGCTCGGCGATCTCGATGGCGTTGAGCGCGGCGCCCTTACGCACGTTGTCGCTGACCACCCACATGTTGAGGCCGTTCTCGACCGTGGCGTCGGCGCGGATGCGGCTGACGAACACGCCGTCCTCGCCGGCGATCTCGGCCGGGGTGACGTAGCCACCGTCCTCGCGGCGATCGAGCACGCGCACGCCCTGGGCGCGCGAGAGGATGGCGCGCGCCTCGATCTCGTCGATCGGCCGCTCGAACTCCATGTTCACCGCCTCGGAATGGCCGACGAAGACCGGCACGCGCACACAGGTCGCGGTCACCTTGATCTTGGGATCGAGGATCTTCTTGGTCTCGACCACCATCTTCCATTCTTCCTTGGTCGAGCCGTCGTCCATGAACACGTCGATATGCGGGATGACGTTGAAGGCGATAGCCTTGGTGAACTTCTTGGGCTCCATCGGGTTGGCGACGAAGACGCTCTTGGTCTGGTTGAACAGCTCGTCGAGCCCTTCCTTGCCGGCGCCGGAGACCGACTGGTAGGTCGACACCACCACGCGGGTGATCGTCGCGGCGTCGTGCAGCGGCTTCAGCGCCACGACCATCTGGATGGTCGAGCAGTTGGGATTGGCGATGATGCCCTTCCTGGTCCAGCCGCCGATGGCCTGCGGGTTGACCTCCGGCACGACCAGCGGCACGTCGGGGTCCATGCGGAAATACGAGGTGTTGTCGATCACCACCGCGCCGGCCTTGGCCGCGCGTGGGCTGCTCTCGGCCGAGACCTTGGCGCCGGGTGAGGACAGCACGATGTCGATGCCCTTGAAGTCGTAGGTCGCGAGGTCGCGCACCTTGAGCTTCTGGGACTCGCCGAACGAGACCTCCTTGCCGACCGAGCGCGACGAGGCCAGCGGGACGATCTCGTCCGCCGGGAACCGCCGCTCGGCGAGGATGTCCAGGAACGCACGACCGACATTGCCGGTGGCGCCGACGATGGCGACCTTGTAACCCATGACCTATTGGCTCCTGATAGGAGCCGGCGGTTTAGCCCTGAGGGCGGGGGTTGGCAAGCCGCCTGCCAAGGACGACATTGCCGGCGAAGCTTCGGGAGGACGCGATGGCCGGCAAGCTGCAGACCTACGCCGAGTTCTGGCCCTTCTATCTGCGCGAGCACGCCAAGCCGCAGACGCGCGGCATCCATTACATCGGCACGGTGCTGGCGCCGCTGGTCCTGGTCTGGGCCCTGGCGACGCAGAACTGGTGGTGGTTGCTGGCCGTGCCGGTGTTCGGCTATGCGCCGGCCTGGATCGCGCATTTCTTCGTCGAGAAGAACCGTCCTGCGACCTTCACCTATCCCGTCTGGTCGCTGATCAGCGACTACAAGATGTTCGGGCTGTTCGCGACGGGGCAGCTGGGCAAGGAGCTGATGAAGCATCAGATCCGTTCGCCCTGACCATGCGCTTCCTGCTGCGGCACACGACGACCTACCGCTACGCCAAGCCTGTCAACCTCGGGCGCCATCGCCTGATGATCCGCCCGCGCGACAGCCATGAAATGAGGCTGCACGAGGCCACGCTCGGGTTGACGCCTCAGGCCAGCGTGCTGTGGCAGTACGACGTCTTCGGCAACAGCGTGGCGCTGGTCGATTTCAGCGAGCCGGCGGCCGAGCTGTCGATCGACAGCGCGCTGGACGTCGAGCGCTTCGCCTTCACGCCCACCGAGCATATCGTGGCCGAGCACGCGCGGACCCTGCCGCTGGCCTATTCCGCCCAGGAGATCCGCGACCTCGCCGGCCTGCAGGAGCGGCACGTGCCGGACCCCGATCACGTCATCGATCAATGGGCCAAGGGCTTCCTTGTGATGCCCGAGAATGGTGGTGGGCTGCCCGACACGCTGCAGGTGCTCAGCACCATGACCGCGTCGATCAAGAACGCGTTCGAGTACCAGGCGCGCGACGCGTACGGCACGCAGAACCCGCTGCAGACGCTGGAAACCAGGAGCGGCACCTGTCGCGACTTCGCCTATCTGATGATGGAGGGCGCGCGCAGCCTCGGCCTCGCCGCGCGCTTCGTCAGCGGCTATGTCTACGACAGCGCGCGCGATCCGGCGGCCGGTGACGATGACGGGACGATCGGCGGCGGCGCCACGCATGCCTGGGTGCAGGTCTACATCCCCGGCGCCGGCTGGACGCATTTCGATCCGACCAACGCGCTCAAGAGCGACGCCGAGCTGATCCCCGTGGCCATCGTGCGCGAGCCCGAGCAGGCCTCGCCGGTCAGTGGCTCGTGGGAAGGCGCGGCCGAGGATTTCCAGGGCATGGAGGTTGAAGTCTCGGTCACCTTGCGACAGGAAACACCCCCCACCACATCCGTGGCAGGAGGGCCCGATGGCGACACAGAACCTTGAAGGCGGCTGCCAGTGCGGTGCCGTGCGGTACCGCATCAGCGGCGAGCCGGTCTTCGCCGCTATTTGCCATTGCTCGATGTGTCGCCGCGCCGGCGGCGCGCCGGCCGTGGCCTGGGCGATGTTCGCCGAGGACCAGGTCGCGTTTCCCAAGGAGAAGCCCAAGACCTACGCTTCGTCGCCCGAGGCGAAACGCGGCTTCTGCCCGCATTGCGGCACGCCGATCAGCTTCACCGCGACCTTCATCCCGGGCCTGATCGACATCACCATCGGCAGCCTCGACGACCCGGCGGCGATCCAGCCCAGCCTGCATTACTGGGACAGCCGGCGCCTGCCGTGGATTAAGTTCGCCGACGGCCTGCCGGTGTTCCCCGAGTTCCCGCCTCAGGGCTGATCAACAGCGCGTGACCGCGGCGTCGGCGCGACCCCGCCGCGCGTATCCTCCCCGTGACGATCGCGAGGGACGGCATGCGCGCGTTTCGATTCCTTTTGGCCCTGGCCACCCTGCTGCTGGCCGCACCGGCGCAGGCCGGCGAAGACCCCAAGACCCACCCCATCGGTTGGCAGGAGTGGAGCCCGGCGATCTTCGAGCGCGCCGCACGGGAGAACCGCTACATCGTGCTGCATATGGCGGCCGTCTGGTGCCATTGGTGCCATGTCATGGAGGGCACGACCTACCGCGATCCCGCCGTGTTGAAGCTGATCGGCGAGAGGTACATCCCGGTGCGCGTCGACCAGGATTCCCATCCCGAGCTGTCCTATCGCTACGAGAACTGGGGCTGGCCCGCGACCATCATGTTCGACAAGGACGGCAACGAGATCTTCAAGCGCCAAGGCTACCTGCCGCCCGAGCTGTTCGCCAAGCTGCTGGTCGCGGTGATCGAGGATCCCTCGGCCTTGCCCGCCTCCGGCCTCGACGCCAAGGCCGACGTCGGCCGCCATGCGCTCGACGAGGAGACACGGCGCAAGCTCGAGGCCAATTTCCGGGCGCAGCTCGACGTGGAGAACGGTGGCTTCGGCCGCGTGCATCGCTTCATCCACGCCGACACGCTGGAGTTCACCCTCGATCGCGCCCGCGCGCTCAAACGCAATGCCGATCGTGCCTTCTACGCATCCATCACGCGCAAGACGCTCGACGGCGCGCGCCGGCTGATCGATCCCGCCTGGGGCGGCATGTATCAGTATTCCGACGCGCTGGACTGGTCCTCGCCGCACTACGAGAAGCTGCTGAACACCCAGCGCGACGCGATGCGCGCCTATGTGCTCGCCTACCAGATCGACGGGAGCCCCGCTGACCTCGCCGCCGCGCGCGACATCGCACGCTGGCTGATGGAACGCATGCGCTCGCCCGAGGGTGCGTTCTATGTCAGTCAGGACGCCGATCTCGATCGCGCGATCACGGGCAAGGTGTTCTACGCCCTCGACGACGCGGGCCGCCGCAAGCTTGGCCGCGAGCCGACGATCGATCGCAACCTCTACGCCCGCGAGACCGGCTGGGCCGCCGCGACGCTGGCGACGCTCCACGACATCACCGGCGAGGCCGCCTATCTCGAGGCCGCGACGCGCGCCGTCGATTGGGCGGTGAAGCACCGCCGCGCGCCCAATGGCGCTTTCGGTCACGCCCGCGCGGTCGATGACGACACGCATCTCGGCGACACGCTGGCGATCGGCGAGGCGGCGATGGCGCTGTGGCGCTCGACCGGCGAGCGGCGCTGGCTGACCCTGGCGATCGAGACCGCCCGCGCCATCGATACACAGTTCCGCGATGCCGATGGCGGCTTTGTCGTGCGCCAACCGGATCCCGGGGCGATCGGCGTGCTGCGCAAGCCGGTCAAGCAGATCGACGAGAACGTCGCGGTCGTGCGCTTCCTCAACCTCGTGCGCCACTACAGCGGCGACAAAGCGTTCGACGCGGCGGCGCGCCACGGCATGGCCTGGCTGGTGGCGCTGGTGGCCAACGACATCGTGGCGCCGGGCGCGGCGCTGGCCGACGCCGAGCTGTCGCGCGAGCCCATGCACGTCACCATCATGGGCCGCAAGGACGATCCCGAGGCGCGCGCGCTCTACGCGGCGGCACGCCGCTATCCGACGCGCTACCTCCGTATCGAGTGGATCGACAAGCGCGAAGGGCCGATGCCCAATCCCGACGTCGAGTATCCCGACCTGCCACAGGCCGCGGCCTTCGCCTGCGCCAACGGCGCCTGCTCGCTGCCGGTGTTCGCGCCGGACGAGATCGCGGCGATCGTGCGCCGAATCGAGGACCGCTGAGTGGGTGCGCCGGCGTCCCGCCGGCTCTTCTCCTAATGATGCCGGCGCGACGCCAGCGGTCCGAAATCAGACGTGCTGGCCGCCGTTGATCTGGATCTCGGCACCGGAGACGTAGGACGATCCCGACTCGCAGAGGAAGTGGATCACGTCGGCGACCTCGTCGGTCGTGCCCAATCGGCGCATCGGGATCTGCTCGGCGACGATCTTGTCGGTGCCCGGCGACAAGATCGCGGTATCGATCTCGCCCGGCGCGATGGCGTTGACGCGAATGCCGCGCGGCCCGAAATCATGCGCCATCTCGCGCGTGAGCGAGGCCATCGCCGCCTTCGACGTGGCATAGGCCGTGCCGGCGAAGGGATGCACGCGCGAGCCGGCGATCGAGGTCACATTCACGACGCAGCCTCGGGCCGCCGACAGCTCCTCGATCAGGCCTCGCGCCAGCATCACCGGCGCGAAGAAATTGACGTTGAAGACGTGCTGCCAGAGGTCGAAGGGGGTGTCGACGGCGCCCAACCGGCTGCCGCCGGGACCCTTGGGCGAGATCGCGGCGTTGTTGACCAGCGCGTCCAGCCTGCCGTCGCCCAGCTTGGCGCGGATCATCTCGACGCCGCGGCCGATATCGACCGGGTCGGCGAGGTCGAGCTGCACGTGGTTCTGGCCGGCACCCGGCCAGGGGCAGAGCGCGCTGAAGGGCTGGCGCGAGATGGTGATGATGCGCCAGCCGGCCATGCCGAAGCGCTTCACGGTGGCGTGGCCGATGCCACGGCTGGCGCCGGTCAGCACCAGGGTCTTGGTATTGGCGGCGGGCGAGGCGTGCGGCGCGGCAGCCATGCGCGGTCTCCGGGTAGGGTCCTCTCATGTGAGGCCGGCCGGCCTCCGAGTCAATCGCCGCTCGCCCAATCGTCGCTCGTTTGCATCCCGGATGATCTCTATGGTCGTAACCGAACCGACATCACAGCGGAACGCGAACCATGGCCGACATCATCCTGCACCACTACCCGACCTCGCCCTACGCCGAGAAGGTGCGGCTTGCCCTGGGCATCAAGGGACTGACCTGGAAATCGGTGATCATCCCCAACATCATGCCCAAGCCCGACCTGATGCCGCTGACCGGCGGCTATCGCAAGACGCCTGTCATGCAGATCGGCGCCGACATCTTCTGCGACACGCAGATCATCATGCGCGAGCTCGACCGGCGCTTCGCGCCGATGCCGCTGAAACCGGCGGGGCTGGGTGGTGTCGCCGAGGCGCTGTCCTACTGGGCCGACCGCACCCTGTTCTGGGCGGCCGTCGGCGTCGTCATGGGTCAGATCGCCGATCAGCTCCCGGACGCGTTCAAGAAGGATCGCAGCGAGTTCTCCGGCCGCAATTTCGACGCCGCGGCGCTCAAAGCCACGACGCCCTTCGCGCGCGACCAGCTCTACGCCAGCCTCAGCCATGCCGAGGCGATGCTCGCCGACAAGCGCCCCTACCTGCTGGGCGATCAGCCCACTTTGGCCGATGTCGCGGTCTACAATCCGGTGTGGTTCGTGCGCCAGCGCCTGTCGCCGACCGCGCCGCCGATGGACCGGCTGCCGCTGCTCGGTGAATGGGCGACGCGCATGGCGCGCTTCGGCCACGGCGTGAACAGCGAGCTGAGCGGGCCCGACGCGCTCGAGATCGCCCGCACCGCGACGCCCGACAAGCCGGCGGGCGTCGATGCCGGCGATCCCAGCGGCCTGAAGGCCGGCACAAAGGTCGCGGTCACGCCTGACGACACCGGCAAGATCCCGGTGGGTGGCGAGCTGGTGACGCTCAGCGCCCACGAGATCGCCGTGCGCCGCGTCGACGAGAAGGCCGGCGAACTGGTCGTGCATTTCCCCCGCGCCGGCTACGTCGTCACGACGATCTAGAGTCTTCCTGGGACCGCCGGCGGTCCCAATCAGACGATCTCGACGCCGAGATGCTCGGCGAGATGGCGCAGCGCGTGCACGTTCTGGCGCGTGGCGTTGCGCGGATCGCTGGGCACATGCGTTTCGATCGAGGCCAGCACCTCGCGCGACTTGGTGCCGGCGAGGATCACCGGCAGCAACTGGGCGTAGGGCACATCGCCTTGCCCGACCGGCACGGTCCTGCGCTCGGCCAGCTTGCGATCCTTGAACGAGAGGTGGTCGGTGCGCGGCGCCAGCGCCTTCAGCTCGTCCATCGTCGGCGGCTGGCCCATGCCGTAGGCGTTGCAGATGTCGAGCAGTGGCCGGATGCGGCGATGCGAGAACGTCTTCATCAGCGCGTCGAGATCGGCGATCGAGGCGGCGTTGCACACCGGTTCGTTCTCGATCTGCAGGTCGACGCCGTATTCGTCGGCGAGGTCGCAGAGCTGGCCCAGCGGCCCCGCGAGATCGCCGGGCTGGTAGTCGTCGTATTTCAGCCAGCTGAAGATTCGCAGGCGCGTGGCGCCCAGCATGATGCAGATGTCGAAGGCGTGCTGGAACGGATCGCCGGTCGGGCATGAATCCGGATCGAAAGCGAAGTCGACCTTGCCGCCCTTTTCGGTCTGGCCCGGCGCGCGCCATTTCAGCACCGGCGAGACGAAGGTCGGCACAGTGAGTCGCGCCTGATGGATGCGCGCGGCGATCTCGGCGATTTCGTCGAGCTCCATGCCCAGGAGGTTGCGGCCGCCGACCGTGCGCATCTCCAACCGGCTGACGGCGTTCTCGGCGCAGAAATCGATCATGTCGTCGAGCGACGGGCTGATCTCGTCGCCGATCACCGCCAGCAGCAGGCGCGGCATCTCCAACGGCGTTCCGGTCATTGATGCACCGCCTCGATCTTGTAGCCGTCGGGATCCACCACGAAGGCGGCGTAGTACGTCGGGCCGTAGTGACTGCGCAAGCCGGGCGCGCCGAGGTCTCGGCCGCCATGCGCCATGGCGGCGGCGTGGAAGGCGTCGACCGCGGCGCGGTCGGGGGCGTCGAACGCCACGTGGAAGCCGGCGCCCGGTGCCACGACCTGGCCGGGCCGCGGGAACAAGGCCAGCTTGTCGCCCTTGCCGGGCGGGCCGTAGCCCACGCCCTTGGCGCTGTCCCAGACCCTGACCCAGCCGATCGGCGCCATCACGGCGTCGTAGAACGCGGCGGCGCGCGCGAGGTCCTCGACGCCAAACGAGAGATGACCGAACATTGGACTCCCCTTAGCCTGGCGCTCTTACGACCGGTCACCGCAAGCGATTGCAAGCGGGCTGAAACTTCGGCAATGTTGAGAGTATTTTTTCCTTCGTCTCGACTCTCAAGTCCGCCAGCGCAACTCTGATTGCGTCGATTCCGGTTCCAGCGCAGAACAGGGCTCGACCATAGTCGCGCCGAACCACGTAACGGCCCTCTTCCGGCAAGTCATCCATGCGGATGGCCTTGAACGACCGTGCCGCTTGCTCAAATCGCCCAGCCTCGAGATGAGTCAGCGCAATCGCCCGGCTGATCGCGCCGCCAGCCGCATTGGGCCGAGCGAGCGCCTGGGAAAGCAACCAGATCGTCCGTTCCCCCGCCTTCTCCGCGCTGTCCCGATCGCCGCGCGCCAAGTGCATACGACCCTCATGAAAGCTCAATAGACCGCCCAGCATGGTCTCGGGGCCCCGGCCCAGTCGCATCGGCACGCGCGCAGCGGCGGCTTGCAGCTTCTTCGTGATGAAACCGGCGTGGTCCTGCTTCACTCCGATATCGCGCCATTCGCGAAAAGCCCGCCGCGCGACGTCCGCGAGATCGAGATACTCCGCGAACGCCTTCATCAGCGACAGTAGCTCCTTCTCCTGCGTCGACACTCGAGGGTCTCTCATGATGTGGTCGACCAGTGCGTGCAGTTTGTCGTGCCTCTCGTCCGCAAGGTACGCCCCCGCCAGAGTCGCGGGCATCGTCGCCGCCGCGATGCTAGCGGCCGCGGCGACAATGGCCCTATCGTTCGTGTCGCCTTTGATGTCGAACGGCTTCAGGACATCGTCGGCGAGGCCGACGACGCCGGAGATGCGGACGCCGGATCTCGTGTCGTCGGACTCGCAACGCGGCGCGCATTCGATCAGGAGCGAAACGCGCCTGTTGCGGCCATCCAAGCTGACGACGGCGGTGATAACCGCGTCGAGTGTGTCGTGAATTCCCGTTTTGGCAACGACCTGGTGCTCCGGCTTCGTTACACGACGCTCAAGGGCGATCAGACCGGCCCGAATGTCGGCATTGAGCGCAGCCTCCTGCGAATCGGCGAGCTGATCGTACCGTCGCGCGGACTCGTCGCTCGCCGTGCCGGCGCTATCGAGGGCGCTCTGTCCGCGGGCCTTGGCGGCGACGCGACGAAGCTCGTGCAAGATGGCTTCGGAGTAGAACTCGGCGTTCCGCCCGCCGATCTTGTCGTCCGCGAGTACCGGCTTCTCGAGGACAATGCCAGACGGCGTCGATATCGACTTCCACAGGGCGGGAGCGATCACCACGAGGACAAGCGCAGCCGCGAGCAGCCAGGCCGCCTGCTTCGTGAGTTCGGCGATACCGTTGATCCAGTTCGAACCACGGACGATAATCGACGTCGCAACATGATCAGCCTCGGTCATGGCCTCCCCTCCCTTCGTTATTGCAAGCGTCGGTAGGATACATGATCTCGTGATCGTCTGGCGGTCGCACCCAGCCCGCCGCCCCGCGCACGAGGCTGCAACACCACGACAAGCCGCGCGTGACGAGCATGCGACCAATCTGGTTTACTGCCGCCGTGCGGGACAGGGAACCGGAGACGCCATGAGCGACGACCTCTCGATCTTCGTTGGTACGGGCAAAGCCGACAACGACCAGTTCCTGCTGCTGAAATACGGCAACCGCCACGGCCTGATCGCCGGCGCAACCGGGACCGGCAAGACGGTCACCCTGCAGACGATCGCGGAGGGCTTCGCCAGCTTCGGCGTGCCGGTGTTCATGGCCGACATCAAAGGCGACCTCGCCGGTATCTCGCAGAAAGGCGGCGACAACCCCCGCGTCGTCGAGCGCGCCAAGCAGCTCAAGATCGAAGGCTTCGCCGGCCGTGCCTTCCCGGTCGTGTTCTGGGACCTGTTCGGCGAGAAGGGCCATCCGGTGCGCACGACGGTGTCGGAGATCGGCCCGCTGCTGATGTCGCGGCTGCTCGATCTCAACGCCACCCAGGAAGGCGTGCTCAACATCGTCTTCAAGATCGCCGACGAGCAGGGGCTGCTGCTGCTCGACTTCAAGGATCTCACCTCGCTGCTGCAGTGGTGCGGCGAGAACGCCGGCCAGCTCACCACGCAATACGGCAACGTCAGCAAGGCCACCGTCGGCGCGATCCAGCGCGCGCTCCTGGTGCTCGAGCAGCAGGGCGGCGAGCATTTCTTCGGCGAGCCGGCGCTCGACCTGCGCGACATGCCGCGGCGCGATTCCAACAATGTCGGCTACATCAACGTGCTGGCCGCCGACCGGCTGATGCAGAACCCCCGGCTCTACGGCACCTTCCTGCTGTGGCTGCTGTCGGAGCTGTTCGAGACCATGCCCGAGGTCGGCGACCTCGATCGGCCGAAATTCGTGTTCTTCTTCGACGAGGCGCATCTGCTGTTCAACGACGCGCCCAAGGCGCTGATCGAGAAGATCGAGCAGGTGGTGCGCCTGATCCGCTCCAAGGGCGTCGGCGTCTATTTCATCACCCAGAACCCGCTCGACGTGCCCGAGACGGTGCTGGGCCAGCTCAGCAACCGCGTGCAGCACGGGCTGCGCGCCTTCACGCCCAAGGATCAGAAGGCGGTGAAGACGGCGGCGCAGACCTTCCGCGCCAACGACGCCTTCGACGCCACCAAGGCGATCCTCGAGCTGGGCGTCGGTGAGGCGCTGGTCTCGTTCCTCGACGCCAAGGGCGTGCCCACCCCGGTCGAGCGCGTCTTCATCGCGCCACCGCAATCGCGCCTTGGCCCACTGAGCGACACCGAGCGCAACGCCATCGCCGGCGCCAGCCCGATCGCCGGCAAGTACGACCAGATGGTCGATCGCGCCTCGGCCTTCGAGGTGCTGATGGGCCGCGCCCAGGCGCAACCCGCGCCGGCCGAGTCCAGTGGACCGCGTCGGCGTGGCCAGT